>JAPLEF010000083.1 GCA_026391525.1 Sphingobacteriales bacterium
GCTCGAATGTTTGCCGCCAGCTTCCTTCAGATTCGCAGTCGCCCACGACACCCTTGCTCTTGGCTAATACTTCTTACTGTAAAGCGTATTCGGGACTTGCACCCTATAGCTGTTATACATGCCTGACACACTAAAAAAGCCCCGGTAAAATACTGGGGCTTTTATCAATCTGATCTAAAAAATTTATTCAGGAACCACCCAGGTGATAGGCTGGCGTTTGTATGAAATTACATTCCGTCCGTTTTGAATCGCCGGTGTCCATTTACCTGATTTCTTGATGGCACGAACACTTTCCTGTTCCATACCATAGCCATGAGCAGATTCAGCAACCACATCACTCACTGAACCATCTTTAGCCACAACGAAACGTACCATTACTGTATAAGTTCCCGGAGGGGCACTGTTGTTTCCGGGTACTTCACTATCGAGGTTATTACCCAGATACCTTCTCCAGGCACCATCGCCTCCCGGATATCCGGCTTCCACTTCTACCTTGGTGAAGATCTTGTTTTCATCATCATCTACTTTAGGTACTTCAACCACCTGTGTTCCCTTATCCTCAACCGGAGCCTGAACAACCTGTTCTTTATTTTCACTTTCTACGGTCTTGTTACTGATTACCTGATCTTCTTTGATTTCCTCGATCTTTTCATCAGGCTTAACTTCCTCATCTTTTACGATTTTAGGAGGTGTGAATTTAACCTGGTTCACTTCAGGAGGTGGTGGAGGTGTTGGAGGCGGTGGTGGTGGAGGTGGCGGTGGTGGCTCATCTTTCTTCACTTCTGCCATTTGAGTATCTAAAACATCAATCTCATTTTTGTCTTTATTTTTACCAACAATATTGGCGAAAACAGTACCCAAAAAGATGAGTAAAAGTAAAGCTCCTGTAATCAGAAGTGCCTTGGTAAGCCTCGAACTGTATGATTTCCGCAGTTCATATGCGCCGTAATTTTTGTTCCTCCCATCAAAAATGATGTCGAGCACATCGGCATTTAAAATTTTATTTACATCCATATTAATCGCTTTGCTTAATTAGATTCAAAATAAGTTGCAATTCCACAAAACTATTTGATATTATTTGCCTCTTCTGTTTTCCGTATGAGCAAATCTTCTGTTTCCGTGATATCCACTTCTGCATAGTGACCAGGAGGCACGGTACAAATAGACATTTCATCCAGGATATCAATGGCATTTTTAAAAGTGGATTCCTTATCCGACTTTATAATAAACATCAGGTCATCAATATTGGTGGCTTTTTTCTTGGCAACAATCAACTCTCTGATTTCTTTAAAACTGGTGCTTTTAAATTGTTCACTGAGCTTATCGGCCTCAAGTTGCCCGTAATAATAATAAACCTGATCTCCTTTCCCCAGCAAAATTGTCATCGCCCCGGAATTCTTCACCTTAAGGATTTGTGTAGAGTCATCTTTGGGTTCAGTCATTTTCATGGCCGTAGACTGGCTCATGGTGGTGGTGAATACAAAGAAGGTAATCAACAGAAATCCGAGGTCAACCATAGGCGTAAGATCTACCCGGGTGGATAATTTTTTACTTTTCTTGACGCCCGGCCCTTTCTTATGGCCGCCGCCCGACGAAGTATCCATTTCTGCCATAGCAATATTTTTTTATTGATTAAAGTTATTGAGTGTTTCCCTTTTTATACAATTCAGAACCAATCGGAACAGCTTCGCCATTGGTTACAATCCTGAATTTGTAAATCTCATTCTTTTTGAATGCTTCCTTAATTCTTTTGAATGAAGGATAGAGAGCAGCATTATCACCTTTTACGAGGAGCATTTCTTCCAGCTTTTTCTGATCGGTGCCTGCATAAACATTGGTGATACTCCGCATCCAGTCGATCATTTCATTATTGGTACTATCAGTTGGAATGCCTGGTAATTTATCGGCTGGTATCTCCCTTGCAGCATTTAAAGATGATTTGATCTGATTAAGCGGCAAGCCGATGAATGCAGCTTTTTTCCACTTGGCCATTTCACCGGGAGTAAGGCCTATTCCTTTGATATCATTGATATTTTGAAGAATCTCTCCTTTTTTGGTATCATCGCCCAACATCAGGAATGCCTTCCCTTCTTTGGTGAGGGTGATCAGGATAGACTTATCCGGAGCTGCCTTTGATGAAACGGAAGCCGGCGGCGTAACGGAAAGCACTTCAGGCGGTTTTTGCTTGGTTGCCAGGATGAAAAACGACAACAGCAAAAACGCCACATCACACATCGCCGTCATATCGATAGCTGTGCTTTTACGTGGTATTTTAACTTTTGGCATGTTATTTTTTTAGGACGTTACTATTAAGATGCAAAGATTTCATTCTTCCATACTTATTTGTACAGAGAAGCAAATGATTGGGTTAACGTAAATCCTGATTCATCAATACCATAAGTGATGCCGTCGATTTTTGTAGTAAAGATGTTATAGAAAATGATAGCAAAAGCTGATGTTCCGATACCTAATGCCGTATTGTACAGGGCCTCAGAGATACCCACCGACAATTTACTTGCCGCAGCACCACCGCCACTGTCTTCACCAAGCGCAGAGAAAGAACGGATCATACCCAATACCGTTCCTAACAGTCCTAACAGGGTTGCAATAGAAGCAATAGTTGAAAGGAAAACCAGGTTTTTCTCCAGCATCGGTAATTCCAGTGATGTGGCTTCTTCTACTTCTTTTTGGATAGCCATTACTTTTTGTTCGCTGCTCAGTTCGTGGTTATTCACCATGTCTTTGTAACGGTGTAAACCGGCCTTCATCACATTGCCTACCGAGCCTTTTTGTTTGTCGCATTCTGCTAAAGCAGCATCAACATTCTTATTGGCCAGATGGTATTGTACTTTGCGGATGAAATCTGCATTGTTTCCTGTACCATTGGCTTTACTGATGGTCATAAACCTTTCAATCACAAAAGTGAGCATGGTAAGGAACGTACCGATCAGGATAGGTACGATGATTCCTCCTAGATACATTTTGCTCAATGCTGTTTTTGGAGCATCCCTTTCCGGCCAGAAACCGCCATTTTCACTACCTACACCAAAATTAGATCCAGCCCCCAAAATGAAACGCCAAATGATGTAGCCGCCTATTAAACAGGCTACCGGGGCAATCAAAGAAATAATGTTACTTGATTTTTTAGCCTGTACTGAAGTTACCGGCTTTACGGTTGCAGTTGGTCTAGTTTCTGCCATAACAATCTGATTTTAATTTGTTAAAGTTTAAATTCTTTTGATAAAATTAGGGTTACAAAACCAATTAAAAAAATACGTAAAAATTAAACATTAATTTTTTAACCGGGATGCACAAGTTAAGTAAATAAATGAAAGTTTTCTTTGGCGAAAGTTAAATTTTTATTTCCTCAAACAGGGAAATACGATATTAGGAATTTTATGAATGCCTGTTATTCATAGCGTAACGCAACAATAGGATCGAGCTTCGATGCTTTGATGGCGGGATACAAACCTGCTCCCAGTCCAACCACTGTACATACTATGATTCCGGCAATAACCCATCCCCAGGGAATAACGAGGCCGGTATGGAGGAGCAATGCTACAATATTACCGATCAATATTCCGGCAATAATTCCGGCCACAGCGCCCATTAAACTGATCAACACCGATTCAAATAGAAACTGGGAACGGATATCTTTTCGGGTTCCCCCCAAAGCTTTCACTAAACCGATTTCCTTGGTACGTTCATTTACGGCAACCAGCATGATGTTCATCAAACCAATAGCAGCTCCGATAAGGGTGATAAAGGCGATACCGATGGTTCCTTTCTCCAGAAAACCCAGGTTGGTAAGCAATGATTCTGCAATGCTGTCGCTTTTATCGATATAAAAATTATCCGCTTCTTTGATTTCGAGTTTTCGCACAGGGCGGAATACCGACTTGGCTTCGCCGGTTGCCAGATCCATGAGTTTGAGATCGTTTACCTGAACGGCGAGTGTGTAACTGTTTCCTAATCCGGCATAAAGTCTCCTTATATTATTGTAAGATGTAATTACCACTTTACTGGTGTTGAAAAAAGCACTTGAACTCTTTTCCTCAAGTACGCCGAGCACCCGGAAAGGTATATGGTCAACCCTGATTACGGCATCGATGGCTTTGGCATTATTGCCCGGAAATAGTTTTTCTGCTACTCCACTCCCGATCAGACAAACGCTTTGTCCGGAACTAACTTCAGTGTGGGTAAAGTTGCGCCCTACCGCAATCTTATACCCATTGAGTTCAAGATAGTTTTCGTCGCCTCCAAACAAATTCACATCCGGATTGGTTTTTTTACTATTCGTATTTACAACAATCGAACCCGGGCCCCTTAAGGCGATACCAACTTTTGCTCCTGGAAATTGGTAACGGTCGGCAAATGCCCTTGCTTCCTGCAAACTGATGGGAATACCGGTATTTGAATTCCTTTCTTTTTTTGAATTGCGGTTCGATTTTGTGGTTTCACTCCTGCCCCCGCCGAACCTGAAATTCCTTTCCTTATAGCGGATGCTGAACGAATTGGCTCCCATGGTAGAGAAGCTGCTGGTAAGGCTGTTGCTTGCTGCCTGGATAGCGGTGATGATGAGGATGAGGGCGAATATCCCTAATGCAATGATAATAACAGTAATGGCTGTACGCAGTTTATTCCCCTTGATGTTCTTCCACGAAAGTACGAGTGAATCCTTGTATGTCATACCTGTTTATTCACCTAAAGATAAGCAACACCCTGCGTTTAATACAGAAGTTTGATAAACGGCGATCAATGGTACATCCAACCGACCAGTATTTCGGGATAGATACCTATAAAGATGATCAATATCGCAGTGATGAGCAACATGGCTTTAAATGAACCGGTGAGTTCCGTTTCACGGGTAAGTGGAAGATTGCCCGGCTCTTTGAAATACATGGCCTGTATCACCCTGAAATAATAATAAGCACTTACCGCAGCAAAAAGTACGGCAACGATAACTACCCAGAAATTATTCCCGTTTTCAACAGCGGCCATGAGCATGAAGAATTTACTTTGAAAACCTGCAGTCAGCGGAACACCGGTGAGCGATAACAGAAAAACAGTTGCGGTAAATGCCAGTAAAGGTTGTTGCCGGGCTAAGCCGTTGAAACCATCAATGGTATAATCTTCCATTTTGATGAGGATGGCAAAGAAACCGATAGTGGCCAGGCTATAAGCAGCAGCATACAGCAGGATACCTTCTTTAGCGCGATCGTTCAGGGCAAACACTGCCAACAACATGAACCCTGCCTGGGCAATACTCGAATAAGCCAGCATCCTTTTCACACTTTGCTGAAAAACGGCGGTTACATTTCCTATAAGTAGTGTTGCGATGGTGATGAATATGATCAGGTGCTGCCACTGGTCGTGCATATTGCCAAATGCATTTTGAAATAACCTGAGGAAAGCGAAGAATCCGGCTGCTTTCACAATCGTGCTCATGAATGATGTGAAAACAGTGGGTGCTCCGTCGTACACATCGGGTGTCCAGAAATGAAAGGGTGCTGCCGAAACTTTAAAAGAAAGGGCAACCAGCATGAATACCAGTCCGAAGGCTATCAACACAGGCATCGGACCAACCCCGATCTGCAGATGCTGCAGGTAAAAAGATGCAGTTGGATTACCTCCGAACAAGAAAGCGATTCCCATCAGCATGATACCGGTTGAAAAGGCTCCCATCAGGAAATACTTCAGCGCGGCTTCGTTACTTTTTAAATTTCGCTTATCGCTTCCTGTTAGTATATACAACGGTATGGAAATGATTTCAATACCGATAAACAAGATGAGCAGCGTATTGAAAGTAGCGGCAAGTGAAACCCCGCAAAGCACAAAAAAGATGAGGGCGAAATATTCAGCTACATGGCTGCCCACATTTTCCACATCTGCCCCACTGAGCAGGAAGAAAACCAGGGTACAACCGAAAATGACAGCAAGGAAAGCCAGGTTGAAACTATCCATCTGCAGCATATCGTGAACCTGAATATTGAAAAAGCTTTTCTTGGTGGCCAATTCTACAGCATTGGCGGCAAAAACAAGCAGTAGCCCGGTGATAGCGATGAACTTGGGCGCTTTTTTGCTTTTCACAAATACGCCACAGAACATCATGATCACCCCCCAGATTGCCGTTAATATTATTGCGTTCATAATTATTTGCTATAATGTTTCTTGCTTCGCTATTTTAACCGCATCAATAATTGGTTTACCGATTCTTTGGTAAGATCTATCAACGGTTGCGGATAAACGCCAAATACGAAAACCAGTGCAACGATGATCACCAATACCAACTTCTCTGTAATCGAAAGATCCGGAAAAAAGTTACTAACCGGTTTCCATTCTCCATAAAAAACTTTCTGGATCATATTCAATGTATACACTGCGGAAAGGATGATGCCAATCCCCGCAATCGCAGCATACCAGTGGTTGTACTGAAATAATCCGGTAAACATCAGCAATTCGCCTGTAAACGCATTGGTAAGCGGTAAGGCGATATTAGCGAGGGCTACTATCACAAAGAGGATAGTAAGCTTGGGGGCCTTTTGTGCCAGTCCACCCAATTGAGAAATTTGTTTGATGCCTGTTTGCCGTTCTATCATATTAAGCACCACCCACATACCGATGATGTTAATACCATGATGAAATAGCTGTATCATGGTTCCCTGAATACCTACCGGATTGAGGGTAAACAATGCTGCACACATTAAACCGATATGCGCTATGGAAGAATACGCCACTAATTTCTTCAAGTTATCCTGCACCATCGCCAAACAACTGGCGTAAACAATTCCAATCAGGCAAAGAATGATTACCACCTCATTAAAACGTAAGGTTGCTGCCGGGAACATTGGAATCAACCATCGGATGGCACCGAAAAGCCCCATCTTGACCATGATACCACTCAGTACCATGGTAACCGGAGTAGGCGATTGGTCGTAGGCATCGGGCTGCCAGGTATGAAAAGGAAAAACCGGCATCTTAACGGCAAATGCAATGAAGAACAACCAGAACAAACCAAATTGCTCTTTGCTGCTTAATGCCGCATTATAGAATGAACTCAGGGAAAAAGAATGAGCTACCACCGTACCATCTTCAAAAGTGCGCGAACCGGTTTGCAGGTAAACATAAATGATTCCAATCAGCATCAGTAATGAACCGGTAAAGGTGTACACAAAAAACTTAAACGTTGCCTGAATGCGTTTTTCGCCTCCCCATCGGCTTGCCAGAAAATAAACAGGGATAAGCGCCAGCTCCCAGAAGAAATAAAAACTCAAAGCATCAAGTGAACAAAAAACACCCATAAGCCCTGCCTGAGTCAACAGCAACAATCCATAAAAAGAAGGCGCCGATACGTACTTCGTTCGTGAAGCCGACATCAGCACTAAAGGAAATCCGATGGCAGTAAGTAAGGTTAGTAACCTACCGGTACCGTCGATGCCAATGAAATAATTAGCCCCGATATATTTAAGCCAGATATAATTTGCATTATTGAAATGCAGGTACTTCTTATCGTCAGTATGAAAGAGACTGGCAATTGAAACGCCCAATACCAATAAAGAAGCCAGTATGGAAATCGTTTTTGCTGACTGCTCTTTACGGCAAAGAAAACAGATGATGCCGGCAACCAATGGCAACCAAATCAGCAAATCAGGAAATGAAAAGTAATTACCCAAAGTAAATTATTTTTTACAGAAACAATTGAATGATAAATAAAAGCAACATCCCGATCACCATCAACAACACATAAGCCCCTACCTGTCCGCTTTGCAACCAACGCAACTGGCGGCTTCCATAATTCACTGCACGACCAACTCCATTTACGGCACCATCTATGATTCGCTTCTCCACAATCTGATTGAGAAAATTGGAAATTCCTTTGATGGGCTTAACAATAATGGCATCATACAACTCATCGATGTACCATTTATTCTCGAGCCATTTTGTAACCACATTATTTTGTTCAGTGCTATAACGTCTGAATCTGAACACAGCAATGAAGATTGAAACAATAACCAGTAAGGTAGAAACTGCCATCAATATATATTCGGTATTGTGCGATAAATGATGGGTGGCTGATTTTACAACAGGAGATAAGTAGGCTGCCAGTTCATGATGGCCACCAAGAGCTTCAGGTACACCGATGTAACCACCGATAATGCTGAGTACTGCAAGCACAATCAATGGTATGGTCATGGCTTTCGGACTTTCATGCAGATGATGTTCCTGTTCATGTGTACCTCTGAAAGTTCCTGAAAAAGTAAGGATGTACAGTCTGAACATATAAAAGGCAGTTAGCAGCGCTGTGAATAATGCTATACCATAAAGCAAAGGACTATGCGCAAAGGTTCCGGCCAAAATTTCATCTTTAGAAAAGAAACCGGATAACCCCGGAATGCCGGAAATAGCCAAACAACCGATCAGGAAAGTGATACTTGTTATTTTCATGTGCTTATGCAAGCCACCCATGTTCCGGATATCCTGTTCGCCACCCATGGCATGAATTACACTACCACTGCCCAGGAACATCAGCGCTTTGAAGAAGGCATGAGTTAACACGTGGAAAACAGCGGCAACATAATTACCTGTGCCGAGCGCAAGAAACATGAAACCAAGCTGACTGACGGTGGAATAGGCCAATACTTTTTTGATATCATACTGACGCAAAGCAATGGTTGCCGCCAGTAATGCGGTTGCCAATCCGATAATAGTTATAACGGATTGAGTGATGGGAGCCAGAGAAAAAAGGGCATTGCTTCTGGCAATCATATAAATACCTGCTGTCACCATCGTGGCGGCATGGATCAACGCACTTACGGGTGTTGGGCCCGCCATAGCATCCGGCAACCAGGTGTAAAGCGGTATTTGGGCACTTTTACCGGTTACGCCCACGAAGAGTAACAAAGTAATTCCGGTGATATCCGTAGCCGTTAGTTTAGCCAGATTAGCCGCATTGAAAACTTCATCATATTGCACCGTACCCAGTTTGCTGATCAGCCAGAAAACGGCCAAAAGAAAACCGAGGTCACCGATCCTGTTCATGATAAAAGCCTTCTTGGCTGCATCGGTATAGGCTTCATTCTTATACCAGTAGCCAATCAGCAGATACGAGCAAAGCCCTACTCCTTCCCACCCGATAAACATCACCACAAAATTGCCTCCCATTACCAACAGCAACATTGAAAAAACAAATAAATTCAAATAAGCAAAATACTTCGCATAATCCTTACCGTCTTCTTCATGCATGTATGCAGTAGAATAAACGTGAATCAGAAATCCAACACCGGTGATGATGAGCAGAAACAACGTACTCAATGCATCAATGCTGAAATCGAAAGGAATCGTAAAACTTTCAAGCCGGATAAAATCAAAATAGTGCAGGGTTTGATGGAAGTTTCCTGCTTTCACCTGCATGAATACCAATAAACTGAGTACGAATGAACCCAGTACGGTGATTGAACCGATGAAACCTGAAACAGCTTTAGGAAGCGAGTTTCTACCCAATCCATTGATCAGGAACCCGATCAAAGGTAAAATCGGTATCAACCAAACCATGTTCATTATGTTACTCATAACCAGTTATATTCCAGCTGTTATTTACCACAATCGTGGTTACACTACAGCAGGTCAGTTCTTTAGTCTGTTTAAAAAATTGATATCCACTGAATGTATATTCCGGTACATCATCACGATTATCGCAAGGCCAACACTCACTTCTGCTGCTGCAACCACCATGATAAAGAATACGAAAATCTGGGCATCACTTGCAAAAGTGGGTAATGCCTTTGCAGCAGCACTCATCGCATGCATTTTAGAAAAAGCAACCAACAACAGATTCACGGCATTCAACATCAATTCTACACACATGAAAATAATAATCGCATTGCGGCGCACCAGCACACCTATCACTCCGATGGTGAAGAGGGTTAAGGAAAGGATGATATATGCTTTGATATCCATTTGCTTATTTTATGACATTGCAGTATTACTTTGCAATGTATGAGAATAAAAAGCGATGATCATTTTTCAGTAATATCGCTTTTTACAATATCCTATTCTTTCTTACCGATAATCACTGCACCAATCATGGCACTCAAAAACAAAACACTGCTGATTTCAAATGGCAGCACATAATTGGTGAACAACGCATGGCCCAATACTTTTATCAATCCGCTATCCCCGGTACTCATGAGTACGGGCTGGGCCACATCTATCTTCATCATTGCGGCAATAAGCACGAGTAACAAACTACCTCCTGAAAGTATACCGATCAGCCTGAGCCGGTAATTCTTGATTGGTTCGGTTTCTGCATTGAGGTTCATCAACATCACCACAAACAGGAAAAGAACCATGATGGCTCCTGCATAAACGATGATATTTACAATCGCCAGAAATTGTGCATTGAGCAGGATATAATGACCGGATATGGCAAAGAAAACTACAATCAACCACAATACACTATGTACGGGGCTTTTGCTGCTGATCATCATGATCGCACTGCCTATCGCCATCAGTGATAATAAGATAAATGCTATTGTGGTTATGCCCATGCTTCCTGGTTCTTTAATTTACCTTTTCTTTAGTTGACTTGTTTCCCAATGCTTTTTTATAGGCTTCCGGTTCATTTACCGGATGCGGGATTAACAGGTCGTTTTTGGCATAAATAAATTGTTTGCGCTGATAATCTGCGGGAGTGAATGTTTCACTAAGGTAAATGGCGTCTTTGGGACAGGCTTCTTCGCACAATCCACAAAAAATACAACGCAGCATATTGATTTCATACTTAGCTGCATATTTCTCTTCCCGGTAAAGATGTTCTTCCCCGGGCTGACGTTCTGCTGCTTCCATAGTAATGGCTTCAGCCGGACAGGCAACGGCACAAAGCCCGCATGCGGTACAGTTCTCCCTACCTTCCTCATCGCGGTTGAGCACTTGCAATCCTCTAAAAACTGGACTGAAAGGACGTTGTATTTCCGGGTAGTTGATGGTAGGTTTCTTCTTAAAGATATGACTGAACGTGATCATCATCCCTTTAAAAATAGCAGGCAGGTACATCCGCTCCAAAAAACTCATCGGCTTGCGCTCTACTACTTTTACTCTGTTGGTTAATGCTTGCATAAAATTTAAAAGGTTTGCAAAAATAATGTTTCCCTTCAGATCATTTATTAAAATATAAAATTACTGCTCCGGTTACCAGCATATTGAATAATGCCAGCGGAATCAGGATCCGCCAGCCCAAGTGCATGAGTTGGTCGTACCGGAACCTTGGTATCGTCCACCGTACCCACATAAACAGGAAGATGAAGAAAATCACTTTCCCCATCAGTGCTGCAACACCAATCAACGCGGCGATGTTGGGCGATAAACCGGCTTCATCTACAAAAGGCATATCATATCCACCAAAAAACAAGGTAGCCATGATCACACTACTGATGAACATATTAATGTATTCTGCAAAAAGATAGAACCCGAGTTTCATAGAAGAATATTCGGTGTGATAACCACCTATCAGTTCATTCTCTGCTTCAGGAAGATCAAATGGGGTTCGGTTACATTCTGCAAATGCACAGATCAGGAAAATTAAAAAACCTAATGGTTGTTTTAAGATATTCCATCCCAAAAAACCACCCCAACCCCCTTGCTGTTGCTGAACTACCATTTCTTTGAGGCTGAGGGTTCCGGTAACCATCAGCAGGGCGATGAGCGAGATTCCCATGGCCAGTTCATAGCTGATGATTTGTGAAGCTGCTCTTAATCCCCCCATCAAAGAAAACTTATTGTTACTGGCCCAGGATCCGATCATGATACCATAAACACCTAAACTCACCACGCCAAAAACATAAAGCACACCAATATTGATATCAGCGATTTGTAAACTCACATCCCTTCCAAAAAAAGAAATCTTATCTCCCCAGGGAATCACAGCACTGGTCATTACCGCCGTAAGCATGGCAAGAGCAGGACCAAGGATAAAAAGGAATTTAGAAGAAAAATTTGGTATGATTTCTTCTTTGAAAAAAAGTTTTAATCCATCAGCAAGCGGCTGAAGTAATCCAAAAGGCCCTGCACGGTTTGGTCCGCGCCTGTCTTGAAGTATAGCCGCCACTTTCCTTTCGGCAAATGTGGTGTACATGGCAATCACCAGTGAGGCAGAAACCACCACCACAATCAATACCAATTTTTCAATGACCATGGCCAGGTCTATCGCTAACATCATAATTTGTTGTTGATCCGCACTGCCGGATTCATTTATAGTTGATCAATCGGTTTTCGTCTATCCTTTATCGGTATTAGGCCCGGAATGCCACTGGCTGCTTTCACCTTTACCTGCCACATGTTGTGCGGAATCAGCAAAATCGGCTCCGGTAGCGGGACGGTCAATATCACTCAACTGGATATTCGGGTTGTTCACTTCGCTGATGTTATGGATATCCATCAGTAATTTAGGCGCAATTCCGTTCATCACAGCAGATACGGTTTCTTTTGGCATATCCAGCGTACGGTACTTGTTGGCGCCAATAACAGAATGCCTGCTGATGGTGGTTAGGCCATCAACTGTCCAATCGGCTGTTGCTTTCTTCTCAAAACGACAGGTGTTACAGATCCATCCCGGCTTGCCTTCATAGCTTTGCACTTCTCCCCATTCATCTTTACGTGCGGTTACCCGAAATACTTCTTCACCTCTCAACCACAGGGTAGCTTTACCGCAACAACCCGGAGTAGTGCAGTTGCGATGGGCGTCTAAAGGTTTGGTAAACCATACCCGGTTTTTGAATCGGAAAGTTTTGTCGGTGAGTGCGCCAACCGGACAAACATCAATCATATTCCCGCTAAAATCATTATCAATAGCTTTTGAGATATAAGTGGATATCGCTGCATGATCGCCCCGGTCTACAATGCCATGAACTCTTTTTTCCGTAAGCTGGTCAGCCACATAAGTGCAGCGATAACAAAGTATGCAGCGGGTCATGTGCAATTGGATATAGGGCCCGATATCTTCCTTCTTGAAAGTGCGACGTGCAAACTGGTAGCGGGTTCCTTCTTTTCCATGTTCATAGCCTAGGTCCTGTAGATGGCATTCTCCTGCCTGATCACAGATAGGGCAATCGAGTGGATGATTGAGGAGCAAAAACTCTACAACACCATTTCGTGCATCTTTAACTTTATCGCTGGTGATATTTTTTACGATCATACCATCCATAACACCGGTTCGGCAACTGGCCACTAATTTGGGCATTGGCCGCGGATCGGCAGTTGAACCTGCAGCAACTTCAACCAGACAGGTACGGCATTTGCCACCACTTCCTTCCAGTTTGCTGTAATAGCACATAGCCGGTGGCGTTACATCACCACCAATTTGCCTGGCTGCATTCAGGATGCTGGTTCCGGGAGCCACTTCGATAGTGATATTGTCGATCGTGACTTTTATGCCGGCAGGTTTCGGTATGTTTATTTCGTCAGACATATTTTATTTTTTCCTTCAACTAATCAGATTTGTAAGCCCGGTGAGCATCTACAATCTAAATTGAAAATGGCATTAATTAAGCCGTAACCGGAACATGCACCGGATCGGCATAATGCCTTAATCCAAAATTTTCAGTTAAACACTTTTCCGGGTTGTTTACATGCCATTCAAACTCATCTCTGAAATGCCTGATTGCTGCTGCAACAGGCCAAGCTGCTGCATCGCCAAGTGGACAAATCGTATTGCCTTCAATTTTGCGCTGGATATCCCATAACAAATCTATGTCGCTCATCTTTCCTTTTCCCTGTTCGATGGATAATAAGATTTTTTCCATCCAACCCGTGCCTTCCCTGCAAGGGCTACATTGTCCGCAACTTTCATGGCGATAAAATCTTGCCAGCGTATACGTATGCCTTACCACGCATTGGTCTTCATCGAGCACAATAAATCCACCCGACCCCATCATAGATCCAGTAGCAAAACCTCCATCACTAAGGCTTTCATAATTCATCAATCTTTTTTCACCTTTGGCTGTAGTGAGTAAAAGATTTGCAGGAAGTATAGGCACTGAAGATCCTCCCGGAATACAGGCTTTCAGTCGCTTGCCATTGGGGATACCACCGCAATATTCATCACTGTAAATGAACTCTTCCACCGAAATGGTCATGTCGATTTCGTAAATGCCCGGTTTGTTGATATTTCCGCAGGCAGAGATCAATTTAGTGCCGGTAGATTTTCCTATGCCGATTTTAGCATATTCTTCTCCCCCTTCATTAATGATAGGAACTACTGCTGCTAAGGTTTCTACATTATTCACCACTGTTGGGCAACCCCATAATCCTTTTACTGCAGGAAATGGCGGTTTGATTCTTGGGTTTCCTCTCTTTCCTTCTAAAGATTCGAGCAGAGCGGTTTCTTCGCCACAGATATAAGCACCTGCGCCACGCTGAACATACATCTCACAATCGAAGCCTGTACCCAGAATATTCTTACCGAGCCATCCGTTGCTGCGTGCTTCGGCAATGGCATCTTCCAGGATATCGGTAATCCAATCGTATTCACCTCTGATGTAGATATAACTTACATTGCTTCCTAATGCGAAAGATGAAACAATCATGCCTTCTATAAGCAGGTGTGGAATGAACTCCATCAGATAGCGGTCTTTGAAAGTACCCGGTTCACTTTCATCAGCATTACAAACCAGGTAGCGAGCAACCCCTTCAGGCTTTGCCAGAAAACTCCACTTCATACCGGTAGGAAATCCTGCACCGCCTCTTCCTCGCAAACCACTCTTCTTCACCTCTTCAACGATATCGGCAGGTTGCATGCGCAATGCTTTTTCAACACTCCTATATCCACCTTCGCGGCGATACACCTCATAATGGCGGATACCCGGAACATCTGCTTTTGCTAATAATAATTTTTTACCCATACCCTATTCCGCTATTGCGGTGATTTTCAGATTTACTGCCCTATTTAATTTTAGTCAACGTGTATTTATCTGCTAACGACCCTTCTACTTTTTTCCCTTGCCCGTCTAACTGGAAAATTTTATTCTCTGCTACAAAATAAGTGGAAGGTTCATTGGTAAGGCCTTGTAAAAAAACATGCGACCCATCTTTCCAAATAAAAGTGCCATGAGCCGTTGAAGGGATACTTACTTTTTTGCCCAGGTATCGGGTGGTTTTGGCGTAAGTCATGTCCTTATTCAACTGCAGTTCAGTTTCAATTCCTTCACAATCCGCACAGGGTAAGGTTCCTTTGTAAGTGCCGTCCCAATCGAGTGAATTGTTTGCCGTATGAACCGTATCGATAGCAGCGGTAATCACATTGCTATCGGTAATCATTTTCATGGTAGAAACCGTATCGGTTGAAACCGCTTCTTCTTTTTTTCCTTCACCTTTACAAGAACAAAGCGCGACAACCGATAACCAAATAAATATTTTCAAAATACGCATGATATATGGTTTTAATTGGCATTTGCCCTGCATTGGGCGATGATTTCATCTACTTTCTGTTTGGTAAGATGTTCCCTGTAATTTTTTCCCATCTGCATCATCGGTGCATAACCACAAGCGCCTAAACACTCTACTGTTTTAAGGGTGAAAAGTCCATCGGCAGAAGTTTCTCCAACACGGATATTTAATTTCTCTTTGATATAAGCAATGATATCATCACTGCCATTCAGCATACATGGACCGGTTTGACAAACTTCAAAAAGATATTTGCCAACAGGTTTGAGGTTATACATGCTGTAAAAACTGGCCACTTCGTACACTTCAATAGGCTCAATGCTGAGGAGGCTGGCTACATAATCCATCACCGGAACATCCAGCCATCCGCCAAATTCTTCCTGTGCAAGATGCAGTACCGGGAGTAAGGCGCTTTTTTGCTTTCCTTCCGGATAACGCGACATGATTTCCTGTACTTTTTTCAGCTTATGGTCGCTAAATTGTATCATTTACTGCTTCAGTTTTTCTTCTCGATAATTTTTTTAGGCATCTAATTCGCCAGCAATCAGGTTCAAACTGCTCATAGTGATTACAGCATCACTTAGCATTCCATCTTTGATCAATTCGGGATAAGCCTGATAATAAATAAAGCAGGGCCTTCTGAAATGCAAGCGGTAAGGTGTTCTTCCCCCATCACTGATCAGATAAAAACCCAATTCCCCATTCGCGCCTTCAACCGCATTATAAACTTCACCTGCCGGAATTTCAGTTTCTCCCATAACAATTTTGAAATGGTAGATCAGCGCTTCCATTTTAGTATACACATCTTTCTTTTCGGGAAGATAATAAGCTGGTACATCAGCATGGTAAACTTCCGCTTCAGATCCTTTGAAGGCCTGTACTTTTTGATAGGCCTGTTTGATGATGCTCAAACTTTCCCACATTTCTGCATTGCGAACGAGAAAACGATCGTAACAATCGCCGGTTTTTCCTACCGGGATGGTGAAATTGAAATCTTCATAACTGCTGTATGGCTCATGAACCCTAACATCATAGTCGATACCTGCTGCACGAAGGTTAGGACCGGTGAAGCCGTAATTCATAGCACGTTCGGCAGTGATTGGTCCGCACCCAATGGTACGTTCCATAAATATGCGGTTACGGGTAAACAGGTTTTCAAATTCGCGTAACTGTGCCGGATACCCGCTTTTAACATCCAGAAATTTTTCGAGCTTTTCAAATGCGGCGTTGGTGAAATTCCTTTCAAACCCGCCAATTCTTCCGATATTGGTAGTAAGCCTTGAACCGCATACTTCTTCGTAAATTTCATAAATGAGTTCCCTGAACTGCATCACGTATAAAAATCCTGAATAAGCCCCGCTATCTACGCCAACAATGGAATTGCATATCAGGTGATCGGAAATCCTGGCCAGTTCCATGATGATTACCCGTAAATAATCCACACGTTTCGGTGTACGCACACCCAACAACTTTTCGCAGGTGAGGTGCCAGCCCATATTGTTAATAGGAGACGAACAATAATTCAACCTGTCGGTTAAAGGTGTGATCTGGTATAAAGGCCTGCGTTCTGCAATTTTTTCAAAGGCACGGTGGATGTAACCTACCGTTGATGTGGCTTTGAGGATACGTTCGCCATCCAATTCCAGCACATTCTGGAAAACACCGTGCGTAGCCGGGTGTGTAGGCCCGAGATTGAGCGTAGTGGTTTGTTTTTCGATGCTACCTTCCGGTAAAAGTATATGATCGTTCATCATGAATAGGCAAATTATATGGCGGCCAAATTACCGGCCAAACATCTCGTCATCTTTATCAATCCTGGTCTGGTCTTCCAATGGGTATTCCTTCCGTAAAGGGAAATAATCCATTTCATCCACATTTAAAATCCTTATCAGATTAGGATGGCCAATGAAATTCACTCCGAAAAAATCATAGGTTTCCCGTTCCATGAAATTTGCCGATTGGTACAAAGCGGTCGCACTATATACATCGGGCTGTTTGATATCGGTGAATACTTTAAACCGGATACGAACATTACTCACCCAGTTGTGTAAATGGTAAACTACAGCCAACTCTTCACCCACCTGATTGGGATAATGAACGGCCTGTAAATCGGAAAGAAACCTGAAATTCAATTCCTCGTCATCAAAAAGAAATTGCATTACTTTCAAATTGATTTCTTTTGAACCGGTGAAAGTTAGCATACCGTAGGGTTCCTGCCAGTTGTATAACTGATCGGGGAATTTTTCGTTGAGTCTTTGTTGAATCCTTTCGTTGGTAAGTGACATAAGTTATTGATACCTTTCTGCTAAAAAACTTTAAACTTCGTTTATTGAATACCGTAACTTTCCATTAGCGACTTGTACTGATCACTGTTTCTTCGGCGTAACCCTTCTGCATTTACTAAATCTTGAATTTTCATGAACCCGTCGAGGATCGCTTCAGGGCGGGGTGGGCAACCCGGTACATAAACATCCACCGGAATCACCTGATCGATACCCTGTAATACGGAATAAGTATCAAAAATACCCCCACTGCTTGCACAGGCGCCTACGGCTATCACCCAACGAGGCTCAGCCATCTGTACATAAACCTGTTTTAAAACCGGGCCCATTTTTTTGGCAATAGTACCCATCACCATAAGCAAATCGCACTGGCGGGGAGAGAAGCCCACCCTTTCGGAACCAAAACGAGCTAAATCATAATGGCTGGCCATGGTAGCCATGAACTCGATTCCACAGCAACTAGTGGCAAAAGGCAGGGGCCAGATAGAATTTTTACGGGCAAGGCTCACCACTTTTTCAAAATTGGTAGCCATGAAGCCCTCTCCCATATATCCTTCAGGTATTCCCTGAAATTTGACGGTATTGTTGAACTGAACCGGACGTGACATATTTTTTATTTGTTAGGTACGTTAAGAAGAAAACCGTTTAAACCGGAATCTTCCCTATAAACAGTCATTTTCTTTTTTAGTTGAACAAAACTCCGGATCCTTTATTAATAAAGACTCCGGCATGAAATTTATTCTTCCCATTTCAAGGCACCTTTCTTGAAAATATAAATAAAACCGGAAAGGAACAGGCCTACGAAAAGCATCACTGCTGCGAAGCCACCCCATCCCAGTTCACGGAAATTCACGGCATAAGGATAAAAGAAAATCACTTCCACATCGAAAAGCACAAAGAGGATGGCAACCAGAAAATACTTGATTGCCATGGGCTGACGGGCATTTCCTTTGATTTCAACCCCGCTTTCAAAATTCTGAAGTTTATCGGAGGTTTTACGTTTAGGCCCTAGTAAATCGGAACCCCAAATAATGGTAAACACCAGCCCCAAAGCAAAAACCACTTGTAAAACAATCGGCAGGTAATTTGCTGCGCTGTTGGTATTGATTTGAAGAAAAAAATGATGCATCATCAATGATTAAACTTATTGGTGAGCAAAAATAAGGCAGGCACCTTAATATACAATACCTATGTACCTAAAATAAGAAATTAAAAACCCGTTGTAATTTTCACAACGGGCTTTCAAATGAATGATATAAATAAAAATACTTAAGGTTTTGCAGGCTGCTTTGGCGGGGCCGGTTTACGCGGAGGAGCGGCTTTGGGGTCGTTGTTACTGATCAATTCCCTATTTGCCACCAACTGGGTATCTAAAGGATCTAAAGCGATTCCTTTATCAACATATTCCAGGGCTTTTGCCTGATCTTTCTTTACATTATAATAATACTCAATAAAGTACTTGTAACTGCCCATTAACTGGTCTTTTACCTTTTTTTTATCGGCTTCCTTTTCACCCAACTCAATCACTTTTTCATATGATGGAACTGCTAAGCCCAGTTCACCGGTAGAATCAATTGCAGCGCTGGATTTACCAACCATATAATACCCGAATACATCTTCAGGAAATTTAGCAATGTACTTCTTGAATACCTTGATCGATTGGTCATACGCAGCTCCACGGTAATAACTATAGCCTGTATAGTAAAGGTCTGTTTTACCAGGATTCTGTTTTACTGTAAGAATTTTACCGTACCACTCACCTGCTTTCAAATAATTCTTCTGTCCTTCATAGGTTTTGGCCATGGTTTTTAAGTAATTCACTTTGTTCGATTCTATAGAATCCATGGCAACTGCCCGATCAACCAGTTGACCTGCTTTTTCTTCATTACCCGGAAACTTGAGCAACAGAAGGGCATACTGGGTTAAATCTCCTGAACCAATTTTTTCAGGATCCTGCTTATTGAAATAGAGTTCGTAATTGTTCTTAGCCTGTATTGAATCGTTGAGACGGTTGTAAGCCAGTGCTTTTAAACCATAAAGATTGGGATAAGGATTGGCGCCTTCCTGTGCGATACACTCATCCGCTTTAGTGATGGCTTCCTGAAAATTTCCCTGTGCATATTCGATAGAAGCCCTGTAATAACAGGCCTTGGGTTCATTATCGGAAACGGCAAGGTATTTATTGAAATACTCTGCTGATTTTGTAATATTGGTTTCATAGTAATAGTTGAAAAGGGTGTTATATACCGGTGCATAAGCAGTGTCCTGGGCAATGGCTTTATTGTAATATTCCATGAAAAGGGATTCCTGGCCTTTACCCTGCGACTGATAAATACGTCCAGCCCTGTAATTCGCCCTTGCTAATTTCGGATCAAGAGTTAGTGCTTGTTGATAAGCCAGAATGGCATTTCCACCATCACCGGCCTTGCGATAAGCATCGCCAAGGTTAACCAGCACATTGGCATCATTGAATTTTTTAACCTGGGTGGCCAATTTTAATTTTTCGATGGCATAATTGGCATCTCCGTTTTTGGAATCAGGGTTTCCATTGGCAAAACCAACTGCATTGAGTACCTGAATATCTTTTCCCTGTGTTAAGGAGATGGCCGCTTCAAAATGATTGCGGGCGTCCTGTGTTTTTCCTTCTATCAGTTCGATATGCCCGATGCCAGCCATAAGTAAAGCGCTGTTTGGTGAAGCTGCAAGTTTGCTCTGGTAAAGGGTTTTAGCTTCTGCAAGATCTTTTGCTGTGCGGTCGTCGGGAAGAATCATAGCCTGACCCAGATAATAAGCAGCTTCAGGATTATTGGGATTGGCAGTTAACATCTTATTGAAGGTTTCACTGGCACTTTTGTAACGCTCATAATAAAGGAATCGTTTTCCTTCTTCAATGGTTTGTGAAAAAGCACCCGCGCTATAGATCAAGGAAACCATCATCAACATGCCCAATTTTATCTGCTTCATTTTCATATTTTTGTTTATAGACTTTTGCAAGATTATAAAATTATACAACAAACCGTTAAAGGAATCCTTTATTTTTTAGTGACTTAATATTGATTTGTACCTCTCTGATACCGAAATCCATTACCGGCCCCAGATACGCCCTTCTAAAAATCAATTGTCCACGCTCATATTTTAAAAAAGAGATGAATCCTGTTCCTAGTCCGGAATAATTTTCTTTTATGATATAATACAGTCCCCTTACCAACGGATACCTTCTTGTAAGCATCGATTCCTGCATCGGTTTTACAAAAGGGCTATCAGCGCATTGATTGCAGCGTACCCAGGCCAGTTTCACCTTTTTGCGGAGTTCCGCCTGAGCAGCATCTTCAGGGTTTCCTATCCAACTGATGCCCAGCAATCCGATAGCATTTTCATGGTTAGCCACATATTCAATTACTTCACTGCTGTTTCTGGTTGCCTTAACTACGGTTTGATCAAAATCGTCACCTTTCAATATGGAATCTTTAATGAATCTTACGGTACTCGTGGCGTTGAGTCCATCAAAAACAATTTCCTGATTCCTGTTTATCTTTCCGGTTAACTGATCATGTAATCTTTCCATCGTAATCAAAGTGTCGTTACTCAATTGAGGTACGATCACTGCGATAGCATCTGATGCAATCACATTCCATCCCGGATTATAATGAATGGAATCAGTCATATATTTTTCTTCATTTCGCGTAAGCCCTCTCGTTACAATCACTAATCGGGTAGCACTGTCTTTAAAAAAATCCTTTAAACAATCGGCTTCCGATTTATAGCTTACCTTGATTTTAGCATCAGGGTAAGTATTTTCAAACATGCGTATTTGGGCTTCCATCACAGGTTTGAAAGATTCATCAGCGCTGATTTGTATGGTACCTGATACCGGACTGTCTGGAAAGTTTTTCACTTTCTTTTCAGATTTACAGCCGGTAACCACCAGGAACAGAAACAAAGCAAGGCATATACGGTTAATAAAGCAGGTCATCTTTCTTTCAGGTAGTTTTTTTTATAACCGCGATAAATCCTGAATAAACCATACAAAAGGCATATGCCACCAAAAGCTTTCATCCAGGGATCGTCGAACCTCGCTTCCAATCCTGTATTGAAATGGCGGATAAAAAGCATGAATACGCCCATCGCCGACCACAAAACACCCATGCCATAATCCATGATACTCCTCATGCGGATAAAACCTTTATCCCTTTCCGTTAGCGGGTCTTTTTCGAATTCTTCAAGAGCCATAATTTTCAAGTGTTAGGATTGCAATTTAGTAAGAAATGAGCGTTGCTTACTCTGTTGCCAAAAACTTTACCGGAATGGCGTAGTAAACCGAAACGTTTTCGCCTTTTGTTTTGCCCGGTATCCAATCCGGCATTTTTTTCAATACCCGAATCACTTCTTCATTGAAAACCTTTCCACCGTCCTGCTGTACTTCGAATTTCTTGAGTTTGCCATCATAACCCACTACAAATGCCACTTTAACTGAAATTTCTTCTCCGTTCTCCAGATCGCGGGGATTGACCAGATTTCTCTGCAGGAAAGTTCTCAATGCCTCAACCCCACCAGGAAAAGAAGGCATCACTTCTGCGTAAGCTAATGGCTGCTCCGGGTTGTGTGTTGGTGTAGCGTTTACAGCTGTTCCTCCTTTTGGTGCTATCGGATCAACATGTGCTACGGTAAAAATATGCCTTGGCCCTTCAACGGTAATATTCGAAATGGCACTGCTATCTAAGTTTTTAGGCAGATTCGACCGTTCATTATGATCTACCATTTTGATCCGGCTCACAAATAAAGCAGTGTTGGCCTTTTTTGCAGGTTGCTGTTGTTTGGGTTTTTCCGGAAGTTTAGGCTGTTCTTTCTTTTTGGCTGTTTCAACACCCGGAATACTGTAACTGCGTATTACCAGATCAGGAATTGCATCCTTGATATCAGAAGTAGAAGCAGACAATACCCAAATAGATAATAAAGCAAAAATCAGGAATACCAGTCCAAATGCTTTATACAACCTTACCGGGTAATTTTTGCGCAGGTTATAAGCACCATAAGATTTGTTTCGGTTTTCAAATACAATGTCGAGCAGTTGTGCCTGAAGGATTTGATTGGGTTGCATGATCGTGTGTTTTAGGTGGATGAATAATTGAAGGCCTTCCCAGGTAAGATGCTAGTTTGAGCGGAATCCATAAAAGGGATTAAAATAATTATCCGTTACTTCTACTCCTCATCTTTTAATGTGAAGGGCTATCTTTGCGCCATGAAAATTCTACTGGTTTGTCTGGGAAATATCTGCCGAAGTCCGCTGGCAGAAGGCATCCTAAAGCAAAAAGCCCTGGAGAGGAATGTAAACTGGCAAATAGAAAGTGCCGGCACCAATGGTTTGCATAACGGAGAAGCTCCGCATCACCTGAGCCAAAAAGTAGCCCGGAAACATGGCATAGATATTTCTACACAGCTATCCCGCCAATTTTTAGCATCTGATTTTTTTGCATTCGACCGCATTTATGCCATGGCCAATGATGTGATGATAGATATGAAGCGTATTGCAGGCCAGCAGTTCGACAGCAAAAAGGCATTTCTTTTTCTTGATGAGTTGTACCCGGGAGCAGCAATGGATGTAAAAGATCCTTGGTACGGCGATGAAGATGGTTATGATGAAGTATTTGAGCAATTGAACCTGGCCTCTGATGCATTGATAAAGAATTATGTTGCTAAACAAACCCCATCCAACCAACACGCATGAGCAAACCCGGTATCCCACAAGGCACAAGGGATTTTTCGGCAGAAACGGTAAAGAAGAGGAATCATATCCTATCCACCATCCGCCGCAATTTCGAACTCTATGGCTTTCAGCCGCTGGAAACCCCTGCAATGGAGAATCTGGAAACCCTGATGGGGAAATATGGAGAGGAAGGTGATAAACTGATTTTCAAAATCCTTAATAACGGGCTTTATGAAACCAAAAACCAGGATAAGGCAAGGGAAGGTTTTGAAAAAGCGCTTACCGGAAAAAACAGTCCCTTACTTACGGAAAGGGCCTTGAAATACGATCTCACCATCCCTTTTGCACGATATGTGGCGATGAACCATGGCCAACTCACGTTTCCGTATAAACGCTATCAGATCCAGCCGGTTTGGCGGGCCGACCGGCCACAGAAAGGCCGTTACCGGGAATTTACCCAATGCGATGCCGATATCGTAGGCAGTGCATCTCTGTTCAATGAAGCCGAGCTTGCTGCACTTTATCATGATGTATTTACTCAACTGGGTTTGAAAGGATATAAGCTGATGGTGAACAGCAGGAAATTATTATCGGCATTAGCAGAAGCCTGCGGTAATAAGGAGTTATTGACAGGCATAACCGTAGCGATCGACAAACTCGATAAGATCGGACTGGAAAAAGTAAAGGAAGCCTTAAAGGAATTGACGCTCACTGAACCTCAGGTGCAGCTGATAGAAAATTACCTGAACATCGATGGTAGTAATGATGAAAAACTGGAAAGTATTGCCCGGCTCTTTCCGGAAAGTGCAGAAGCAAGAGAAGGATTGACCGAAATAAAAACTTTACTCCAGCTAACAATTGGCCTTCCGATCATTTTGGATCTTACCCTCGCACGCGGCCTCAATTATTATACAGGAATCATTTTCGAAGTTAAAGCCCCTGAAACCGTTCAAATGGGCAGCATTGGAGGCGGCGGAAGATACGACGACCTAACAGGTTTATTCGGTGTTCAGGGAATTCCGGGCGTAGGCATCAGCTTTGGAGTAGATAGGATCTACGATGTGATGGAAGCGTTGCAGCTGTTTCCTGATCATCTGCAAACGGCTACTACGGCTCTTTTTCTCCATATGGGGAATGAAGAAAGTCGTTTTGTTTTTCCATGGGTACAGGTACTCAGGCACCAGCAAATAGCCTGTGAACTTTACCCTGAAACGGCAAAAATGGATAAGCAACTTAAATATGCTGATAAAAAAAGGATACCTTTTGCGGTAATTATGGGCAGCCGGGAGATGGCAAACGAAACCTGCATCGTGAAGAATTTACAAACCGGTGATCAGGTTAATATACCGTTAAATGAACTCACTACTTATTTCCTGAGAGAAAACAGTAGGTTACCAAATTAATTTTTTTGTATCAATCACAAACCATCTATATGCAATCAACATTCAAATTCACTTTCATCTGTTGTTTACTTACAACTGTGCTGATTAGTTCTTGTAGTAAATCCAATAAAGAAGGGAGATACATCCCCAAAAATGCAGCAATGGTAATACTGGTAGATGGCGAGTTGATGACCAAAAAATTACCCTGGGATGATGTGAAGCAAAATGCAATGTTTAAACAACTGTATCAGGATTCTACTTTGGATGCTTTTGTAAAAAATGCATTAGACAATCCTGAAAACACCGGCATTGACACTAAAAAGGATTTCCTGTTCTTTGTTCAAAAAGATTCCACCGGTGGTTATGTGGCGATGGAAGGAAGTATCACTGATAAAGAGAAATTCAAGAAATTTAATGCTGAAGCTACCAAATCAACTCAGGCAACGGAGAAAAACGGTATTCAATTCATGGGCAATGATAAAGTGATGAGCTCATGGAAAGACGACCGCTTCATTACCGTAATTGATATGCCTCAACTGAACGATATCAATAAGTTCAGCAACAGCTTTGGCGACAACAATAATCCTGCGCCGGTTGCCAACAGAAATGAACAAGGTATTTGTATCCAATTACATGAACTTAAAGAAGCAGTTAGTTTAGGCAAAGAATCCCGCTTTACAGAACTGGTTAAGCAAAAAGGTGATATTCATTTCTGGCTGAATGTAGGCGAAATATCTACCGGTTCTACCGGAATGGCAGCCTTGAGTATGCTTAACCTCAGTAAGCTGTATGAAGGTTCTATCACCACAGCATCAGCAAGTTTTGATGATGGAAAAATCACCGTTGATGCTAAATCGTATGCAGGCAAAGAAATGTCGGATCTCTGGAAAAAATACAGCGGCAATAAAGTGAATACAGATATGATGAAACGTTTCAACGGTAAGGATGTTGCTGTATTGGTTGCAATGAATTTTAAACCTGAAGGATTAAGGGAATTCGTAAAAATGGCTGGTTTAGATGGCTTTATCAATATGGGCTCTGCATATCTTGGCTTCAACCTCGATGATTTTGTAAAGGCTAACAATGGTGATATCCTACTGGCTATTTCAGATATCAATACCAAAGGCGGCACAATGGGTAATCCGGATGTGAATGCACTTTTTGCTGCTTCGGTAAATGATAAAAAAGCTTTTGGAAAATTGATAGATGCCGGAAATAAAATGGGTAAGAACAGTATGGGCAACAATCAGGTTTTTTACAATACCAACGACAAGTTTTTTGCCATCGGAAGTAAGAAAGAAAGTGTAAATAAATTCGTTCTCGAATCCGGAAGCAATAAGATGGATTTCCTTGATCAGATATCAGGAAGCCCTGTAGCAGCTTTTGTAAATTTCCAAACTCTTTTTAATGCCGGTAAAGATGAAGTGGCTAAAGATAGCCTTGATAATATCCTATTTCAGGCTTCTGTAAAAATGTGGGATAACATCGTTGCAAAAGGTGGCGATTTCATTGATGGCGGCTCTACCCAACATATCGAGGTGAATCTGGTAGATAAAAAAACCAGTAGCTTGAAACAATTGAACCAATACCTTGGCAAAGTTGGGGAAGTGATGAAAGCAAAAGAAGAAAAGCGGAAGCAGGAAATGGCTGCTTATTTTTCTGATGAAGAGCCGGTAGTTACTGAAGACGCAACAGCATCTCCCAATTAGTACCTGAAAAAAAATCATAAGGCCGTCATCATCGGATGGCGGCTTTTTATTAGTTATGCAAATCAGTTTACAACAAATCAAGCCGGTTTTTCTGGAGGCTGAAAAAATCGAGCGCTCCGAAATTTGGAATAAAAATTTGCTCTGGAAAAAAGCTGCTCATTTGCATATTGTTGCCCCCAGTGGCAGTGGCAAAACTTCACTGATTCATTTTCTTTATCAAATCAGGCAGGATTATTCAGGTACACTATCCTTCGATAATCGAGATGTAAAATCGCTTGATGCCACTGAAATGGCTGCTTACAGGGCAGCGAAGATCAGTATTGTTTTTCAGGACCTGCGTTTGTTTCCCGATCATACGGTTTGGCAAAACATTACAATCAAACGCCAGCTAAACCCATATCAAGAGAAAGATACTATCGCGGAAATGGCGGATAAACTCGGTATTTCAAACAAACTCGATTGCCTGGCCAGGGAATGCAGCTATGGCGAACAACATTTAGGGCTTAAACGAAGTGTAGTGCAACGGAACTTCGATTTAAGCCTGTGTTGACTGAAGCGCAAGTAGCCGGGTTAATAATTATGGGTTTTGAATAATTGGTTTGTACTTACCAGTGGTTCTATGATGCAACA
>JAPLEF010000094.1 GCA_026391525.1 Sphingobacteriales bacterium
AAAGACCTGAATTTGAAGTAAAAGAAAATGATCAATCAGATTTTCCCCCAGACCTGAATCTGGATGGTTTCACCGCTAACAACAACATAAACTAACCTATGTATTTTTTACAAGCAGATTCATCGGGGATTTCCCGTTTAATGTTTATCGGAACGCTTGGGATGCTTACGCTGGCCATAGGGATTATCGTATTTGTTATTTTTCACCAGCGCAAAGTGATCCGCTACCAGATGCAGATGAAAAAACTGGAAGTAGAAAAACAGCAAATATTACTGAATGCATCTATCCGATTTCAGGAAGAAGAAAGGCAACGTATTGCCGCCGATCTTCACGATGATGCCGGCCCATTGCTGGCTACAGCCCGGTTATATCTCAACGAAAACCTGGTAAATCAGGAAAAAGCACAACAGTTACAAAGTATTTTTAGTGCCAAGCAAATCATTGATGATGCCATTTTACTGATCCGTAACATCAGCCATAGTTTAATGCCGCCTACTTTAAAAAACTTTGGATTAGAGAGTGCCACCACCGATCTATTCCAGAAAATCAGCGGCAGCGGCAGTTTAAACGCCAGTGCCCGTTTTCATGATTACCGTACCAGGCTCAAAGTGGAACAGGAATTACTGGTTTTCCGGATTATCCAGGAGCTGGTGAACAACATCATCAAACACAGCAATGCAGGTTTTATTCACCTCACTCAAAATACCAGTGGCAATAACCTCTATCTTCGTATTCATCACGATGGTAAAGGCATTATTCAGGCTGAGTTCGATAAACTAAACCAAAGTGCACAGGGTTTGGGCCTCAAGAATATCGCAAGCAGGATTAAAGTACTCAACGGGCGCATCTATTTTGAAATTGATCCAAGCCAAACCTATTATAAAATTACCCTCGAAGTGCCCAGGGAAACAATTTTGTAATCCATCCGGGTTCTCTCCTGCCAACATTTGGAAATTAAAGCCTTGCTGATTGTAAACTTGTCGCTAATTTTACAGTAAGCATATGATGGATCCAAATCAAATAAAAGTTGCTATTGCCGACGATCATAAGATTTTTCGAAAAGGTGTAATTCTTTCAATGCGGCCATATACCAATATCAAATTTGTAATGGAAGCTGATAATGGAGAAGAATTACTCGAAAAAATCCCTGAATCTGAACCGGATGTAATTCTCTGCGATTTAAAGATGCCCATCAAAGACGGCATAGACACCACCAAACAGATTACCAAGCGTTTTCCGGCTATTAGGGTGATCATCTTAACCATGTATGAAGATGAAAGGTTTGTTGGCCACTTGATGGATTGCGGCGCTGCCGGCTATCTCCTGAAAAGTACCGATCCTACTGAAATCAAAAAAGCAATAATGGATGTGGTTCGTACCGGATTTTACTTGAATCCTTTTGTAAATAAAGTGCTGATCAAGAAAAATTATTCCAAACAAAAATTCAATCCAAACCTCAGTACGGAAATCGTTATTAGCGAAAGGGAAAAAGAAGTGCTTACATTGGTTTGTATGGAATTCACTGCCGCTGAAATATCAGGTAAAATGGATATCAGCGCCCGCACTGTTGAAGCAATCAAAGATCGCCTGATGGAAAGGTTTGGCGTAAAAAATTCGGTTGGATTGGTATTCTATGCCATGAAAAACCAACTCATCGATTAGTTCGTTGTTTTAAAATAATCCGAATAGGGTAGAATCAATCTTAGAAATCACTTTTCCAAGATCCTCTTCATTTTCCGCAAACTTATTGGTGTCGGCATCAATGATGAGCAATAAACCCTCTTTGTAATTTTCAATCCAGTTGTTGTATAGGTCGTTAAGCTTTTTAAGATAATCGAGCCGGATATTTTCTTCATATTCCCTTCCTCTTTTTTGTATCTGGCCTACAAGGGTGGGTACTGAAGCTTTGAGATAAATCAACAAGTCGGGAGGCTTAACCATCGATTTGAGCGTTTCAAAAAAATGGTAGTAATTATCGAAATCCCGTTTGCCCATCAAACCCATGTCATGTAGGTTTGGTGCAAAAATATTGGCATCTTCAAAAATCGTCCTGTCCTGTATAACGGTTTCGGTACCACGCTGAATTTCCAGCAACTGGTTCAGTCGGCTGTTGAGGAAGAAAATCTGAAGATTGAAACTCCACCGGGGCATATCTTCATAAAAGTCGTTCAGATAAGGGTTGTGATCTACATCTTCAAACTGAGGAATCCATTTGTAATGTTTGCTTAATAATTCGGTGAGGGTGGTTTTGCCTGCGCCAATATTGCCTGCAACCGCAATGTGTTTTGGTTTTTTAAGTTTCGCCATAATCCGTTCGTACTTTTTCTTTGTTACGAATGTATTGAATTATCATCCGTTACAATGTTTTTCAGTTACTATTTTAATAATAATTCAATCCGATAGCTTCACGTACCAGTTTCATGGTTTTTGCAGCACTTTCTCCGGCCATTTCTGCACCTTTTTCCATAATGCCCTTCAGGTATTTTTCATCAGTTAAAATAGTGGTACTTTTCTCGCGAATAGGGGCAATAAACCTGATCATATCCTCTGCCAGTTGCTTTTTAAGGTCGCCATACCTGATGTTGGCTTCATTAAACGCTTTATCATAATGCTCGTAAACATCAGAAGCACTCACCAATTTCATCAGCAGAAAAATATTCTCAATATAATCAGGCTTTATGCTATTGGGTGCTGTTGGGCCGGAATCGGTTTTGGCTTTCATCACTTTTTTGCGGATCAGTTCATCATCATCTGCAAAATATAATGTGGCCATATCATTTTCACTCTTACTCATTTTTCCTGAACCGTCTAATCCCGGAACTTTAACCAAATGCTGCTGATAATTGAAAGCTTGTGGCTCTGGAAACACTTCACCATAACGGTGGTTGAACCTCTTTACAAAATTCCTGGCCATTTCCAGATGCTGTTCCTGGTCTTTTCCAACAGGTACCAGGCTGGCACGGTGCATGATGATATCGGCTGTTTGTAAAACAGGGTAGGTAAGTAATCCGGCATTGACATTATCCGGATGTTGCCGTGCTTTTTCTTTAAAAGTTACCGTCTTCTCCAACTCTCCTAAATAAGCCAGCATATTGAGATAGAGGTAAAGTTCACCCGTTTCATAAACATGGCTTTGACAATACAAACAGGCTTTATCAGGATCTAGTCCGCACGCTATATTTTCTGCCAAAACCCGTTGCACATTGGCTTTTAAACTTTTTGTATCGGGATGGGTAGTAAGCGAATGCAAATCGGCCACCATGAAATAACAGGTGAATTCATCCTGCATTTTTATATAGTTCCGGATAGCCCCAAAATAATTGCCAAGATGTAAATATCCTGTCGGGCGGATCCCGCTCATCACGATAGCTGTTGTATCAGAAGAGTTACTTGGGCTTATATGGGTTGTTTCAGACATCCTTCTTCATTCAGGACGGCGAAGATAATAAAACTAAACGCTTTGTAAGTATGGTTAGGATAGTCATTTCTCCATTATACCAATGTGATTTATATAATATGCCAATATTTTATAAATCTTATCCCGAATGCTTTCGGGAGTACCACTAAAATAATTGGCCTATCGCTATGAGGTTAATTGGCTATTTTTGATTCATGGAAATGGATGATCAACATTTTGATAAACTGGCATTATTGTGCAGGCTCAATTTTCCTCCGGAGGAGAAAGAAGCCATAAAGACTGATCTGTTGAAGATGATTCTTTTTGTAGATAAATTAAAGGAACTTCAGCTTGGTGATGTTCACCCGAAGCTACTAATGGGCGAAGTGAATAACATATTTCGTGAAGATTTGCCGGGGAAACCTTTTTCAAGTTCAATGGCACTCAAACAGGCATCTGAAGCTGATGTTCATTTTTTTAAAGTGCCTAAAGTAATCAGAAAAAATTAGTTCATTGCCATCTAATTAAAAATAAGGCTACCAACTCATCATCATGAACAAAACCATTCTTCAACTGGAAGATATCAGGAAAAGTTATTTCTTAGGTAAACATGAATTGCCAGTACTTAAAGGGATTACACTAAATATTGCCAAGAATGAATACGTGGCGCTAATGGGCCCCAGTGGTTCAGGTAAATCTACATTGATGAATATTCTGGGTTGCCTTGATTCTCCCACAGGCGGCCGCTACATCCTTAATGGAAACGACGTGAGCAGGATGCCGGATGATGATCTGGCCGCCATCAGGAATAAGGAAATCGGATTTGTTTTTCAGCAATTCAACCTTTTACCGAGGTTGACTGCAGCCGAAAATGTAGCGCTCCCGCTTGTTTACAGTGGCGTTTCGAAAAAGGAAAGGGTAGAAAGGGCCATTGCAGTTTTACAAAAAGTGCATTTGGAGGACCGGATAGCGCATAAACCTAACGAACTCAGCGGAGGCCAATGCCAACGGGTTGCTATCGCTAGGGCACTGATCAATAATCCTGCAATTATTCTTGCCGACGAACCTACCGGTAACCTCGATTCAAAAACATCTCACGAAATCATGGAAATTTTGGGTAAAATACACGATGAGGGCAATACCGTTGTATTGGTTACTCATGAAGAAGATATCTCCGGTTTTGCTCACCGGGTGGTAAGACTGAAAGATGGATTGATTGAAACCGATAAGATTAATCTTTCTCCAACCCAAATCAAACAATTGGTATAAACAATTCTGATCAAAATTTGTTTCTACCCTTCATCGCACCTTAAACAACCCAAAAAGCCGCATGGCCCAAAAAATATATACCAAAACCGGCGATGCCGGAAAAACCAGTTTAATTGGTGGTACCAAGATACCCAAGAGCCATCTTCGCATAGAAAGTTATGGAACGGTTGATGAACTGAATTCTTATATCGGATTGGTTAATGATTTACTGAGTGACGAACCAAGCAGGGCTACTTTGAAAGAAATACAGGATCGTTTATTTACCATAGGCTCCTCGCTGGCTTGTGATCCGGAGAAAGCACCTGCTATGAAAATTCCTGATTTAAAAGAATCAGATGTATCATGGCTTGAAAATGAAATCGATCGCATGAATGAATTTTTGCCTGAAATGAAATTCTTTATCCTTCCGGGCGGACATCCAACCGTTTCAACCCTTCATATTTGCCGTTGTGTTTGCCGAAGAGCTGAGCGTATTGCAGTTCATCTTCATGAAGAACAACTTTTTGTAGATCCACTGGTCATCAAATACCTGAACCGGCTTAGTGATTATCTTTTTGTGCTTTCCCGTTATGCTGCTCATCTGCTTCAGGTACCTGAAATGGCATGGCGGCCCAGGATAAATGGCCAGTAATAAGGATGATTTACGTAAAGTTTTTTTTCTTCTGCCTGATATTTTATACTTTTGCACCCCCTTGTCGGGGTAGCTCAGCTGGTTAGAGCATCGGATTCATAACCCGAAGGTCGGCAGTTCAAGTCTGCTCCCCGATACTAAACCCTGGTAAAAATCCGGGGTTTTTCGTTGAAATGAAATATATTGCTTCATTACTTTATTAATTAGGTGACCATCTTAAAGGGTCATCAGTACAACTAAAATTTAGATAAAATACATGAAAAAAAACTATCATGGCGAACAATGGAAGACCTTAAAGTTTGACTTTGAATATACAAACAAAGGAATAACAGAAATTTCAAATTATGGACGTCTACGGACTTATAATAAAATTTCGAATGGCAAAATTATTAACGGGTCAATGATTAACGGGTATAAAA
>JAPLEF010000074.1 GCA_026391525.1 Sphingobacteriales bacterium
ATTGTACTATTTGTTTGATACCATCGGCATATAAGATTTATAAAATATTGGCATATTATATAAATCACATTGGTATTATTATTAAAATCATTTATTTCCTAATCAGGTCAGCTAACCTGTCATCTCTCGAATAAATATCTTTCCTGAAATTCAACAATCCTTCCTGATCTACCCAAGCCGTGAAATAACCGATATAAACCGGTAAAGTTTTTTTGAGGGTATAAGATTGTTCTTTACCTGCGTTCATAGCGAGGTCAATTTTCTCCGGGTTCCAGTTTGGATCATCAGCCAGAATGGAAATGGCAAGGTCGCGGGGTTTGGCAACACGGATACAACCATGACTGAACGACCTGTTTTCTTCATTGAATAAAGATTTTGCAGGGGAATCGTGCATATAGATATTGTTGGAATTTGGGAAAATAAATTTTACAAGTCCTAGTGAATTGGAAGGGCCTGGTAACTGCCTTACATTGCCGCCATTCCATTCCATGCGATGATTGGCCAGATAGTTTTTATTGCGCGCCATGCCTGGTTTCACTTCTTTGCTGATGATGCTGGAGGGTACATACCAATAAGGACTAAACACCACGTATTTCATATCTCCGCTGAAAATTACGGTTTTGGTTGCAGGCTTGCCAACTACCACATCTGATTCAAAATAGGTTTTTCCGTTTTTGATATAATGAAGGCGATACTCCGGTATGTTTACAAATAAATAGGTAGCATCAGCCGGGATGACAGGAATCCAGCGGCACCTTTCCATATTAACCATAATCTGTTCGATACGCTTACTTAACGAAACATTCATTTCAGCAATATGAGATGCAGTTATCGTACTGTCTAATTTATTGCCATTTCTCTTTTTGTAACGGATGATAGCTGCTATTAGTGTGGCATCATAAAGGTTACTTTGATTATCATACGAAAGGTCTTCCGTGAACAAAAGTCTTTCCTTAATCAACGGGATAATGAATGAAGAATCACCGGGTTTGAGTGTTTTTTTATTAGGGTCGGTGGGAATGGTTTTCCATCCGCCTTTCTTCTCCATTTCACGGTATTTTTGCAAATAAGATTGCAATTGGAAATACTGACTGATGTTGGTTTTCTCTTTCAAATTGGCTTGGTGTGGTGCTTGTAAAAAACTATCCAACAAATCAGTATAGGAAAGTTTTTTGGTAGGAAGGTTCCAGTCAATTGTTTTGGCAACTGCCGGATCGATGATGCCGCCAACTGTTTTCTTTGCATAAACCAAATAGCCTGCAGACATTAACAATTCTGTTTCGGGATCAATATTATTATCATTGTTATCCAGCCTGTTTGTAAGCACTGATAGATAAGGAATACTATCAGAAATACCCTGGCTGGTTAAGTTGGTCATTAAATTGTACAATTGATGACCATGTTCAATTAATCCATTTTTATCAAACCAAAGATAATTGTAGCTGTTTTTTCTGTACAATGCAATCAAATCTTTCTGTTGAGTTTGATAAGCGGGATACATTTTCATAAATTTTGTCAACTCATTGCTATCGAGTGCAATGCCGCTGCTTTCGTGAAGCAGGTTAACTTGAGGAATGTAAGTAGCTTTTTGAGGGAGAATAGTATCCGCATTTTTTACAGAAACATTCAGTTCCTGATTTTTTCCTCCTTTACATGAAAAGAAGAAGGAGAGTGCAATTGCAAATACAATAAGGTTTAGTTTACCTGACTTCATAATCTTTGGGTTTGATTAAGTTTTTTATTTTTATAGTGAAAATTTATTCATATTTCTTCAATATCGTATTGATCACCGGTTGGAAAGTGGTGAAAATATAACTTGATGCCTTATTCGAAGCCGGATATTTGATATCATTGGCACGGTCGTAGAAATAAAAATCAAATCCTGATGTAACCATGTTACTGTTGGTGTATGTAGTGGTATGCGATGTGATGCGCAATGCATATCGGTAAATGTCGGTGTCGGCATATTTTCCTTCACGTTCGATGATGGTTTCCGTGCTTACAAACTCATATTTGTAAGGATATTTTTCTTCCATATAACCTTCCATTTTCGTCTGTTGTTTTTCTGAAC
>JAPLEF010000155.1 GCA_026391525.1 Sphingobacteriales bacterium
TAAAATCTTCCACAGAAGGTGGCAACAGCATTGCCTGATGTTGGTTGTACGTCTTAAAAGGAATGTTTCGTTTGCGCATAAGATGAAAACAACAAAAAGTATTCTCAGTTTATTCAAACTAACACTATCCACATACTTGGCGATAAAAAATAAAAAAAGAGGCTACCCTTTTGAGACAGCCGCCTCTCGTTGTCCTGTAGTACCTAACAAAAGAATATGCACAACAGCTCAAATGGGCTGTATTTGTATTTGTTGTTCTGAAAATACCATTATCAATCGAGTGGAATTCCGTTGCGAATGAAAGGGGATTTACGCAAGGGGTTGGGTGTTTTTCTCAGACTATAGATTTTTCAAGATGGTTAAAGATGCTTCATACTGTGTTGATGTATAAGCGAAAATCTCTTGAGTTTATTGTGTTCGGAAAGTCTGCATGAAATATTTAATTTTTTTTAATCTTTCTTATGACTGTCTCCTAGGAATAGACGAAGTTGATTCATGGCTTACTAGCTTTTGAATGTAAAGTATGCAGGGAGCGGTAAGCAAAGTAAGTGCTGATCAGCATGAGCACAGCGCCCAACAGGAATGCAACTCCGGGAAAATGAAAGGGGGCATTTTTTCCGGTAAAATAGGAAAATAAACCAGTCATCATCGGTGGGCCAACGATTGAACTGATACTGATCAGGCTGGTGAGCGCCCCTTGAAGTTCACCCTGCTGGTCTGGCGCAACACTGCCGGAAATAATCGATTGAAGGGCTGGTCCTGTAATTCCTCCAAGGCAATAGGGTAATAGGAAAATAAACATCATCCAGCTTTGGGTTGCAAAGGCAAAGCAGAATAATCCGGCACTATAAAGTAACAATCCCGTATAAACGCTTTTTTCATTTCCCAGTCTGGGGTTGATATAACGTATCAGGCCCCCCTGTACTGCCCCAACCAGCAGGCCAACCACTCCTAGTGAGATGCCAATCATTTTTTCACTCCAGTTGAACTGTTCAATGGTGAAAAAACTCCAGTTGCTTTGCACAGCATGGGCAGCGGTATAGATCAGCAGGAATGATATCAGGAGGCCACCCAGACCCTTGTATCTGGTGAGTTGTTTTAATGAGCCTAACGGATTAGCCCTTCTCCATTGGAAAGGTCTTCGGTTGTGCATGGGTAATGATTCCGGCAATACAAAATAACCATATAGCCAGTTGGCTAAACTTAAGCCGGCCGCTACCATGAAAGGGATTCTTGGTCCAAAGCTTCCTAAAAAGCCTCCGATAACTGGCCCGATGATAAATCCCAAACCGAATGCTGCCCCAACCATTCCAAAGTTCTGAGCCCTGTTCTCCGGTGTACTGATATCGGCGATGTAAGCAGTAGCCGTTGTGAAGCTGGCACCTGTTATTCCGGCAATGGCCCTTCCAACGAAGAGCCATCCTAATGTAGGCGCAAAAGAAAGAAAGAGATAATCGAGGCCAAAACCAAAAAGGGAGAACAACAATACAGGCCTCCTGCCAAACTTATCGCTCAAACCCCCAAGAACAGGGGCAAAAAGAAATTGCATGATGGCATAACAAAAAGTGAGCAGGCCCCCATATCTTGAAGCATCACTGATACTTGCTCCTGATAAAAGTTCCTGAATCAGTTTAGGCATAACCGGGATGATGAGCCCTAATCCGGTAACATCAATCATCAACGTAATGAAAATAAATCCTATAGCAGCAGTTTTTTTGGGTTTCACTACTTCAAGTTAAGCGTATTTGGGAATGAAAGTTAGTTTTTTTAACTTCATTAAAGTTTTGATAACGTAAACAGCTGTGTGAAGTGAAAGTAAAATTGATTTTATACTTGTTTTTCTGCTTGCCATTGATGATTCATGCGCAACAAAAAAAGCGTGTTCTTTTTTTAGGTAATAGCTATACCGCTGTAAACGACTTACCCGGAATGCTGGCGTCTATGGCCAACAGTATGGGTGATACCCTGATTTATGGAAGAAACACACCCGGCGGATATACCCTTCAGGATCATTTTTCGAACGGGCTTACCCGCAATAAAATCCGGGAAGGCAACTGGGATTATCTGATCTTACAGGAGCAGAGCCAACGTCCTTCCTTATGGGATGCAGAAGTTAATGGTTTTGTTTTTCCCTATGCAAGGAAGATAGACAGTATGTTCGATGCTCATAACCCATGCGGACAAACGCTTTTTTTCATGACCTGGGGCCGGCGTTCAGGCGATGCCTCTTTTTGCCCTTCCTGGCCTCCGGTTTGCACTTATCAGGGAATGGATAGTTTGCTGAATTTACGTTACAGGCAGATGGCCGATCAAAACCATGCAGAAATTTCACCGGTTGGTGCAGTATGGAATCATATCCGGAACCAATATCCTTCCATCAACCTCTATAATGGCGATGGCAGCCACCCCGCATTAGCAGGCACTTATGCGGCTGCATGCTGTTTTTATACGGCACTTTTCAGAAAAGATCCTACAACAATAATATTTAACCCGGGTTTGGATTCAACTTCCGCCAGTGCCATAAGGGCTGCCGTAAAAGCAGTACTGTTCAATGATTTCACCGAATGGCATATCGGGGCTTATGATCCATGGGCTCAATTCATCGCAACCCCTTATATAGCCAACAGGTTAAAATGTTATAACCTCTCAAGGAACGCTTCACAATATCATTGGGACTTTGGTGATGGTACAACAGATAGTGCCTTCAGCCCTGAGCATAGTTATGCAGTTCGTGGAAATTATCAGGTAACCCTTACCGTAAGTAACTCTTGTAAAACTTCATCCTATACCACACTGGTAAATACTATCGACAGCTTACCATCTGTGGTTATGACTGAAGAAGGCCAATTGTATCCCAATCCAGCACAGGAAATAGTTTATATGCAAATCAATCAGGCTGATGAAGTGTATCTGGTTAATATGCTGGGTCAAAGAATTCAAGTGTATTATGAGAGGTCGGCTTCCTTACTTAAAATCCATCTCAGCAATATTGCCAAAGGAACCTATATAGTAGTCATCCGTCAGAAAGATAAAAAAACATACCGTAAACTGGTTAAAAGTTAATGCGGTATCAAGGCCTTAACACAATCACTCCCCTAACATTCTGGTGTTCAACACAATGGTAACCGATGGTTCCGATAGTGTCTTTCTTAAAGTAGAACGACTGGAAAGGGGCTATTGCAGAAGTTCTGAAACTGGTTGAATCATCCGAAACAATGGTATGGACTGTATTGGTACTGTTTAAAAAAGTTACCGAAGCGCCAATTGAAATGTTGAGCACGGTTGGCGAAAAACTGCTATCCAGTATGCTGATGTAACTGGTGGGTAATTGTCCGCCGTTCAACTCGGTAGCAACGTTTTCTTTACCGCAGGAAACAAGAGCACCCAGGAGGAAAAAAACTATGATAAGCAAGAAATATCGCATCAGGCAAATGTTTTAAATCATGTAATTTAGTAAAAACTGCTCATATCCAGGCCTTTCTTTAAAATGGAATCCATCAAATTTTATTTTTATCCCACTCTGTAAATAAAATTTATTAGCTATTTATTTCCCCACAACCTTACGGGCTCATTTTGTGGTTTCGTAACTTTGTGTAATGCCTCATTATTTAGATGAACTGAACGAGCCTCAACGAACTGCTGTATTGCACCAGGATGGCCCATTGATGATTATTGCAGGTGCTGGAAGTGGTAAAACGAAAGTGATTACCACACGTATTGCCCATCTTATGGCCAATGGAGTAGATGCCTTCCGTATACTTGCCCTCACTTTCACCAACAAGGCTGCTGCTGAGATGAAAGAAAGGATTGGAAAAATTCTGGGTGGTTCAGAAGCACGTAACCTTTATATCGGAACATTCCACAGCGTTTTCGCCCGCATATTACGCAGCGAAGCTACCAAACTGGGCTATCCTTCCAATTTCACCATTTATGATACTGATGATGCCAAGTCGGTTGTTAAAGCAGTAGTGAATGAATTAGGTCTTGATGACAAACAATACAAACCCAATACTGTATACAATCGAATTTCAGCAGCGAAAAATGCATTGATTACCGCAGCACAATATAGTAACGACTGGATGCTGCAACAGGAAGATGCACGAGCCAACCGACCTATGATTGGAGCTATTTACGATGGATACACTAAACGATGCTTCAAGAACGGTGCCATGGATTTTGATGACCTGCTTTTTAAAATGTATGAATTGCTGAAAAAATTTCCAGACGCGCTTAGCAAATACCAGCATAAGTTCAGGTATATCATGATTGATGAGTACCAGGATACGAATACCGCTCAGTATGAAATCATCAAACTGCTGGGCGCCATGCACGAAAATGTTTGTGTAGTTGGTGATGATGCACAAAGCATCTACAGCTTCCGTGGTGCTACGATTGAGAATATACTTCAGTTTCAGAAGGATTATGATGAAGTGATGGTAGTGAAACTGGAACAAAATTACCGGAGTACTAAAAACATCCTTCACATTGCTAACGAAGTGATCAGCCATAACAAGGGCCAGATTGAAAAAAAATTGTTTACCATAAATGATGAAGGAGATAAAATCAAACTGGTTCGTACGATGACGGATAACGATGAAGGTAAAATGGTAGCCGATAATATCCAGGAATTGAAACTTCGCAATCACTTTCACAACCACGAATTCGCCATCCTTTACCGAACCAATGCTCAAAGCCGGAGCTATGAAGAATCATTGAGAAGAATGGGTATTGCTTACCGGATATATGGCGGCACCAGTTTCTATCAGCGCAAGGAGGTAAAAGATATGATCGCTTATCTCAGGATTGTTGTGAACACACAAGATGAAGAAGCCTTGAAGCGCATCATCAATTACCCTGCACGTGGAATCGGTAAAACCACCATGGAGAAAATAGTGCTGCAAGCCAATACGCACCAACTTACCGTTTGGGAGATTTTATCGAATGCCGGATTTTATGGATTCCGGAGCGGCACACTCGAAAGTATCAACAATTTTGTAACCATGATCCGTATGTTCCACTCGGAACTGGGAAAGAAAAATGCATACGACCTTTCCGTTCTTATTGGTAAGAATAGCCAACTGGTGAAGGAGTTGTTCAATGACAAGACTACAGAAGGACTTGCCCGTTACGAAAACGTTCAGGAATTGCTCAACTCTATCAAAGAATTCACCGAAACACCTATGAATGAGGAAGACGGTGAAGTAGGCGATAAAGGGCTTGGAGCCTATCTGCAACAAATTGTATTATTAACTGATGCAGATGAAGATAAAGAAAATGCAGATGTGGTTAAACTGATGACGATACATGCCGCTAAGGGGCTGGAGTTTCCTGTAGTTTTTGTTGGTGGTTTAGAAGAAACCCTCTTTCCCAATGCGATGAGCATCAACACCCGGGAAGAGCTTGAAGAAGAACGTCGCTTGTTTTATGTAGCCATCACTCGTGCCAAGAAAAAACTGGTGCTTAGCTATGCAAACGCCCGATACCGTTTTGGGCAACTTCAACAAAATGATCCCAGCCGCTTTCTTGATGAAATGAATGAGGAATATCTGGATAAAAGTTATGCTGGCAGCACCGCCCGCAACAACGGCGGCAACAACTGGAGCGAGGGTTCTGCCTATGAAAGGATGAAAAGAGGATTTGCCAGGCCTCAGGATTCAGCAACTCCTAAATCAACATTTTCAACAAGTTCTCAACGGGCTTCGGTTAAAGAGCACATACCCAGCGCAGATTTTATGGCAAGTAATACTTCAGATCTGCGTGCCGGTCAAAAAGTGGAACACCAGAAATTCGGATTCGGAGAAATCACCCATTTAGAAGGTGCGGCTCATAATCCGGTGGCTACCATAAAATTCGAAATGAACGGAGAGAAGAAAATCATGCTCAATTATGCAAAACTAAGAATCATCGGCAATGAACCCGGGTTTTAGTAATGCTTTGCATAATATAACAATTGGTCTTTCTCCCCGAATACAAGATCCTTACCATCGGCTTTATACAGATTGAAATCCCAGGTATGCGTATCCGTTATTACCAGTATGCTTGTTGTATTATACACTACTTTACAATCTTCAGCAGTTGTTTCTCCACCCTGATAAAAAACCACTTTCCCTATTGCAGAGCCCTGCCTGTCGCTATTGAATATTTCCAGGCTCTTGATTACAAAAGCATCACCCGCTACCGCACCGGCATTAGCCTGCCTGCGATATACAAACCATTTCCCGGTGATGTTTTTGGGATCGAATGAGATGGGAGTGTTCATACTATCGATGGGAATGCCACTTTTTCCATAAGATTCATAAGCATATTGGCCGCGTTTTTCAAGGGTCCTCACAAACTCTCCATCGCTGATGATAAGATGATCTTTTGTAACGGATTTTACTGTGAATTCATCACCTGCTGCCATCAAAATGTTGGGAGTAGCAATTTCTGCTAGCCCTTTCATCGTCATCCTCATGCTGGTAACATCCTTGATTTCAACTTTATTTTGATCGAACCGTATGAGTAAAGAATCTGTAAAGGCTAAGGATTCAGTCTGGCTTACAAGAACTCTTTTCACTTCCTGCCATTTACCTTGAAGTTGTTCGATACTAAGTGTCAACTCTTTATTTGATGAACCTGTTGTTGTAACCGGGCTACCCCCTTTTCTCACCGGCTTTCCTTGAGCCAGGATATTCAGCGTAGCAGGAAAAAGGATAAGAAAGAGAAAAACTATTTTCGAAAGCATAGCATCTTTTTGATAAAATTAACCCTTTTGGCTGAATATGGTAGTTAAACGAAATAGATTCAATTGGCCTTACTTACGAAATGAGAAAATTAAGAGTAACTACATGGGGAATACCTCTTTTAACGGCACAAATTGTTGAATTAGGTTTATTTTTGCACCGCATATAAAACCGTTTTTATGATTAAGACAGGAAACCCGGTGATCAGCATTTATACAGAGATGACGCCCAACCCGGAAACCATGAAATTTGTAGCAAACAAGTTGCTTTATCCCGGTAAAAGTATCGACCTGCCTGATGAAGCAAGCGCAAAACCATCGCCGCTGGCACAGGAACTGTTTAGCTTCCCATTCATTAAATCGGTATTTATCGCCAGTAATTTTGTAACCTTAACCAAAACTGCTGAAACAGAAGATTGGCAGGATGTAATCCCGGCGGTCAAGCAGTTTCTCAAAGATTATCTCGAAGAAGGCAAAGCGGTTGTGAATGAAGAGGAAGTTGCCATCATGAAATCGGAAAGCAGCAATACCGTAAGTGCAGATGATGATGATGTAGTTAAACGCATCAAAGAATTACTGGAGAATTATGTTAAACCTGCTGTGGAAATGGATGGTGGAGCGATACAATTCAAAAGTTATGAAGAGGGAAAAGTCAACCTTATGCTCCAAGGAAGTTGCAGTGGATGCCCTTCTTCCATGATCACCCTCAAAGCAGGCATTGAAGGTATGATGAAAAGGATGATACCTGAAGTAAAGGAAGTGGTTGCTGAAGCGGAATAGGAAGTTTGATTTCTTAGATACACGCTTTTATATAGAAATGCTTTTTCCGGTAGATTTTATCCAGATTTTGGGTTGTTCATAA
>JAPLEF010000065.1 GCA_026391525.1 Sphingobacteriales bacterium
ATAGTACAATGAGGCGATAGCCGATATTGGACTATATTGTTTGTCCAATCGGTATAAGTTTTTTTAAACAGCCTTCCCTCCTCTGATAACTCTTAGCAAAATGGCTACTACTGCAATAACGAGTAGCAGATGAATAATTCCTCCGGCATGGAAGCCCAGGAATCCGATTGCCCGGAAAATAACTAAAACTACAGCGATGATATACAATAGATTACCCATGATTGATGATTTTTCAGATTAGAAAAAGCAAAAGTGAAGCAGTAAAATTGGCGCTTCTCTGATTGGGATTGTTACATCATTACTGCTATCTATTACAAAATTCACAGATTACTAACTGATGATATCGAAAGAGGTGAAGAGTGGTTTGTTGTTTCAACTATTTTGCAGTTGAAGATGAGATACTTCGTTTAAGAAAACAAAAAAGCCCATCAATACTGATGAGCTTGAGTTTTGTGGTGCCCAGGACTGGATTCGAACCAGCACATCCTTGCGAACGCTGCGACCTGAACACAGTGCGTCTACCAATTTCGCCACCTGGGCAAGTGGAAATAAGGATTGAATGCTTCTTTCAGGGCTGCAAATATAGGGCTCTATATCGAAACATTAAAATCTCTCAGTGCATCATTCAAACTGGTTTTACGGTCGGTACTTTCCTTACGCTTCCCGATGATCAATGCGCAACCCACGCCATAATCACCAGCCGGGAAGGATTTGGTATAACTGCCAGGTATCACCACACTTCTTGCAGGAACGATGCCTTTCATCTCTATCGGCGATGTACCGCTAACATCAATGATTTTAGTTGATTGGGTGAGTACCACGTTGGCCCCTAAAACAGCCTCCTTTTCTACCCTCACCCCTTCAACAACAATGCAGCGGCTGCCAATAAAACAGCCATCTTCAATGATCACAGGGCTTGCTTGCAAAGGCTCCAGCACGCCACCGATACCAACTCCGCCACTTAAATGTACGTGTTTACCGATCTGGGCACAACTGCCAACCGTAGCCCAGGTATCTACCATAGTTCCTTCATCAACATAAGCACCGATATTCACATAGGAAGGCATGAGCACTACATTCCTGCCCAGAAAAGCGCCATAACGTGCTATAGCATGAGGAACAGCACGCACACCCAATTCCTTGTATCCCGATTTCAATTTCATCTTATCATAAAACTCAAAAGGCGGAATTTCGTAAGTCTCCATTTGCTGTATACCGAAATACAGGAGAATGGCCTGCTTCACCCATTCATTTACCTGCCATCCCTTACCATCACTCACGGGCTCGGCTGTACGCAAACGGCCTTTGTCTACTTCCTCAATCACATCCCTTACCGCCCCGGAATAAGCCGGCTGCTGAAGCAATGCCCTATCAGCCCATGCTGAAATGATTTTTTCCTTTATATCCATGCTATTTTTTTCACAAAGCTATAGGTTATCAGGTAAAATTAGTACAAGGGTTGCGTACTGGTATCAACGGTATAAATCAATACCTTTGGAGAGATGAAAAAATTCCTCATCATACAAACCGCTTTCATTGGAGATGTGGTGCTGGCCACTTCTGTAACGGAGAAAATTCATGCTGCCTTCCCAAATGCCAAAATTGATTTTCTTGTACGTAAAGGCAATGAAAGTATCTTATACAACAACCCTACTTTGAATAAGATTTTGATATGGGATAAAAAGCATGCTAAGAATAAAAACCTGGCCCATCTTCTTTCGCAGATCAGATCTACCCGATATGATAAAGTGATCAATCTGCAACGCTATCTTTCTACAGGAATCCTTACCGCATTTTCCGGAGCTAACGAAACTATTGGCTTTGATAAGAACCCGCTTTCATTTTTATTCACTAAAAAGATACCCCATAAATTTGATCCGGTTCATCCCCGGCATGAGATCGAAAAAAACAATGACCTTATTCAATATTTTATAAAAGGCGAACCAGCAAAGCCGAAGCTTTATCCATCAGATGCTGATGAAGAAAAAATACGTGATTATCGAAAGAAGCCCTTCATTACCATGACTCCATCGAGTGTATGGTTCACCAAACAATATCCGATTGCGCATTGGATAGAACTGATCAATGCTATTGATTCCAATTACTGCATTTATCTTCTTGGTGGTAAAGACAATAGTAAAGAATGTGAAACCATCCTTAAAGCCGTTACCCATCCTGATACGCATAACCGTGCCGGGCAATTGAGCATATTGCAATCAGCAGCATTGATGAAGTATGCAGTGATGAACTATACCAACGATAGCGGGCCCATGCATTTTGCTTCCGCAGTAAATGCTCCTGTTACCGCCATTTTTTGCAGTACGGTTCCGGCTTTTGGGTATACCCCGTTATCAGACCGATCATTTATCGTAGAAACAACAGAAAAGCTTTTGTGCAGGCCCTGTGGAACTCATGGACATAAAACCTGTCCGGAAAAACATTTCCGCTGCGGATTAGGCATCGAACCCCAACAACTTTTACAAATTTTAGCTCAAAGCTGATGCAAATTCACGACGATATCGCCAATTCAGTGAAAGTGCTACGTGAAGGCGGAATCATCCTTTACCCCACAGATACCGTTTGGGGTATCGGCTGTGATGCCAGAAACAAAGAAGCTGTAGAAAGGATCTACAAAGTAAAAAAAAGAAATGAAGATAAAAGCATGATCATACTGCTGGCAGATGAAGAAGAAATCATGCATTACAGCAGGCAAAAAAACCTGCAGATTTACGATTATGTAAAAGGAATCTCCAAACCGGCAACTGTTATTTACGATGAAGCCTACGGACTGGCACCAAACCTGATCAATAAGGATGGAAGTATCGGTATCAGGATTGTGACAGATCCTTTCTGTGTAAGTTTGATCAGAAGTTTTGGTGGACCGGTGGTGTCTACTTCGTCTAACGTTTCAGGTTATCCTCCACCTGCATTCTTCTGTGATATCGACAGGCTGATAATAGAAGGGGTAGATTATATTGTTCAGCACCGGCAGGATGATCCCGAACCGGGCATACCCAGTACCGTTATCAGGTTGAAAGAAGATGGCAGTTTTACCGTGATCAGGCCATGAATCAAAACCGGAATGCGAGGCCCAAATGAATCGTTTGTTGCTTCCAGATGTCGCTATCACTGCTTACCTCATTAAGGTTAGAAAGGCCTTGTATAAACCTTCCATAAACTGCAAGTTTGAGAAAATTCAACTGCACGCCCCCAACAAAACTCATTTCTCCTTTTTTGATCGCGTTTTCTGCATTCGAAGAAAGTGCAAAATTATTATTCACCAACAACCCGAATTGCGGGCCAAGTTGTATACTGAGTGTTTTAACCGGGCGAATATTGAGCAGTAAAGGCACATTAACATAGCCAAATTTTAAAGAGGGCACTTTTTCAAAATCATAGATATCCGAAAATGCCGAACCGGAATCAACACTTACCAGGCTGTAATAAATTTCGGGTTGAAAACTGAATGTCTTGTTCAATGAAATTTCTGCAAGGATTCCTGCATGATATCCAAATGTAAATCCGCTTTCAAATGGCTGGCCATTGATACGATGCAGATCGGTTCCTGCCTTGATTCCAAATTTTACGCCTTGTGCAACGGTAGTAATATTCAAAAAAGCACAAAAAACAATGCTGAGAAAAATCAATGGTTTCATATGAGATAATAGGTTTGAACTGTCTGTCAAAAATACAAAAATCTATACACTGTTTTACTTACGATTCAAGCCATAACGAATTAAAACAGATTTAGATGCCTGGCGTAACATAAAAAGTTGTACATTTGCGGCGACTTAAGAACTGAACATTACATGACATGCTCAGTAGCTGTTGAAAAGCAAGGTAGCAAAGGATTTCAGACTGCCGTTTTTTTCTCCCAACGGCCCGCAGCATAACATGTAGCGATCAAAAAACTACTTTTTTTGACCACATGTGTGCGGCAAACAACCCTCACGGTCTTCATTTATTAAAAAATTAACAATGAATGCATTTGAAGCATTGGGCCTCAAACCCGAAATCATACAATCGATTGCCGATTTAGGATTCACTACCCCTACACCGATACAGGAACAAGCCATTCCGGTATTATTATCCGGAACTACCGACTTTGTGGGCCTGGCACAAACAGGCACCGGAAAAACTGCAGCCTTCGGTATGCCCTTGCTGCAATTGATCAATGCTGCCGACCGTTTTCCGCAGGCACTGATCGTTTGCCCGACACGCGAACTATGTCTCCAAATCACCAGTGATTTACAGGACTTTAAAAAATATCTGAAAGGCGTTCATACTGAAGCAGTTTATGGCGGTGCAAGCATTAGCATGCAAATCCGGAACCTGCGCCAGGGCGTACAAATTGTGGTAGCCACTCCGGGAAGATTGATCGACCTCATTGAACGCAAAGCCATCGACCTGCAAAAAGTGAAATATGTTGTGTTGGATGAAGCAGATGAAATGTTGAACATGGGCTTTAGAGATGATATTGATTTTGTATTGAAGAATACCATCAACCGTGAAAGCATCTGGTTGTTCAGCGCTACTATGCCACCTGAAGTAAGGGCAATCTCTAAGAACTTCATGACGTCTCCAAAAGAGATCACCGTAGGAAAAAAGAACAGTGGTAATGTTAATATCGATCATCAGTATTTTGTATCACCTGCCCATTCCCGTTATGAAACCTTAAAAAGATTGATCGACTTCAATCCGGGTATGTACGGTATCATATTCACCCGCACGAAGGCTGATGCCCAGGATATCAGCGAACGCCTTTCCAAATCAGGTTATGAAATTGAAGCCCTGCATGGCGACCTTACCCAACAACAACGCGACCGGGTTATGGGTCGTTTCCGCAGTAAAGCCCTTCAATTGCTGATCGCTACCGATGTGGCAGCAAGAGGGATTGATGTAGACGGTATCACTCATGTGATCAATTATGAATTGCCTGATGATATTGAAGTGTATACCCACCGCAGTGGAAGAACAGGAAGGGCCGGTAAAACAGGTATTTGTCTTTCCATTTGCCATAGCCGCGAAACTTTCAAAATAAGGACACTGGAAAAGATGGTGAATGCCAGGTTCCATAAGCTGGATATACCCAGTGGAAAAGATGTTTGCCGTAAGCAGTTTTTTCATTTCATGGATAAACTCATCCAAACAGATATTTCTAATGGTGATTATGAAACTTATTTGCCCGATTTGATGGAGAAATTCGCCCATGTAACAAAAGAAGAAGTATTGCAAAGGGTAGCCGCTTTGGAATTCGACCATTTTCTGAAATACTATGAAAATGCTGAAGACCTTAACGCACGGGATGCCGGAAGAAGAGAAAGGCCTGAAATTCGTACAGGCATCGACGGTAGCAGGAAAGAAAGAACCAGTTTTAACCGCCGCGATAATGGCTATACGAGATTATTCATCAATCTTGGAACAAAAGATGGATTTTACAAAGCCAGCTTCCTGCAATTCATCCTCGATGAAAGCAACCTGAATAAAGAAGTGTTAGGTAAAATTGATATGCGCGAAATGAATACCTGGCTGGAAGTAGATAACGCTGAAGCCAGCAGGATGATCAAGGCTATCGACGGCAAGCGATACAATAACCGCACGGTTCGTATGAATGAAGCCGATGGCGGATTTAAAAGGCCATCTGATGAGGGCAACAATAGAAGTGAAGGTGAAGGAAGGAAAAGGAATTATGCGCCGAGAGAACGAAAATTTTAAATACCAGAGGCTGATTCAGGGGCTTTTTTTATACCAGTTCCAGTAAAGTGATTTCTGCCATTATCCCTACCCTGCCCGGATAGCCGATAAATCCGAATCCGCGGTTTACATAAAGATGTTGTTGTTCTTCTTTGTATAGCCCGGCCCATTCATTGTACATATATTGAACTGGGCTCCATCTGAAACCCGGAACTTCTACTCCGAATTGCATACCGTGGGTATGTCCGCTCAACATCAGATCAATATCAGGATATTTTTCACGCACTTCAGCCCGCCAATGGCTGGGATCGTGGCTCATCAGGATTTTAAAGGGATACTTTTCAGCTCCCGGATAAGCTTCATGCATTTTACCATGCTTGGGAAAACGGCCTTTGGCACTCCAGTTTTCAATACCCAACAAAGCGATCTTATCTTCCCCTCTTTCCAAAACCACATGCTCATTCATCAGCAAACGCCAACCCATATCCTGATGAACATTTTTGAGGTTCTCCAGGTTCTCCTCTTTACTCACTCCTGCAATGGGCCATTGAACATAATCGCCGTAATCGTGATTTCCAAGCGTGGAATATACTCCCATCGGTGCTTTCAGTCTGCTGAAAATTTCTTTGAAAGGATCCATTTCGGTAGCTAAATCATTTACCAGGTCGCCGGTAAAAAGGATAAGATCAGGTTGCTGTGCCATTACAAGTTCGATGCCTTTCTCTACTGCCTTGATATCCAAAAAACTACCACTGTGGATATCACTGATATGTACGATTTTCAATCCTTTGAAAGCAGCCGGTAAATTTGCAAATTTCAATTTCTGCCTGATCACATTGTAATTGTATTTGTTGGTAAATCCGTAAAGTAAACTCCCGAATAAAGTACCACCTGCTGCAATTCCCAGCCAACTCAGGAAAGTAGAACGATTAATACCTTCATCGCCCAAACTGGCGGTTTCCGTATTATTGAAAAACAATTTTCCTGCTAACCATTGTATTCCTCTCCGCAAATCATCAACAATAAAAAATACCAGCGCAGTGAGTTTAGCAAGGAATAAACCGATGATCATCGCAAAAAGATAAGTGCGTATTTTTTTGCCCAGTAAATCGGGGCCGCTATACACAAACAGCAAAAAACCAGCTACTGCCAGAATGGTTATGCCCCAGTATACCCCATAAATTATGGTTTTTGTTTTGGGCGATGCGCTTTGGGCAACTGCTTTTACGGCCTGAAAAACATAGAGGTCTAACAGCATCATAAAAGTCAAAAAAATAATGACCCCTAAAGGTGAACGCATGTTGAAATTTTATCGAAAATAAGTCCTAAAATGTTAAGAAATCATCAAGTTGTGCCTGAATGGCCTGTAAGGTAGCCTGATCGGCAAATTGGAACTGTTCGTTCATCAACTTGTTCACCTGGCTGATAGGAAGTCGATTGTGATGAACATTCATTTTCATGTGAAGTAAGGAACCGGTAAGATGCTCCATTCCCCTTAGATTTCCGGCCCTGCCTGTTGAAATGCCGGTAAGCAATACTTTCTTATGGGCCCATGCTTTAGCAACATCCGTATTATCGATCATCAATTTAAGTATCCCCGGATAAGAACCATTGTACTCCGGCATAATAATGATGAACTTACTGGCCGGAATCAAAAACCGGTTCTCCATCTCTAAAAAATCAGCGTTGCGGTGAAGTACATCTAATTCATCAAGTGATAAAAGAGCCGATTCAATTTCTTTCAACCGGAGCAATCGCTGGTATTCAAGTGCAACTTTCTTACTGTTATTATCATCTCTACTGCTTCCTGAAATGATGGTTATTATGGGAGATTTATCTGCTATGGTCATATCTTGTTTACTGAATAACAAAAAATCTATAGTATTGTTTCTATGATTTTGGATGGAATTCATAAAGGGTAAAAATCCTCTAATCCTGCAAGTTTATAGGAATTAAGGTATAATTTCCTAATTTTTGTGATAACAGGTAAATAATACCGATTTTTTCCAAAAAAAAAGTTCAATCAACTCCATGGCTAGAATAATAGGTGTTACCAATCAAAAAGGAGGCGTAGGTAAAACAACAACGGCTATCAATCTGGCCGCAAGTTTGGCCATCCTGGAATACCGCACCCTTTTGGTAGATGCGGATCCTCAGGCCAATAGCACAACAGGCGTAGGTTTCGATCTGCACAATGTAACTAAAAGCCTTTATGATTGCATGGTGAATGAGGCTGAAGCCAGGGAAGTGATTCTTAAAACGGCTATTCCACACCTTGATCTCATTCCTTCGCACATTGATCTGGTTGGCGCTGAAATTGAAATGATCAATTATCCCAACCGGGAAATGGTTTTGAAAAAATTGTTAGAGCCCATTCGTGACGAATATGATTTTATCATCATTGATTGTTCACCATCGCTTGGACTGATCACTGTAAATGCACTGACCGCTTCTGATAGTGTGGTGATACCCGTTCAAACCGAGTTCTTTGCCCTGGAAGGATTGGGCAAATTGCTCAATACGGTGAAGATTGTGCAGAACAGGCTCAATACCGATTTGAAAATTGAAGGCATCCTTATGACGATGTACGATGGCAGGCTACGTTTGTGCAACCAGGTGGTAAGTGAAGTGAGAAAACATTTTGAAGATATGGTTTTCGATGCCATCATTCATCGCAACACCCGGCTGAGTGAAGCACCAAGTGTAGGTAAACCGGTGATACTTTACGATTCTGATAGCAAGGGCGCCATCAATTATCTCAATCTGGCCAAAGAGATTCTGCAAAAGAATAACCTTACAAAAATCAGGCAGGAAGACAAAATTATTGAATAAGTTTGAAGCATTCCGATCAATAGATTTCGCTTCAGTCAACAACCCGAATTATGCAAAAAAAGAATGATGCACTCGGCAAGGGCATACGCAGCCTATTGCAAAATATCGATGCCGATCTGAAATCAACTGCCGGTTCATTAAAAACTGAACTTATAGAAAAAACAACCGGCATTTTTTTAGTACCGTTAGAAAAGATATTGGTAAACCCGAATCAGCCCCGTAAAGATTTTGACGAAACCAGTTTGAGCGAACTGGCAGCCTCCATAAAAATTCATGGGATCATACAGCCACTAACGGTATCGGCTATAGCCAACGGAAAATACCGCCTGATTGCAGGTGAAAGAAGATACCGGGCATCTAAAATTGCAGGTTTAAAGGAAGTACCTGTTTATGTTCGTCAAACTGCTGATGAAAATTTGCTGGAACTGGCTTTGCTGGAGAACCTGCAGCGCGAAAACCTTAATGCCATTGAAATTGCGCTGAGTTATAAAAGACTGATGGACGACTTAGATTATACGCAGGAAAAAGTTTCGGAACGTATGGGTAAGGAAAGAAGCACCATCGCCAATTATATCAGGCTATTGAAACTGCCGCCTGATATACAGGTAGCGGTTCGTAATGGCGTAATCAGCATGGGGCATGCCCGAGCCATCATCAACGTAGATGTGGTGGACAAGCAGCTTTATATTTTTGCTGAAATCAGGAACAAGGGCTTATCCGTTCGTCAGACGGAAGATTTGGTACGTAAATTATACACCGGACAACCTGTTAAACCAAAGGTAAAAATTAAATTGCCTGATGCCTACCGGAAAATTGAAGATAATTTAGCGTCGCAATTCGGCACCAAAGTAAAGTTGAGCCACCAGAAAAAAGGCAACGGGAGCATTCTTTTTGAATATTACTCACTGGAAGAACTCAACAGCTTACTTGAAAAGCTGAAAATTAATGTGAACTGATGCTTAAACGCTTAATTGCTTTCATTGGGTTTATGATTGTACTGCTGGCCGGCAATTGTTGTTTTGCTCAGGGAGACAGCATTATTCTTCCCTTACCGGATAAAAAAATATCTTCTGCACCTACCTTAAAAATAAGCGATACGCTTCCTTTGCATAGTCCTCGGAAAGCTGCTATCCGTTCAGCCATATTACCGGGATGGGGTCAGGTATATAATAAAAAATACTGGAAAGTTCCCTTGGTTTATGGTGCACTGGGTACAACAACATTCCTTTTCTTCCGAAACCTCACCCAGTATAACGATTCAAGAGAAGCCTATAAACTGGCAGTAGATAACGATCCTAGCAATGATGACCAGATCAAACAGCCTTATTACAGTGTAAAAGACCAGCCGGAACGCATCAAATCGTTCCGAAACGCTGTGCGGCAGAATATGGATTACTGCGTGCTTTTCTTTATCCTTTTCTGGGGACTGAATGTGGTTGATGCTTCAGTAGATGCCCATTTAAAAAGTTTTGATGTTAGCGATAACCTGAGCATACATATCAGGGCCGGATATTCTCCACTTGCCAAATCGAATGCACTTAGTCTGGTGATCCCTCTTGGGAGCAAATAATACAAAATCCGTTTTTACAAAGCCTTACCTTCGTTTCAACCCAACTTGTTTTCAGTTATGTTGAACATCCACCAAAAAGCATTGAAAATAGCACTGATTGGTTACGGCAAAATGGGCAAAGCCATTGAAGCGATCGCCATTGAAGCAGGTCATGCTATTGTTTTAAAAATCACAAGTATCAATAAAGCTTCCATCACTACATCTCAATTGAAAGAAGCGGATGTGGCTATCGAGTTTACCAATCCGGAATCAGCTAAAACTAATCTGTTCTTTTGTTTGGACGCAGGAGTGCCTGTTGTTTGTGGCACTACCGGTTGGTATGATGATTTGGAAGATGTAAAGGAGTACTGCATAAAAAAAGAAGGCGCTATGCTCACAGCATCCAATTTCAGTGTAGGGGTGAATATTTTTTTTGAAGTGAACAGGATGCTTGCAACACTCATGAGCAAACAGGAAAACTACCGGGCATCCATACTCGAAATCCATCATACTGAAAAAAAAGATACTCCAAGTGGTACGGCAATTACGCTAGTCAACGACATCCTTGCCCACAACAACAAACTTCGAAGCTGGATCAGTGGCAATACAGATGATTCCACGGTACTCCCGATAACGAGTAAACGCATCGACCCTGCTCCGGGTACTCATATGGTGAATTATGATTCTGCAATCGACAGCATCCAGATCAACCATACTGCGCATAACCGGGAAGGCTTTGCAAGGGGCGCATTGGCAGCTGCAATTTTCCTTGTTGACAAAAAGGGTATTTTCACCATGAAAGATGTGTTGGGTATATGAAAGAGGAGAAATCTGGTTATTGCAGATAATCATCAAGTCGCAATCAACGGATTAAAGTATTTTTTTCCGCTGTTGGTGTTCGCTAATTTCGGAATAAAAATAGCCACAACCATCAGACGCCGTCGTTTGGTGTTCTCACCAACGACATCAACCTTAAGAGTGTTCCCTTTTCTCATCCCATATTTATCCCTCCGCTTATCGTAACCCACCGAGCAACCCATTTTGTGGTTCGAGCCGCTGGTGAAAAACACCAGGCGGCGGCGTTAAAAATATGCTTATGAACATAAACTTATCTAAGCACAACTGTATTGCAAAGAAAAGAGGCTGTCTCAAAAGGGTAGCCTCTTTTTTTATTTTTTATCCCCAAGTATGTGGATAGTGTTAGTTTGAATAAACTGAGAATACTTTTTGTTGTTTTCATCTTATGCGCAAAC
>JAPLEF010000047.1 GCA_026391525.1 Sphingobacteriales bacterium
AAACAAATAGTACAATGAGGCGATAGCCGATATTGGACTATATTGTTTGTCCAATCGGTATAAATGCCGATGGTATCAAACAAATAGTACAATGAGGCGATAGCCGATATTGGACTATATTGTTTGTCCAATCGGTATTAAATACTACGAATATATCCTGTCGGTTCATCCCCAAAGAATCATCTTCAACCCAGGAACTGAAAATGAAGAACTCAGTTTGCTTGCTGAAAAAAAAGGCATTAAAACCCTGGAAGCCTGCACGTTAGTGTTACTGAGTACAAATCAGTATTGATTTTTCTGAAAAAAAACCTGTTTACTGCATAATAAGCGATAGTCCTTCTTCGTTACAGAGAAGTTCATAGATCCATATACCCATAAAAAGCAAACAAAAGCCCATGAAAACTATCGGACGATTACTCCTGTATTGCCTGATTTCCTTTTACGCGGGATCGGCAAGTGCTCAGGTAAAACAAGCCGCTTTCAAAGCACTACCGGCAAACATTGCCTTTTCGCCAGCAATTTTCCAACAAATTTTTAATGCAGATGACAATAGTGCCATACAATTGGCATTCTCTGATCAGTTTACCTTCAGAGGTATGGTAATGAGTAACCGTAAGCCATATCCGAACCTGCAAACTGTGGTAGTAAAGACTGATGAATTCCAAAATGCCTTATTGCAATTTTCTAAAATTATTGGCCCCGATCAGCAAGTGAGTTATACCGGAAAAATCATTCCGATGCATGCAACCGATGGCTATAGTTTGAAGAAAGATGAAAAACAACAATACCATCTTGAAAAGTTCGAGCTTAAAAATATGTTGCAGGATTGTAGTTTTAATTGATCCTGCATATCCAATCATCCGGCCGGTGACGGCAACAATCTTTTCCAAAATGAAAAACTTTACCAGCATATTTTTTATCATTTTACTGTTCCTCAGCGGTACTGCGGCATACAGTGTACCAAGGCTGAACAGCTTTCCATCTGCAACGGCTACTATCTACCTTGATTTCGACGGACATACGGTAAATACGGCTTTCTGGAACAACGGACAAGCCATCATTTGCGCTGCAGCTCCACTGAATGATGCACAACTGACAGAAATATTCAACAGGGTTTCTGAAGACTATCGCCCTTTTGATATCAACATCACCACCGATTCGATAAAATTCTTAGCCGCACCGCTTACTCAGCGCATCAGGGTGATCATCACACCCAGCAGCAGTTGGAGAACAGGTGTTGGTGGAATTGCTTATATCGGTTCATTTATCTGGGGAGATGATACACCTGCTTTTGTTTTTTCAGATCGACTTGGACCCAATAATGCCAAATTCATTGCAGAATGCGTTTCACACGAAAGTGGCCATACCCTTGGGCTCGCACATCAGTCTTCTTATGATAACAATTGTAACCTCACCGAAACTTACAATACAGGTACCGGTAGCGGCGAAACCAGTTGGGCCCCGGTTATGGGTAACAGCTATGGTAAAAACATGACCGGCTGGAATGATGGGCCAACACCTTACGGCTGTACCAATACGCAAGACAATCTCTCTATCATCACTACTGGAAACGGATTTGGTTTCCGCAATGATGATTACAGCGAAACACTCAACAATAATACCTTTGCCCCCGGAAATATCTCATTTAGCATAAATGGAATCATTTCGAACAGTACAGATAAAGATGCTTTCAAATTTGAAATTAACCAAACTTCATCATTTCATTTCGAAGTAACGCCGTTCAATCTTGGCAACAATAACAACGGGGCGAATCTGGATATCAAGGTATTGCTTTATGATGCAGTACGGAACCTTATTGGAACTTTTGATCCTGCTACAACAATGAGTGTAACCATTGATACCACATTTAATGCAGGAACTTATTATTTTATAGTAGACGGCAGTGGAAACCTCAACACCGGCAATTACGGGAGTTTGGGTTCCTATTCCATCACCGGCTTCAGGAGTGCGCTTCCGATCCGTTCGGTAACCCTAAGAGGCCGTATAGAAAATAAAGAACATCAATTGGATTGGAACATCGTTTCTGATGAAGCCATCAGTAACCAGACGATAGAAGTATCATCCGATGGAAGATTGTTCACAGAACTTACTCAACTTCCTGCTTCTGCCAGAATAACTAGCAACAAAACTGCGGACAACAATGAAAAATATTACCGGCTAAGGGTGACAGCTGTAACAGGCCAAACCATGTATTCTAATATCATTTCATTGAAAGGAACAGGTTCGGAAACCCCGGCATTCCTATACAACAGTTTTGTAACAAACATGTTGAAAATACAAGCCACATCAAACTACCAGTACCGCATAGCCGATATAAACGGCAGAGTGCTATTAACTGGTAAAGCTATTGCCGGCAATCAACAAATTGATCTTTCCAGATTCCCTTCAGGCATATACCTGCTGCATTTCTTTGGACCTACCTTCCAACAATCTGAACGTATTATAAAACAGTAAGGTAGATTCATGTGTAAGTTAGGGGTCAGCGTTAGGGGCTGACCCCTTTTTTTATTTGATAAGGTGGATCAATCCTTCAATTATCCACATCTTCACATCCATTTATGAACATTAGGTTAAATCGTACCCGGCTCTTCATTTTTCAGTAACTTTAGAAAACCTCATCATTATGTTATGGAGAAAATTTAATGGCGACCGCATCGATCTTCCCATAAAAGATGCCGTATCAGAAGCCATACAAAGAGAAGTACAAAATGGGTACAAACTGAAAGTTTGCATCGGTACCGACAGCCAGGTTAAAGGAAAAGAAACTGAATTCGCCACCGTAATCGTATTCCTCAGAGAAGGACACGGAGGTTTCATGTTCATCCATAATGAAAAAACGATGCTGAAATATAGCATCAAGGAAAGAATGCTGGTTGAAGTTGCCAAGAGTATTGAAATCGCATATGCATTGTGCGACCTCTTCACCCGTTTTGATGTTGATATGGAAGTACATGCCGACATCAACACTAATCCGCAGTTCAAAAGCAATGAAGCCTTACGCGAAGCGATGGGTTACATCCTAGGTATGGGATTTGCCTTTAAAGCGAAACCGGAAGCATTTGCAAGTAGTTCATGTGCCAATAAAGTGGTAAACTAATTTGTAATCCAAAGTTTTGAAAGATTGGCGAATATTGTTATTGGCCACGGTTGCCTTTCTCTCCTAATTCAGCATTGGTTTCTTCAATAAGCGAGAGCACTTGTTTTTTCCCAGCCCTTTTCACTGCACTTGTTATAAAATGCTGAGGAAGGAATTGCCAGGTTTCTTTCATGGCTTCCAGAAACAGTTTCACGTTCTTACTTACCGTTCGCTGGTTCTCTTTATCACTTTTTGTAAATACAAGGCTGAAAGGAATTTGCCATTGCTTGAGTTGATCAAGGAAGCCCAGATCGATTTTCTGAGGCGAATGCCTGGAATCGATCAACACAAAAACCATACTCAGGTTTTCTCTCTTTCGGAGGTAGTTTTCAATCATCTGTTCCCATCGCCGCCGGCTTCGCAGGCTGACATGGGCAAATCCATAACCAGGCAAATCAACCAAATACCATTTTAATTCTTTCGAAACCAAGGCACTCCCGGAGGGTACATAACTGATTTCAAAATGATTGATCAGTTGTGTTTTCCCCGGTGAAGCCGAAGTTTTAGCCAGCTTATCATTATTACAAAGCATATTGATGAGCGAAGATTTACCCACATTGCTCCTGCCGATGAATGCATATTCCGGCTTATCGGGTACCGGGCATTTTTCATAATCAGGGCTACTGATGAGGTAAACTGCTTTTTTAATGTGCATAGGCTGTTTTGTATAACAAAAGTACTCATTCTAAAAGCATTGTTAATCCTCCCTTTGTCTAAGGCTTAAACCGCTTATCTTTGTTTTCCCAATGACAACATTCACACACGATAAGGTAGTACCCAATCAGTCGTCGACCCTGGACAAAAAAGAACAGGTTGCCGACATGTTCAATGATATTTCGGGCAGATATGATTTCCTCAATCGCTTTTTAAGTGCCGGTATCGATATTTCCTGGCGTAAAAAAGCCCTCGAAGAACTAAGAGAAATTGCACCCAAACATCTGCTTGATGTAGCCACAGGAACTGCAGATGTGGCGATTATGGCTGCAAAGCAGCTTCAGCCAGATAAGATTACCGGCATTGATATCAGCGAAGGTATGCTGGAGGTGGGGCGGCAAAAAATTAAAGACGAAAAACTTGAGGATACCATCAGCCTGTTAAAGGGCGATAGTGAAGCAATAAATTTTAAAGATGAAACGTTTGACGCTGTAACCGTTGCTTTCGGCGTTAGGAATTTCATGCATCTTGAAAAAGGGCTTTCAGAAATCCTGAGGGTGCTAAAACCGGGAGGCAAACTGGTTGTACTCGAATTTAGCAAACCTGCAACGCCGGTAGTGAAATCTATCTATTCCTTTTACATGAAAATTGTGACCCCCGGAGTGGGTAAACTTTTTTCGAAAAACCGCGATGCCTATAAATATCTCGACGAATCGATCCGCCAGTTTCCGGAAGGGAAGCATTTTAGTTCCATTCTTGATCAACTCGGCTTTCATCAAACTTACAGCAAAACCCTGAGTTTAGGCATATGCAGCATCTATTGCGGAACAAAATAACAGGTATACTTTTCCTGGCGATGGCCATTTCAACTTTTGCATCGGCGCAAGAGCGGGAACTCAATTTGCCTGATCATGATGACAAACGATTCCATTTCGGCATCAATCTTGGCGCCAACAGAGCTTATTACAATTTTCTGCATCATCCTTATTTCCTGCAACAAGATAGTGTGCTGGTTGTAGAAAGTATCCAAAGTACCGGAATCAATCTCGCCTGGCTGGTGAATATGCGGCTTGGTGAACATCTTGATTTACGTACCTACCCGCTGAATCTGGTTTTCACAGAAAAGGCTTTTCAATACAATCTAAAATATCCGGATCCATTCCTGAAAGAAGATTCCGTAACTATAAAGAAAGTACAGGGTATCACCTTATCATTACCTTTTCAACTGAAATTCAGCAGCGACAGGATCTACAATTTTAAAGTATACATGCTGGGTGGTGCAAAAGTAGAATATGATTTCGCTGCAAGTTCAGGCGAAAAAAATTCAGAAAAATTATTGAAACTCAGCAAACTCGATTATGGTTTGGAAGCGGGTATCGGTTTTCATATTTACTTTCCAGTATTCGTATTATCGCCGGAAGTTAAATTCGGATGGGGAGTGAGAAATTTGCATATCCGCGACCAGGACCTCAAATATTCTAATGTTATTGAGAAAATAAACTCAAGAACCATTACCCTTTCGTTGATCGTGGAATAATTAGAAATTGTAATCCCGCTTAAACATGTTCAAACGGATTCCAAGATTGAACATGCTGTGATTTTCTTCCCATCCGGTTCCTGCTTCCTTGGCCCTTCTCAACATCATGCCAGCTTCAAAAAACAGATTCTGCCTGAACTCATAAGAAATATTGATAAGGGTATTGATTACCGTTAGTTTATTTCCGCTTCCCACTTTGTACCCGCTTTCGGTTAATCTTGAATTATAACTCCGGAATATATCACCGCCAAAATTGGCATTGGCAGAATCCAAACCTTTGTAATAATAGATTGCCCTGGCGTATAAATACCATTTAGGAAAAGGTTGATATCGCACGATACCGATCCACTCCTGGAAATTCGCCCCTAAAGGATGCACCATCGGCTGGTTATAGTGCGTAAAATTATTGATGGTGTCGTAATGAGAATAAGTGAATGGCCTTACCCTGTTCATCTCCACCTGAAGATCCAGGTTTTTTACGCCGAATGCATCGATGTATTTGCCTCCCAGCTGAAAGCCGAACTTGTTGGTCCAGTTGGTAGGGTCATTCTTCACTTTCGAAAGAATGAATTCATCCAGCATCAATTGGCCATAAAACTGAAATTTCTTAGCCACATTTGCCTTTACATCCAAACCGGCAACTGCGTTATCCGGGCTTCCTACGGATCCTTCTATATGCCGGTAAAAGATAATTGGGTTCAGGTATTGAAAATCGAAATGATCTGTTCGCCCAAACATTACCCCTTCAAACAAACCAATATTCAGCCATTTGGTAACATTCATACTGAGGTGGTGCATGGCTGCATATTTTCGCTTGAGCAAAGAATCGCCATTCTTGGTAAACTGGGGCATCAATTCCATGAAAAGATTCTGGTAGTTGAGTTTCCAGATGCGTGTGTTAATTTTCAAAAACAAGTTGCTGTTACCCCAGTCGCTGAGAAAAAGGCTGCGATAGCCGTTACCGATGAAATTCTTATCGTACCCAAACTGAAAATCGATAAATTTCGCAGCATTGAAAGTGAAATATCCTCTGGCATCAAAATAATCCTGAGCGCTTAAATCTTTTTTAAATACTTTATAAAACCCAACACCGGGAACAGCACGGTTTTGTTTCACCCATTGTTGAAAAAAGAGAGGACCACGCTCCTGATTGTCGGTAAGTGAAGTGGAAAATCCAACCCTGTTGGCAATCATACCGCGGATAGTGATGCCCCTGCTATTGATGAACAAACGCTCTCCATAACCCGATTCGTTACCAATATTGAAATGTAAAACCGGGTTCACTGCAAGAAAAAAATCTTTGCTGTTGACCTCAAAAAAATTCGATTTCGTTTTATAAAATGTTTTGAGCACAGGCAACTTGCTTTTGAAACCCTCTTTGGAACCGTTGTACCATTCGCTGTTGTTCATATACAAACTTTGCAGATTGTATTCATCAACTGCAGATAAAGAAACCTTGTTCCATGCTGTAAAACGATTGGCAAGAGCTGTATCTGAAAAGTTCATACGGGCACTATCAATAAGTTGTGCCTGTTGTAACACATACCTCCGGTTGAAATTCCTGGTGGTTGAAAAATTAAGACTTGTATTGCGCTGTTGTTTGATTTCCAAACGATCGATGAAATGGTACTCCTTAGCTCCTTCATTGAGATAAGTAGATTGCGATATAACAGGAAATGGTAAAACAAAAAAGATGATTTTGAGTAAGCTTTTAATAATTTGCATCAGGATGTATATTAATCAATCAAATTCAAGTTATGCAAAAATATCTTTTTAAAAACATATCAGTGGTGAATGAAGGAGAAATTGTAAAAACAGATGTGTTGGTAGTTGGAGAAAGAATAGAACGCATTGGCCAACAATTACAAGTCAATGGCAATGTAAAAGAAATCGACGGAGAGGAAAAATTCCTTCTACCCGGTATAATCGACGATCAGGTGCATTTCAGGGAGCCTGGGCTTTCACATAAAGGAAATATTTTTTCTGAGAGCCGGGCTGCAGTTGCCGGTGGTGTAACCAGTTTTATGGAAATGCCCAATACCATACCACCGGCACTGAACTTGCAGTTGTTGGAAGATAAATATGCCATCGCTTCAAAAAATGCATTTGCCAATTATAGTTTCTATATGGGTGTAAGCAACGATAACGCATCAGACGCCCTTCGGGTAAACGATCATATCAATGATATCTGCGGCATAAAGATATTCATGGGCAGCAGTACAGGCAATATGCTGGTAGATAATATCAATACTATCGAAAAAATATTCAGTGAAAGTGAAATCCTGATTGCCACTCATTGTGAAGATGAAAACATAGCCAGAAAAAATCTGGAACATTTTCAGGTAACAAAAAGCATGCTTACTCCAGCTGATCATCCGCTGATCCGTGATGAAGAGGTTTGTTATGCTTCCTCATTACGTGCGGTTAAGATGGCACAAAAATTCAATACCCGGTTGCACATCCTCCACATCAGCACTGAAAAAGAATTGCAATTGTTTGGTAACATGATGCCATTGAAAGATAAACGCATAACCGCAGAAGTTTGTGTGCACCATCTGCATTTCACATCCGATGATTACGAAACGCTTGGATATAAGATCAAATGCAATCCTGCCATCAAAGCCGCTCACAATAAAAACGCCTTATGGAAAGCTTTGCTGGATGACCGGCTTGATGTGATCGCAACAGACCATGCCCCGCATCTGTTATCAGAAAAAGAAGGACCTTATACTTCAGCGCATGCTGGTTTACCCTTGGTTCAACATCCACTGTTGCTGATGTTGCATTATTATCAGCAGGGCATCATCTCTCTGGAAAAAATTGTTGAGAAAATGAGCCATGCCGTAGCAACATGTTACCAGATTGCAGAAAGGGGTTATGTCCGTGAAGGATATTTTGCCGACCTCGTTGTTGTAGACCTTAACAAACCCTATCAGATTGATAAAAGCAATATCCTTTATCATTGCGGCTGGAGCCCTTTGGAAGGGTTTCTAAGTACAGCCAGCATCACCCATACAATGGTGAACGGTAATATCGTATATGAAAACAATCAGGTGAATGAATCTTTCAGGGGCAAACGGCTTTCATTTAACAGAAAATAGCGATGCATGGAAATTGATCAAACCACTTTACAAGACCTGTCTATTTTCAATGCAGATGAAGCCAATGCTGTTTTTGAACTCTTTTCAGGTTGTTTAACTATAAATGGCCGCGACCAGTTGCGCAAGAACCTGCAAACACCGCTTAGCGAACTTGATGCTATCCTTGGTGTGCAGAATACATTAAAACAACTAATTCCACATACCCGTAACTGGCCTGCCCAAATCAGTAACGGCACCATAAAAGTGATTGAACGTTTTTACGAATCAGCCATAGATCCTTTACCCGCCACCGTGAGTTCGCTGAATGCCTATTCTTATAAGCTTTTGCATGGTCCGGATTATTCCCTGATTAAATATACCATGGTTCATTGCTTTGATTTCATAAAAGGAATGCAATGGTTTGTAGAAAGTTTAAACACGGAAAAGCCATCGGCACCATTGGTGAAATGGCTGAAACAGGCTGATGCCTATTTACAACAGGATGCCTTTGCGGTGATAAGCAAAAAAACACATTCGGCTGAATTGCTTGCGCATGAGATGCTTCAATTGGGCATGTTCATCAGGCACCGATTCAAACACCAGATGGCAGGCCTCTTGCAATTACATGCCCAACTCGATGCCTGGTATGGCATGGCGACAGCTATTCAAAAATATCAGCTCATCTTTCCGGATTTTAAAGAGAGTTTGGCTCCGCACTTTATCATGGAAGGATTATATCACCCCTTATTGGCAAATCCTGTTTCGTACGATATTCAACTCAACCATCAAAAGAATTTTCTCTTTCTTACCGGTGCGAATATGGCGGGAAAAAGTACGTTCATCAAATCGGTGGGCATTGCCGTTTTTTTGGCTCATGCCGGAATGGGTGTACCTGCGGTGAAAATGGAATTAAGCCTTTTTGACGGTATTCTTAGCAATATCAATGTTCAGGATAATCTTGCCAAAGGCGAAAGTTATTTTTTCAATGAAGTGCAGCGCATCAAAGCTACGATCAGCAAAATCAATGATGGCAGAAAATGGCTCATCCTTATCGATGAACTCTTTAAAGGTACAAATGTACAGGACGCGATGAAATGCAGCAGTCTTGTGATTGAAGGACTGATGAAGATCAGGAATTCTTTATTCATTTTGTCTACTCACCTTTATGAAATCGGCGAAGACCTCAAAGTTCATCCCAATATACAATTCAGCTATTTTGAAACTGCTGTAAATGGTGATCAGTTGGTTTTTCCTTACCAGTTGAGAACAGGCATCAGCGACGATAGGTTTGGATACCTCATCCTCAAAAAAGAAGGTGTTGTGCATTTACTTAACAGCTTATGACCTGTATTTTACTTTTTTCTAAATCTCAGGTGGTTTACCTCTATTTCTGAAAAGAAAAAAACGGGAAGTTATAGTAATTCAACCCATTTTTTCATGTGATGGTTTGATGAATTTTACGGATGCTCATCAAAACATTTGGCAGCGCTGTATACGGCGTAGAAGCTATTACGATTTCAGTAGAAGTAGATGTAAACAATCAGGGCAAACATTATTTTATTGTTGGATTGCCCGACAATGCCATAAAAGAAAGTTTACAAAGAGTGGAGAGTGCCATCAAGAGCAATGAATATCATATGCCCCGCACAAAGTTGGTGGTGAACTTAGCACCGGCTGATATCAAAAAAACAGGCACGGCATTCGACCTTCCCATTGCCATAGGAACATTAGCAGCAACCGATCAATTACAAAACCCTGAAAGGTTAGAGCGGTTTGTAATCATGGGTGAATTGAGTTTGGATGGATCGGTAAAACCCATTAAAGGTGCACTACCGATTGCTATTCAGGCGAAGCGCGAAAAATTTGATGGCTTGATTGTGCCTGCTGCCAATGCGCGTGAAGCGGCAATGGTAAAAGACTTAAATGTATATGGCGTAAGCCATATGAAAGAAGTGATTGATTTTTTTGAAAATGAGAACAGTTTAACCATTACCACAGTAGATATTACTGCTGCATTCGAACAGGCGCAAACCAATGATGATATTGATTTTGCAGAGGTGAAGGGACAGCATAATATCAAGCGTGCCCTCGAAATTGCCGCTGCAGGAGGCCATAATGCCATACTGATTGGCCCGCCTGGAGCAGGAAAAACGATGCTGGCAAAACGACTGCCTACCATATTACCTCCGCTCACTTTGCAGGAAGCATTGGAAACTACTAAAATACACAGTGTTGCGGGTAAGTTACCCGAACATTCAACACTCGTGAGCAAAAGGCCTTTCCGCAGTCCGCACCACTCCATTTCTGACGCAGCACTCGTTGGAGGCGGGGGCATTCCCCAACCCGGAGAAATTTCATTGGCACATAATGGGGTATTGTTTTTAGATGAGCTTCCGGAATTTAAACGACAGGTGCTCGAAGTGATGCGTCAACCCATGGAAGAACGAAAAGTAACCATCTCCCGTGCAAAAGTGGCATTAGATTTTCCGGCGAGCTTTATGCTGATTGCGAGCATGAATCCTTGTCCCTGTGGGTATTTCAACCATCCTGAAAGAGAATGTGTTTGTCCGCCCGGAGCTGTACAAAAATACCTGAACAAGGTTTCTGGCCCCTTACTCGACCGTATTGATCTGCATGTGGAAGTGACGCCGGTTGCCTTCAATGAACTTGCCGGAACGGTGGTTTCAGAAAAAAGTGAACACATCAGAAAGCGGGTGATGGAAGCCAGAGAAGTTCAAGCTATACGTTACCGTTACTACCCTGATATTCATGCCAATGCACAGATGAGTAGTAAGTTATTAAAAGAAATCTGTGTATTAGACAGCAGCAGTCAGCATTTATTAAAAGTTGCCATGGAACGGCTGAATCTATCTGCGCGTGCTTATGATCGTATCATCAAAGTAAGTAGAACGATAGCCGATCTTTCGGGTAGTGACGATATAAAACCTGAGCATATTGCAGAAGCCATTCAGTACAGGAGTTTGGATCGGGAGGGATGGGGCGGGTGATGAATGTTGAACAAGGAATTATGAACAAGGAATTATGAACAAGGAATGTTGAACAAGGAATGTTGAATGATCTGGCGCCGGTGTTCCGGAGGGTCACCGGTGTCTATTAAGTCTCCCGGATTGTATCCGGTTTTAGCATGTTCATTTTCAAATCATTTGATTAACTCTTTTAGATGTCTTCAAAATACAAAGTTTCTGATAGTACAATGCCCCACTTCGTAACATTTACTGTTGTTGGTTGGATTGATATTTTTAGTAGAGAAGATTACAAAGAAATAGTAGTAAACAGTTTGAACTATTGCATCGCTAATAAAGAACTCGAGTTGCATGCATGGGTAATAATGACAAACCACGTTCATTTGATAATTAGCAGTAAAGTAAACAACTTAGCAGATATTGTAAGAGATATAAAAAAATATACGAGTAAGCAAATTATCCAAAACATTATTTCAAATCAAAAAGAAAGTAGAAAAAATTGGCTTACAAATTCTTTCGCGTTTTCAGCGCGGACAAATAATAACAATAAAGATTTTCAATTTTGGCAACAATATTATCACCCTGTTTCATTAGAAAGTAATATTTTACTCACACAAAGATTGAATTACTTACATGAAAATCCTGTACGGTCTGGATTAGTTTGGGAACCATGGCATTTTAAATATAGTAGTGCTATAGATTATTATACAAATGAAAAGGGATTGATTGAATTAAAGAAGATATAATATGAATATCCTACACTAACCGGATACAATCCGGTAGATCTGGTAAACACCGGTGATCCCCTCTTTCATCGGGGAACACCGGCGCTAGAAACGTTATTACACAAATGAAAAGGGATTGATTGAATTAAAGATGATATAATATATATCCTACACTAACCGGATACAATCCGGCAGATCTGGTAAACACCGGTGATCCCCTCTTTCATCGGGGAACACCGGCGCTAGAAACGAACTAATCCAATTCCTAATACCCAATTACTAATTACTAAACACTAAATCCTAACTCCCCTCCGCCATTACGTCAGCGAATCGTATTTTGCACCATATTTGATACATAGAAATTTTTCGATGCATAAATTCATCTTTCATGAAAATATTACTCAAATACCTGCAACCACATAAATGGCTGGTGATTTTTACCCTACTGATGGCAGGTATAAATATTGGTTTCTCTTTAATCGACCCGATTCTGCTCGGTAAATTGGTGAATCTTGCAGGCGATTACCAGTCGAAAGTTATTTCCTTAAGTGAAAAAGACTTCTTCTGGGGTTATGATAATATCAGCCGAAAAGGGAAACCCTATCTGCAACTTGGCGTATTTTATATCCTGCTGTTCTCCATTACCGTTGCCATGATCAGCAGGATCGCCAAAGCCTTTCAGGATTATTTTATGAATGTGGTGATCCAGAAATTTGGAGCCAGGGTATTTACCGACGGATTGCAGCATGCCATGAAACTGCCTTATCAGGAATTTGAAGATCAACGCAGCGGCGAAACTCTTTCCATCTTGACGAAAGTGCGTTCTGATGTTGAAAAATTCATGATTAATTTTATCAATATCCTTTTTGGCGTTCTCATAGGCGTTGTGTTTGTTTTCGTTTATGCCGCACTATATATCAATTGGCGTATCCCTGTTGCTTATCTGCTGGGCATCGGTGTTCTTACCTTGATCACCAACAAACTCAGTAAAAAAATAAAACTCATTCAGAAAAATATCGTGGGAGAAACCACTGCACTTGCAGGTTCTACCACCGAATCGCTTCGCAATATCGAACTGGTGAAAAGTTTAGGACTAACCAATCAGGAAGTAAACAGGCTCAACAAGAATACCTATAAAATCCTGGGCCTCGAACTGAAAAAAGTAAAACGAATCCGAAGCATCAGTTTTGTTCAGGGTACGCTGGTAAACACATTGAGGCAGGTGATATTATTTATCCTGATGTGGTTGATCTTCCGCAATGAGATGGATGCAGGGCAATTGGTGACGATGCAGATTTTTTCTTTCTTCATTTTCGGACCCTTACAGGAAATTGGAAACATACTTCTCTCCTACCGCGAAGCAGAAGCTTCTCTGAACAATTTCGATAAGCTGATGAAGAAAGCCCCTGAACAGGAACCCGCATATCCTAAAGAACTGGGGCATATTGAAACCTTATCTTTTCAATCGGTCTCTTTCAAACATCAAACCGCTTCTCATAAGGCAATAGATAATATCAGCTTTGATGTGCGTATAGGCGATACCGTTGCATTTGTTGGTCCAAGCGGTAGCGGCAAATCTACACTCATGAAATTATTGGTTGGTCTATACCGCCCACAAGAAGGTAAGATCTTATACAACCATTTAGATGAAACAGCAATCAGGTTTGATGATTTGCGCAACCAGATAGGTTTTGTAACCCAGGATACCAATCTCTTCAGCGGAACCATCCGTGAAAACCTGATGTTTGTAAATCCTTCTGCAACGCTTACTGAATTGGAAGATGCCTTAACAAAGTCTTCCTGCAATGGTTTGCTGGAACGTGCTGAAAAAGGCCTTGATACCATGATTGGTGAAGGTGGTTTGAAACTGAGCGGCGGCGAAAAACAAAGACTCTCTATCGCAAGGGCTTTGCTGCGCAATCCTCATCTGCTTATTTTTGATGAAGCTACATCCGCATTAGATTCGCTTACTGAAGAAGAAATTACCAACACCATTCGGGATATTTCCGCAACAAAAGAACAAATCACTATATTGATTGCACACCGGTTAAGCACCATCATGCATGCCGACCGTATTTATGTACTTGAAAAAGGCGATATCGTTGAAACGGGCACCCATGAAAAACTACTTGAAGAGAAAGGTCTATATTATGCCATGTGGCGCCAACAGATCGGCGAGCGGAAAAAGGGTGAACTTGTGAGTGTGATGGCCAAATGAGTGTAACCTTTGTAGCCGTTAACGCAGGTTAATGGCGTACTTTTGCAGGATGGAAAAATCAAAACCTCCAAAGCCCAATTATTATCTGAGTATTTTTCTGATGAAATGCCCGCGTTGCAGAAGAGGCCCGATGTTTAAAGACAATAATGCTTACCGAAACTTATCCTTGAAACATATTTTTGATATGCACGACCAGTGCCCGGTATGCCAACAGAAATATGACTTAGAACCTGGCTTCTGGTATGGCACAGGCTATGTTAGCTATGCACTTGCAGTAGCCATTTCAGTGAGTACCTTTGTAGCCTGGTGGGTACTAATCGGTATTTCCGCAGATGATAACCGGATTTTTTACTGGCTTATTTTGAATGCCCTTGCCCTGCTGATTTTACAACCCTGGCTGATGCGACTAAGCAGAGTGGTTTATATCCGTTTTTTTGTACGGTATGATGAAAACTATGCAAATCATCTGCCTAAAACTTTTGATTGATTAGATGCTGTAAATTAGTTTTTATTGGCACATCATTGAATCTGGGTTACAAAGTCATTCTCCAAATCTGTTGTTGATTTTCCACTATTTACAGGATCGGATTGTAATTTATTGGGCGGTGTTGCTGCATAGTGACGAAGGGTTATTCGTATGCTGCCAGTTGACACGGAACCTGTTGTCCAGATACTGTTCAATCCAAGATCTACGCCATTGGCATCTGTATCAAGATCGGAAACAAGAATATTACTTCCCGCAGAAGTTTCGAAATAAAACCGGTGTGCAGCACTCTCTTCTCCCACTTCATTGGAAATAGTATCTGCCGGACTTACCGTTTTATTCAACAACAGTATAGAAACATTATAGGCGGTTGCAGGCGCTAGAACGATATCATCCACCAATGGCGCAGCTCCTCCGGGTCCGTCAAGATCTTCATACTTGTATTCAAGCGTTGTTCCTCCTGCAAGTGGCGTGAATTTCAATAAAGTGGTGGTAATCACTTCCTCATCATTCACCTCAGGTGCATCCTCCTTTTTACAAGCAGAAAAAAGTAATGTTGTCATAAGCATAGAAATCGTAAACACATGGAAATTTTTTTTCATTTTTTTAGTTTTTAATTGTTATTTATGTATTGGCAAAGTGATCTTGAAACTGATATTTCTTCCCATATCATCAGTAAAATACCTGAACTGGTTCAGGTAATCGCGGTAACGGGCATTCAACAGGTTTTTAACACCAAGACCAAAAATTATAGGTTGCTTAATCAGCATGATTTTCGTAGAAGCATGCAAGGCCAACAAATGATAAGCCGGTGGCGGGTCTTTATAATCCTGCTTACCATTTTTATTTGAGGGCACACGCGATTGATTCATCACCTGCTGCAAATCAATGGACACATAGCTGTTTTCGAAAGATTTTGTGTTTTTGAAAGTATAGGTTAACGAATGCTGAAACCTGTCGGCAGGCATGTAAATGATCCAGTCGTTGCTAATACGGTCTCTCGCACGAAGCATGGAATATTTTGAGGCAATTTCCAATTGATGAAACGGCTTGAACATGATGGCAAAATCTAAACCCTTCAATAAAGCATCGGTTTGGGTGTATTCCAGTTTTGGAAACGCACCGGCATTAGTCAACACCGGTGAATCCGGAACCGGTTTTTGATAAATAAAACCATTGATCTGGTTGCGGTAAAGATTGATGTTGAAGGATAAATTATGTTCGTCGTTTTGAAAATCAATCACGGTTCCGATATCAAAAGATTGCTCTGGTTTGAGATTGATGTTTCCTTGTTCATAAGTTGCCGTACCATGATGAATACCATTGCTGAGCAATTCATTAACCTGCGGGGCACGACTGGACAATGCGATGCTCATATTGATTTTGAAGTCGTGTAATTGGGCAGGCTTGTATCCAACATTCAGTGAAGAGGCAAAAGTTGAAAACTTGAAATCATAATTGAACGTGTCGCCATTAAACTTCAATCTTGTTGTAACAATCGACTTGTAATCGTATCGCGCCCCGGCTTGTAGTTCCCAATTTTTTTTCGCCCATTTCTCAAGAATAAACGAACCAAATGTAAAAGCATCATAATTAGGAATAAAATAACGGCCAGCATAAGAATTTTGTTGCTGCATGCTACTGATGCCGATTGCACCTGAAATGTTATTTTGACGTGGCTGTTCCCAGGTAAGGTCTTCAGTAACGGTTACGATATTTAAGTCGAGTTGAGGTTTTTTATTCGCACTGCTTCTCACCACATCAAATTCTTTCCTCCTGTTGAACTGTCCTGAGAGTAATAAGTTGAAGTTACTCTTCCCTTTTTTAAATATCGTTTTAGATTTGATCAATTGGTGCAATACATCCTGATACGGCCTGCCTATCGAATAAGTTTGCTGGCCTAAATACACATCATCCGGTTTAGGCGCCTGAATGGCATTTTCCAAATCTGAAATATTCCCAATGTGGGAACCCGTGAAAATACCCAGTTTTGTTTTGAAAAAACTGTAGAATAATTCAGTGGAAAATTTTGCTTTACGGTAAATGGAAGCGATAGAAAAATTTTTTTCCTCACTTGCCGTATTGTTCAGCCGGTAATCGGGCGTAGCCACATTTGCTGCCCGATTATAGGTGGCTTGAAGGCGATAAGTGAATGCAGGTAATTTTTTAAACTGCTGTTCAAACACACCGGAAAAAACAGTTTTCTTGTTGTTGGTGAAGTACACGGAATTAATTTCTGCTGAATAACCTGGTACCGACCTTAATGCTTTCGGTTCTACCAGAATCACCCCTCCTATTGCATCTGAACCATAACGGAGTACATCAACACCTTTTACCACTGCCAGTTTATCTGCAATGAAAGGGTCGATTTCAGGGGCGTGTTCATTTCCCCATTGCTGGCCTTCCTGGCGAACACCGTTATTAATGGTAAGTATCCTATTTCCATGCAGGCCATGTATGACCGGTTTAGAGATGGTAGATCCGGTTTGTAATAAGGTTACTCCATTTATTTTTGCCAATGCTTCACTTAAAGAAGCGCCTCTTGTTTCTGCTAATGCATTACCGGATAATTCTTTCTTTAATCCCGAATTGGCGATCACTTTACTGCCTTCCACTGTAATAGCAGATAAAGTACTTTTTTCGTGGGGCATAAAAATATCAACATGAAGATTATTCGTAATCGTGATCGATTTCTCGATGGTTTCACAGTGTACATGACTAATAACAAGGGTATAACTACCTGCACAGATCTTGGTGAAACTAAAATCACCTTGCTCGTTGGTGATGGCAGTTTTATTCAATTCTTTCAAAAAAACCGTAGCCGACGAAAGCTTTTCTTTGCTGTCTGTATCTTCAACATGCCCTGAAAGAATGAAATTACATTGTTGCGAATGGGCAACAATACTACTCAGCAATATTAAGCTGAGGGATATGAATAACCTCAATGGAAAAAATTAAAATGGGAAATCAGATTTGAAAAAAATAACTCTAGGATACCGTTATCGGAGGGCCACGTAAAGTGTATCTGAAAAATAAATTAAGAAATAAAAACGACGAAGGAGCTTCATTAAAAATGCGATAGGGTGAAAAAGAAGAGGGTTGTTTCGCTAACGAAAATGTAGTGTATTCCGAAGTAGCTACCATGTGGTTGCAATCGCAATGAAAAGCGGCCTTATCAATATTGGTTGATCCACCTTTCACATTCCTGGCTGAAGATAAATCCTGGTGATTGGTGAAGAGGTGATGCAAAAAACGTTGTGGAGTGATCGCCAAAAAAAATACCCCTAACAAAAAAACGTTTATGGTATTCTTTATGGTTAAAAGGTATTTCATTTTTGCTACATTGTTGCAAATCTATGCAAAATATCTTCCAAAAAAAATAAATCAGCGGATCATACTGCAGCAACAGCATTGTACGTTGACCTGAAAATGATAAAACTTATCCTAAAAATTCAATGATACCGGCAATGCCCTGTCCACCACCTACACATGCTGTTACCATGCCATATTTTTTCTGTAACCTTTTCAGATCCTGAATGATTTGAATGGTGAGTTTACATCCGGTACAACCCAATGGATGCCCTAATGCGATGGCACCTCCATTGATATTTACGATAGAAGGATCAAGGCCAAGCTTGCGAATAACAGCGAGTGATTGAGAAGCGAATGCTTCATTGAGTTCAATCAGATCGATTTGGTTTAATTGCATTCCAGCCTGTTTGAGCACTTTGGGTACGGCTTCCACCGGACCAATCCCCATGATGCGCGGATGTACACCGGCACTGGCGCAATTCACCAAACGGGCAATAGGTTTCAAACCCAAACTATTTACCAGCGCTTCACTCATTACAATTACAAATGCCGCTCCATCACTGGTTTGCGACGAATTTCCGGCAGTAACCGAGCCTCCTGCTGCAAAAGCAGGTTTTAATTTAGCCAAACCTTCCAAACTGGTATCATAACGAACCCCATCGTCGGTATCAATTACCTGGCTTCTTTTTTGTTTCTTTCCATCGGCATCTACATAAATTTCGTCTATGCTTACCGGTAATATTCCTTCTTTGAAATAACCTTCCTTGATGGCATTCCCTGCCTTGACATGGCTTTCGAAACTGAATAAATCCTGATCTTCCCTGGATACGTCATATTCGCTTGCAACAGCTTCAGCCGTTAACCCCATGCTCAGGTAATAATCAGGCTCAGTAGAAGCGATGGAATAAGCAGGCACTGTTTTCCATCCGGCCGTAGGTACCAGACTCATACTTTCGGTTCCCCCTGCAATGATACAGGAAGCCATTCCAGACCGGATTTTTGCAGTAGCCATGGCAATGCTCTCTAATCCACTCGCACAATACCGGTTGATGGTAATACCGGCAGCCGCAATACCAATCGCTCTTGCTGCAATGGTTCGTCCAAACTGCAACCCCTGCTCTGCTTCCGGTACGGCATTACCCACAATCACATCATCCACCAACAAAGGATCAAGCGAAGGAACTGAAGCCAGTAAGCCTTTTATCACTTCAATAGCAAGATCGTCGGGCCTTGTAAATCGAAATCCACCTTTCTTACTTTTGGTAACAGCGGTACGAAAACCTGCGATGATATATGCGTCCTGCATCAGCATAATATTTATGAATTGAAAAATGGGCAACTATTTTCTGCCAGATGACCTATAATTAATGATAACAGCAAGATAGTTGTTTATGCAACTTTATAGATCAAAGTTATCATTTCCCCGTCAAAAGAAAAAAACTGGATGCTGAATCTTAATTTCGCAGCCATATGTATAGGATTATCCGATCGCTGTTGTTTTTATTTGACCCGGAAAAAGTGCATTATTTCTCAATGGGTATCCTGAAATCCTTATGTGGAGTTGGAATATTCAATCGCATGATAACAAACTGGTTTCGGCCTGTGTCGGTTCCTGCAAAACCATTTCCATCCGCTTCATTGGCTGCTCAACTGTTTAAAAACTGCAGTAATCCGGTTGGCTTGGGTGCAGGATTTGATAAGAACGCTAAATATCTCCGCGAATTAAAATGTTTGGGGTTTGGATTTGTAGAGATTGGAACCGTAACCCCAATCGCACAGGATGGCAATGATAAGCCCAGGTTGTTCCGGTTGAAAAAAGACTTTGCCCTCATCAACCGGATGGGTTTCAATAATGATGGCGCCGATGCCATTTTAGAAAGATTAAAAAAGTGGAAAGAAAAAAACATTCCAAAACATAACGGCGCACGTTTTCTGGTGGGTGGCAATATCGGAAAAAATAAAAACACCGCTAACGAAGAAGCATGGAAAGATTATCTCACCTGCTTTGAAATATTACACCCTTATGTAGATTATTTTGTAGTGAATGTAAGCAGTCCGAATACTCCAGCACTCAGGGCATTGCAAGATAAAGAGAGCCTGCGGAAAATTTTCACAGTGCTTAATGAAGCCAACAATAAAATCCAAAAACCTAAGCCGATATTATTGAAAATTGCTCCTGATCTTGAAAAATCTCAGGTAGATGATGTAATCGCACTCATTCCTGAAATTGAACTTGAAGGTTTGATTGTTGCTAATACTACTTTAGACAGAAGCAACTTGATTACAGGAATAAACGAATTAAACAAAATAGGAGCAGGAGGATTAAGTGGGAAACCGCTACAGGATAAGAGCACGCAGATGATCAGGTATATCCATGAAAAAACGGGTAATGGATTTCTCATCATTGGTAGTGGCGGAATTTTTACCGGGGCTGATGCACAGGCTAAACTTGATGCCGGTGCCGCATTGATTCAGGTATGGACTGGCTTCGTATATGAAGGGCCAGCAATCGTAAAAAATATTTCAGCTTATCTCGCAAAAAGAAATAAGCCAAAAGAAGCTTAATAGAAGACTCAAAAAGCGATAAAATCAGCTTAATGGAACATTTATTTACATCAGAAAGTATCATCAGTTTTATTGTATTGGTAATCCTCGAAGTGGTGCTTGGCATAGATAATGTAATTTTTGTAAGCATCATCCTGAACCGTTTAAAATCTGCGAAGGAGCAAACTTTAGCGCGCCGTATCTGGATGATCACCGGCATATTGTCTAGAACACTTTTATTATTCGGATTAAGCTGGCTTTTATTGCAAAAAGGCAAATCCGTTTTTACCATTTTCGGTAAAGGTTTCGATTTGGCAAGTATTGTGATGTTACTGGGCGGTTTATTTCTTATTTATAAATCGGTTATGGAAATTCACCATAAGCTGGAAGGTGAAGACCCCAATGCAAATATGGAAAAGAAAGACCAGCTCAGTCTATCAAAAGCTATCGGACAAATCATACTCATTGATGCGGTTTTTTCTTTCGACAGCATCATCACGGCTGGAGGTACGGCAAAGCATCTGGAGATCATGGTGGCGGCTGTAGTAATTGCTATGACGATCATGTTTTTATTCAGTCCTAAAATTTCGGCTTTTATCCATAAACATCCAACACTCAAAATGCTGGCACTTTCCTTTCTCGTAATGATCGGCCTCAGTTTGATTATGGAAGGCTGGAACCCTGATGTGGCTCATGAAATGAAACTCAAAAACTATATCTATTTTGGAATGGCATTTTCATTTGTAGTTGAACTGCTCAACATGACGATGCGCAAGCGAATGATGAAAGGAAGAGTGGTGATATTGAACGAACCCCAGTTGCCAGAACCAGTTAAGAAAGATAAAGATCAGGCCAGTTAGCCCAAGGCCGGGAAAAGTAAAGTAGCGGCAACGATGCCTGCAGTTTCAGTTCGCAACCTGCTATCACCTAAACTTACCGGAGTATAGTCTTCTTGCAAAGCAAGAGCAATTTCTGCTTCTGTGAAATCGCCTTCTGGTCCGATTAAGATTAATGATTTATTGCTATCCGATGAAACAGGCAATAAACTTCTGTCTTGTTCTGCCTCGCAATGGGCGATATAACGGCTACCTTCAAAAGGCTTATTTACGAAGCTTGTGAATGAAACAGGTTCCCATAACTTAGGCATCCAGGCCTGTTGCGATTGCAGCATCGCACTTTGTAAAACCTGTTGAAGCCTGGCAGTGCGCAGTTGCTGTTTTTCGGTACGGCTGCAAATCAACGGAATAATTTCTGACACACCAATTTCTGTGGCCTTTTCAAGGAACCATTCAAAACGGGCTGTATTTTTCAATGGTGAAATGGCGATGCATTTTTGATGCGACGCAGGCTTGACATATTCAATGCTTAGTCTTTTCACCTGACAATGTTTTCGATGATCTGAAACGATTTCGGCATCAGCCATGTAACCTGCACCATCAGTGATTTTCAACCGCTCGCCCATTTTCATCCGCAGCACCTGGATGATATGCTTTGAACTTTCTTCCGGAAATGTGAATAAGAGATCTTCAACATTCACCTGTTCAATATAGAATAAAGGAAGGTTCATTTTGGTGTGAAACGAAATTGCGTGTATACTTAATAGATAGTACGATTAAAACGGAGCGTCGTCATCAAATTCACCATCGTTCATTTTACTTCCCTTCTGGATATAAAGCTTATGATCATCGTTGCCACTGCCAGGCACCTTCCTCCAGTTGCCTTCTTTAGGCAGTCCGGGATTGAATCCTTCTTCCGGATCCATCTCAACAAACTTCTGGATATGAAGCAATGCCTTGAGTTTTATAGATTCCAAACTTCCGTTTCGATGCTTGGCAATTTTTACGAGTGTTTCGCCCTTGTTGCTATCACCATGCTCATCAGCGTTGATTTCATAGTATTCCGGGCGATAAAGGAACATCACCATATCGGCATCCTGTTCTATAGCGCCTGATTCGCGCAGATCGCTCAGTTGCGGAATCTTATTGCCTTCCTTTCTTTTTTCAACCTCACGGCTCAATTGAGAAAGGGCAATAATCGGCACCTGGAGTTCTTTGGCCAGGCCTTTCAAGTCGCGTGAAATTTTGCTGATTTCCTGTTCCCGGTTGCTGTTTCGGTCGGCACTACCACTCATCAACTGTAAATAATCGATAATGATTAAACCCACATTATGCTTGTTTTTCAAACGGCGGCATTTAGCCCTGAGTTCAAAAATATTGAGCGCTGCGGAATCGTCAATAAAAATTGGTGCTTTACTCAACCTGTCGATGCCTTTCTTGTAAAGTTGTTTCATCTCATGCTCTTCAAGTCTACCTCTGGCTATCTTTTCTAGCCATATTTCACTCTCGGCGCTGAGTATACGCTGAACCAATTGAGCACTGCTCATCTCAAGACTGAAAAAACCAACGGCTACGGGTTTATCCGGATTGAGTGCCGCACTACGGGCAAGGTTAAGCGCAAATGCGGTTTTACCTACCGAAGGCCTTGCTGCAAGGATGATGAGGTCGGTGGGTTGCCAGCCATAAGTTACCTTGTCGAGTGAAGGAAAGCCTGTGGTAACGCCAGTAATAGATTCCTGACGTTGACGCATATCCTCAATACGCTGGATGGTTTTAACTAAAACCGTGTCTATGCTGTCGAAATTTTTACGAAGGTGGTTGTTGGTGATTTCAAACAGTTTTCCTTCTGCTTCATCCAGCATGTCGAAAACGTCGGTACTGTCTTCATAAGCATCCCCGATGATTTCCCCGCTGATACGGATGAGTTCACGCTGGATAAATTTCTGCAACACAATCCTGCAATGGGCTTCAATATTAGCTGATGATACCACTGCATTGGTAAGTCGGGTTACAAAATAAGGACCGCCTACAAATTCAAGATCTTCCCTGAATTTAAGTTCTTCCACAACGGTAAGCAGGTCGATTGGCGCACTCTTCAGGGCCAGTGATTGCATGGCTTTATAAACCCGTTGATGGGCTTCCACATAAAAACACTCCGGTTTGATGATTTCCACCACCGTATCGAATGCACTTTTTTCGAGCATTACGGCTCCCAAAATCGCTTCTTCCAGTTCTTTGGCCTGGGGAGGGATTTTACCAAAAACCATTGATCCGAGATCGACAGACGCTTTACGCCTTACTTTTCCTTTATTGAGGTTGGTTAATTCCATTTTTTAATCATGCTGGTTGTAAGCAAATCATCAACTAACTGTTTTACGGTTACCCTTTCTTGTTAGTTAAATCCTGCTTGGGGTTTAGCTGCAAAAAATAACTGCAGGGCAACTAAGGTAAAATCAAATGCCAATATCAAACGAATCATTTCTTCAACTTCCCCTGTTATTAACTTTTTGATGAAGATTTTCCACATCAAATTCACCGGCAAAAATAGCTTATTAACGGGTTATCCCCCGAACTATTCACAAGCAATCATTTATTGCTGCTCATTAAAGCTATTTTATGCACAAGACTGAACTCGTCTTCGTAAAATTTTTGCACCTGTATCCATTTTTTCTGTCCTTGGAAAATTCATTGAAATTTGCATCAACGGTTCTATTGATTTAGAGGGGATTGCCTGTTTCAACTTGGTCTCAAAAAACTATCTTTGTTGCTAAACCTGATTGTTTTCATGACGATTTCATACCAATGGCTCAGTAAGTACCTACCTGTAAATGTTCTACCTGCAAAACTTTCTGAAATCCTTACATCATTAGGGCTTGAAGTGGAAAGCATGACGGAATACCAATCTGTTAAAGGCGGATTGAAAGGACTGCTGGTAGGTGAGATACGAACCTGTGTTAAACATCCCGAGGCGGATAAACTCTCCATAACAACGGTGAACATCGGTGAAGCAACTGATCTGCAAATTGTTTGCGGAGCCAATAATGTGGCTGTGGGCCAAAAAGTAGTAGTTGCACCGGTTGGCTGTACCATTTATCCAACGAACGGACAACCTATCACGCTTAAAAAAGCCAAAATCCGTGGAGACATCAGTGAAGGCATGATTTGTGCTGAAGACGAAATTGGTTTAGGTGATGCACATGATGGTATTTTGGTATTAGCTCAGGAAACACCTGTGGGTACTGCTTTGACAAGTATTTTCCCATCTCATGAAGACCATATTTACGAAATAGGTTTAACGCCCAACCGTATGGATGCGATGAGCCACCTCGGCGTAGCACGTGATGTTTGTGCATGGATGAGTTATCATGAAAATCCTGCTTCCGTAATATCGCCTTTGCCAGATCCTCATCTGCTGACAGCAACGGGTTGTGGTATTGAAGTGAAATTAGAAGCCGGTTTAGCCTGTCAACGATACAGTGGCATCATGATCAATGGAATCCGGGTGAATGAAAGTCCGCAATGGCTTAGAGAAAGTTTGAAAAGTATCGGCATCAAGCCCATCAATAATATCGTAGACATCACCAATTTCATATTGCATGAAACCGGCCAGCCTTTACATGCTTTTGATGCAGATAAGATCACCGGTAAACAAATCAGGGTTCGTATGGCCCAAGCTGGTAGCCTTTTTACAACCCTTGATGGAAAAGAAAGAAAACTCGATGAAAACGACCTTGTTATTGCGGATTCCCAGTCGCCCCTTTGTTTGGCCGGCGTTTATGGGGGAATAACAAGTGGCGTGGAGGCAACAACTACAAACATTTTTCTGGAAAGTGCCTGGTTTTATCCGGAAACCATACGCAAAACCTCATTGCGGCATGGATTGCGAACAGATGCTGCCACCCGTTTTGAAAAAGGCACTGATATTAGTCAAACCGTAACTGTTTTAATCAGAGCAGCAAAACTGATCAGTGAAATAGCCGGAGGCACATTGAGCAGCGGAATAGTAGATTGTTATCCCAACCCACAACCCGGAAAACAGGTTACACTCAGCTATGCATATTTGCAAAAACTGAGCGGAAAAGCGTATGCTGCAGAATCAGTTAAAAAAATACTGCTTTCACTTGGTTTTTCTATCCAAAGTTCTACGGAGGAATCGCTTATCGTTACAGTACCCTATTTCAAACCCGATGTTCTTATTGCGGCAGATATTGTAGAAGAAATCATGAGGGTTGATGGGCTCGATCATATTGCTATTCCGGCAAGCATCCGTATTTCGCCATCCCCAGCTAAAGACCAACGCAAATATGTACTTCGCGAAAAACTGTCGAATGACCTGGTTGGAATGGGCTTTTTTGAAATATTCACCAACAGTATTGGCAATAGCAACTTTTATTCGGCTGATGAATTATCCCGTTCGGTGAAGATGATCAATAGCTTAAGTGCCGAACTGGATATGTTGCGGCTCGATTTGTTACCCGGAGGCCTTCAGGTGATCGCACATAACCTTAACCGTAAAAATCATCAACTGCGCTTTTTTGAATTTGGAAAAACTTATTCCCGTTCGGAAGATCATCATTTTCTGGAAAAAAACAACCTGGTGATTTATGTAAGCGGAACAGCAAACGACCCCGACTGGGCCCATAAAGCAAAGGAAGCAGATTTTTTTTATCTGAAAGGATTGATAGAAAAATTGCTGACCATTACCGGATTGTCGAATTACAGTTTTCAACCAACAACTGATCAACAACTTTTACAAGCCGTTCAGATACGAGCACAAGAGGTAGTTTTGGGTAAGATTGGTGAGATTTCTGCAGCACTTCGAAAGCAATTTGAAGTAAAACAACCCGTTTTTTATGCGCTGCTCGATTGGGATAAGCTCATTACTATCAAAACCAATTCGGTACAATACCAGGAAATCATTAAATTCCCTTCTGTTAACAGAGACCTTGCTTTGTTGGTGGATAAAAATGTTTCTTATCTTCAGGTAGAGCAAATAGCTTTATCGGGGAAGATCAACCAGTTAAAGTCGATTAATCTTTTTGATGTGTTTGAAAGTGAGAAACTGGGTGCCGGAAAAAAATCGCTGGCTGTTAGTTTCACGTTTCAGGATGAGCATAAAACCCTCACCGATGGGGAAATAGATCAATACATGAATCAACTGGTGCAACAGTACCAAACTCATTTGAAAGCCGAAATCAGAAAATAATAAGGATTGCAGGAAATTGAAGGACAAATAGCCCGGGTGCAAGTAAAATTGCAGGAACTGCTGAAAAGGCAGGCAAACTTATTGAAGGAAAATGCTGCTCTACAACAAAAACTTGCCATTTTGCAAGCCGATAATTCGGTTCAGGAAAAGAAAATAAAATTGCTGCAAGAACAGCAGCAGATTTTTAAAGCAGCAGCAAGTAAAATGAATGAAGCTGATAAAAAGGCTTTCGATCTCACCATCAACCGCTATATCAGGGAAATAGACAAATGTATTTCCCTTCTAAGTGAATAAACGATAAACATGCCCGAAGAACTCATTCCAGTCAATATCTTACTTGGCGACCGCACTTATCGCATCCGTACCAGCCCTACTGATGAAGAAACGGTTCGTAAGACGGTGAAAATCATCAATGACAAAATCATTGAATTCAAAACGCAGTTTGCCGGGAAGGATATGCAGGACTATATAGCAATGGTCATTATCTGGTATGCCACCCAGGCTGTTGGTGACCAGCACTCTTCGGGTTTGTTGGAATCTCTCTCTGGAACTTTATCAAAAATGGAAGCTGAAATGGATAAAGCCATTTTATGATTGCAGTTCTATTCGTTACCGCCCTATTCTTTCTAAAATCTTAACACAAAGTTCTTATCTTCGCCAAATAACCTTTTTCAAATAATAGGAAGGTATCATCATGTACAATATTGTGAATCAGTTAAAAACATCAACAATTAATGGAACTGAATATAATTTCAATCATCCTGGGATTGGTAGCTCTTGTTGTGGGCACGATTCTGGGCAAGGTAATTTTTGCGAAAAATACCCAAAAAACAATTGCCGACGCTGAGGGCCAGGCGCAAAAAATTATTGCAGATGGACAGTTACAGGCTGAAAATCTAAAAAAAGAGAAACTTCTAGAAGCCAAAGAAAAATTTGTTCAACTTAAATCAGATCATGAGCGGGATGTAATGCAGCGCACCCAAAAGCTGAGCGAGTCTGAAAATAAGATCAAACAAAAAGAACAAAGTCTGAATCAAAAAGAAGGGAATCTAGAGAAGCAACTAAAAGAAAATGAAACGATTAAGGACAATCTGAACCGTCAATTAGAGGTGGTTGGCCAGAAGCGCACCGAACTGGAAAAGCATCAGGAAGAACATATACGCCGCCTCGAAAAAGTAGCCGGACTTACCGCTGAAGAAGCCAAGGCGCAACTCATTGAAAGCCTTACCCAGGAAGCACATAGCAAGGCGCTTTCCATCCAGCAGGAAATCATTGAAGATGCTAAACTCAAAGCCAATAAAGAAGCACGTAAAATTGTAATCCAGACCATCCAGCGCACAGCAGCTGAGCAGGCAATAGAAAATTCTATTACTGTTTTTAACCTAGAAAGCGACGAGATCAAAGGTTCTATCATTGGTAGGGAAGGTCGGAACATCCGTGCTATTGAAGCGGCTACAGGAGTAGATCTGATTGTTGATGATACCCCGGAAGCAATCGTATTATCGTCGTTCGACCCATTACGAAGAGAAGTGGCCCGTTTATCTTTACAAAGACTGGTTTCCGACGGACGGATTCACCCGGCACGTATTGAAGAAGTAGTGGAAAAAACAAAGCGCCAACTGGATGATCAGGTGATGGAAATTGGAGAACGTACTGTAATGGAGCTCGGCATCCACGGCTTGCATAAAGAATTGATCCGCATGGTGGGCCGGATGCGTTTCCGTTCTTCTTATGGACAGAACTTACTCATGCACAGCAGGGAAACTGCTAATTTATGTGCTATCATGGCTTCGGAATTGGGTATGAACCCTAAACTGGCCAAACGCGCCGGCTTATTGCATGATATCGGCAAGGTACCTGATGAAGAAACAGAATTAAGTCATGCCCTGCTTGGAGCTAAATTGGCGGAAAAATATGGTGAAAACCCTGCTGTTGTAAATGCAATCGGGGCACACCACGATGAAATGGAAATGAAGTATGTGATTTCTCCCATAATTCAGGCTTGCGATGCCATCAGCGGAGCAAGGCCGGGTGCAAGGAGGGAGATCATGCAACAATATATTCAGCGGATTAAAGATCTCGAAAACCTGGCGTTATCGTATCAGGGAGTAGAAAAAGCTTATGCCATACAAGCCGGAAGAGAACTCAGGGTAATTGTTGAAGCAGATAAAGTAACCGATGGCGACAGCGATAAGCTCAGTTTTGAAATTGCCCAGAAAATCCAAACAGAAATGACTTTTCCGGGGCAGATTAAAGTAACCGTAATCAGGGAGAAGAGGGCGGTTAATATTGCCCGCTAATCAATGCTGGTCATAATATAGCTGGTAATAGATTCAAAGATTTTATTTGAAACGAAGGCTCAAAAAAGTTGAAAGTTTTCCGAATTAAACTACCAACTTCAATAATTAATCCCTACCTTTGCCGTCCGTAAAAAAATAAAGAATATGAACGCAATCGAATTTGTTCATGAGCAGTTGACCAAAAAACCAACGCTTCCCGCTTTCAAAGCAGGTGACAATATAACTGTTAACTACAAAATTGTAGAAGGAAGCAAAGAACGTATCCAGAGTTTCAAAGGTGATGTGATCAAACGCCAGGGTACCGGATCAACCGCTACTTTCACTGTTCGTAAGATCAGTGATGGAGTTGGAGTTGAACGTCTTTTTCCTGTTTTTTCTCCAAATATCGAAAGTATACAGCTTAATAAAGTAGGCCGTGTAAGGCGTGCTAAACTTTATTTCCTACGTGAAAGAAGTGGTAAAAGCGCCCGCATCAAAGAAAAAAGAATGGCGGTGGGTACCAAAACAAAGTGATTTTTACCCTTTTAAAATATATAACGCATTGATGTTAAGCGAAAACCAAAAGTTTTCGCTTTTTTTATGATTTGACGCTTGCATCCCACAATCCAGATTTGTACTTTGTTATAGTTAATCCTTTCTTTCTCTGAACAATCTTCCCAAAGATTTCTGCTTATTTATTTAAACACACTAAAACCTCTTAACATGAGAAAGAATGTTCTATTGGGCTTGCTACTTATCGCCGTATTTATCGGTTTCATTTCCTGTTCAAAAGGCATCAGCACCTATGAAGCTGCAAATGGTAAAGCGCGCTGTGGAAAGTATATCCGCTGAAAAAGTACCGGACAGAAAGGTTGTTAATGTTTGATATGTGGCATATAATTGATCAGCCAACCCGAATATTCGCTTATCTTTGTGCATCAATTTAACTTTATGCTTCAACTTAAAACCACACTCCTGTTGTCTATGCCCGGTGGCAGCGAGTGGATATTGATTGTTTTAGTAGTATTGCTCTTTTTTGGTGGTAGAAAAATTCCAGACCTGATGCGCGGAATCGGCAGGGGCATGCGCGAATTCAATGACGCCAAAAACAATGTGAAGAGTGAAATTGAAGATGGCATGAAAGAAAAAGACAGCAAGAAAGAAGCTACCCCATAACTTAGATTTTTAAACTGACAACCGGATCAAGCCGGTTCATCGGATTATAGTTTCATCTGATGTCATCTTCTAACATCATGTTTTCTTTTACCAGTATTGCTGCTTATCAGGAACAGTTGGGCAGCGGTGCCACAACCTGTACAATAGCAGTCTCCCACTATCTGGAATGCATACAAGCAAATAAATATTTGAATGCCTTCGTGGAAGTTTATGCTGATGAAGCTTTAGCTCTTGCTGCGAAACTGGACGCACAACGCACTGCCGGTTCAGCACCTAAATTACTCCATGGCGTAGTAATAGCTATCAAAGATGTGATCTGTTACGAAGGTCATGCTGTTACAGCTGCTTCCACAATGCTGAAAGGATACCACTCCCCCTATACAGCAACCGCTTTACAATTCCTCATCGATGAAGAAGCTATCATCATCGGTAATTGCAATTGCGATGAGTTTGCTATGGGATCTTCCAATGAACATTCAGTTTATGGGCCTGTTCACAATGCCTATGATACTTCAAAAGTACCCGGAGGTTCATCTGGTGGCAGTGCAGTAGCTGTACAAGCCGGTTTATGCATGGCAGCACTTGGAAGCGACACTGGTGGTTCTGTTCGACAGCCGGCAGACTTTTGTGGCATTATCGGTTTCAAGCCCGGGTATGGAACTATTTCGAGGTATGGGTTGATTGCTTTCGCCTCTTCTTTCGACCAGATTGGAATTTTTGGAAAAAACATAGCAGACCTTCATTTGATATTGAAATTGATGAGCCGCAATGATCCTAACGACAGTACCATGAATGCTGTTGCCATTTCGACAGCGTCGGTTGATGCCAATGAGAAAAAATTCCGGATTGCTTATTTCAGTTCTGCGATGAATCATCCTTCCCTTGATGAGGAAATAGCGCTACAACAAAAACAATACTTACTACAACTGCGTGAAGAAGGACATATTGTTGATGCGGTTGTTTTTGATATGATTGACTACATTGTTCCGGCCTATTATGTACTCACCACTGCAGAAGCGAGTAGTAATTTATCGAGATACGACGGAATCAGGTATGGGCATCGCTCGGCAGCAACAACAGCAGATTTAACTGGTTTTTACACCCAAAATAGAACGGAAGGCTTTGGCAAAGAAGTAAAAAGAAGGATCATGCTGGGCACTTTTGTACTCAGCTCGGGTTATTATGATGCCTATTTTTCGAAAGCACAACAAGTAAGAGGAAAGTTGGTAGATGCCATCAGTAGTATATTTAAAACCTATGATGCAATTGCCTTGCCCACTTCGCCTGTAACCGCTTTCCCGATAGGAGAGAAAAATCAGGATCCTATGGCCATGTATCTTGCCGATATTTATACCGTGCTGGCCAATCTCACCGGCATACCGGCTATTTCTTTACCCTTATTCCGTCACAGCAACGGTATGCCATTCGGCTTACAACTGTTGGCCGCCCGAAAGGATGAAGTAACTTTGCTTCAGTTGAGCCAACAACTCATGCAACGAAAGTAACCGGCAAATGATCTTATCATTATGAAAAGAGCTTCACTTTTCTTGTTTAGTTTATGCATTTCTGTTGTTGGTTTTGCCAGCAATCAACAGGGATATATTACTGCAGATACCCTTAAGGAAGATGAAACTACACAGCAACTCATCGAGAAAGTGATTGCAGTAAACAAGGCTCCTAAACCTGCGATAGCCGCATCGGTAAATGCGCTCACCCGTTATGGATTCAAGGACCTTTTTACTCAGTTCAGTTATAATACCCTACTTCCTTATGCCTCTCAGGTTAATCCTAACGCGGAAGCATACATGCAGGATTATCTTAAACAACACAGCGCTTCACTGATCAGGATGAAAACCTGGGGGCTTCCCTACTTCAATCTTATTGATAATATCTTCTCACTCTATGGGGTACCGCATGAGTTGAAATATTTAGCCGTGATTGAAAGTAACTTATCTACAACAGCTACCAGCATGGTTGGTGCCAGCGGGCCCTGGCAATTCATGCCCGAAACAGGTAGGAGTTTCGGATTGATTATCAATTCGCAAACCGACCAACGTCGCGATTATTTCAAAAGCACCCATGCAGCTGCACGATATCTTTTACAATTGTACCGCGATTTTAATGATTGGCTGTTAGTGATTGCAGCATACAATGGAGGCCCTGGCCGCGTTAATGATGCCATTCGAAAATCGGGTAGCCGAAATTTTTGGGTACTGCAAAATCACCTCCCAACTGAAAGCAAAAATCATGTAAAGAAGTTCATTGCAACCCATTATATCATGGAGGATCAGTCTGTATCAACAACCACAACCATTGGCCATAAAGATTCATCCACTATTGAAGCGCAACATGATTTAAGCACTGAAAAAATTTCCGGAAAATATGTTTCGCTTATCCTTACCAGTTATATTAAGATGGAAATTGAACTTTTTAACCGGTATAATCCGGCATTCGATAACAGACTTTCAGAAGAAGGTTATTACAACCTGGTATTGCCCGATGAAAAAATGGATGCTTTCCGTCAGTTGAAATATCAGATCCTCGAAGCCTCGGTTCAATACCTTTTAAGCGATAATCAAACTCTTGCACCTACCCCAACTCCCAAAGCAATTAAACCCAAAAAAAACTAAGCCGACATCAGCATTTTCATGATGGCAGAAGCTTTTAACATGCATTCGTCGTATTCCTGCTCCGGTTCGCTGTAAAAGGTGATTCCGCTTCCTGCTTTGAAACTGAGCATTCCATTAGATGCGTTGTAAAAAATGCTTCTGATCACTACATTGAAATCGGCAATGCCATCCGGTGAAATATAACCTATGGTACCTGAAAACAATCCTCTTGGTGAAACTTCAAACTCCTCTATGAGTTCCATTACCCTTTTCTTGGGTGCGCCTGTCATTGAGCCCATCGGAAAACAGGCTTCAAATACTTTCGCCATCGATATATTTTCGTGTATGCCTCCCTGTATGGTACTAATGAGATGGTACAATTGAGGAAACGCGTATACTCCAAACAATTCTGTCACCTTAACTGAACCTTCCGTGCAAATCCTGCTCAGGTCGTTACGTACCAGATCTACCACCATTACATTTTCGCTTTTCTCTTTTTCGCTATTGGTAAGATAAGCCAGTGACACAGCATCTTTTTGAGGATCTAATGGAAACCGGCGGCTTGTTCCCTTGATAGGTTGTGATATCAAAATAGTATCTTCTTTTCGCAAGAACCTTTCGGGGCTTGCACACAAACAAAAACTGTTGTCTACTTTGTAAAAAGCCGCAAAAGGATTTGGCGAAGCAACACTCAATTGCTGATACAATAACCATGGATCAACCTCACTGTGCTCAGAAAAGAAATCCATGCAATAATTAACTTCATAACAATCGCCTCGCCTGATGTGCTTTTTTAAAGCCTCAACGGCTTGAATGTAATCCTGCCTTGATTGCCTGCACTGCACGTTAACGATAGCCGGTAAAGTTGCATCTAATGTTACCGGGTGTTCATTGATTTCAGTAAAGATCTGCACCGGTGAACCCGCAAAGATGTGAATGGTAACCTGATCTCCCTTCAGCACAACCCTAATCTCCGGCTGGAAGAAAAAACCGGCAGGAAAATCAACTGCATCTGAGCTTGAGGGATAATTCAAGTGGCCGAAAAGCCAATCATTATCAAGTTGAAAAAAATCCTGAAGTGCTGAATAATCTATCGGCTGTGTTAATCGTATAGAATCAATAGCTCCGGCTGCAAGCATCACATCGAAAGTAGTATCATGTTGTACCAGCGGGTTTTCCAAAAAACAAAAAATGCTGAACCGTTTACTCCAGTTCAACATTTTTTTCCTAAAGCCGTCAGGCGATGAAAGCCTGAATGTATTTGAATTGTATTCCAATGTAGCACTTAAAAATCATCATCATCAAAACCCGCACCGTCGTTCATATCATCAAATAGGCCGAGATCTTTAAAATCATCATCTACTCCAAATTCATCATCTGCTTTGCCTGGCTTTTTTGGAGTTCCTGAAGCTTTTTTCAGTTTTGATTTTGGAATATCAAATTCATCAAAATCAGGATCCCAATTATCATCTTCGTCGGGCTTTTCCCAATCATCAGCCACTTCAACTTCTTCTTCATCGTCTTCATCATCATCATCCGAAGCCTTTTTAGTACTTGCTTTCCCTTTGGCTGGTTTCTTTGGTGCAGATTCTTCGGTACTGTCTAATAATTCATCGTCTTCTTCATCTTCATCAGCAGACTTTGCTTTAGAAGATGCTTTCTTTACAATCGCTTTTTTAGGAGCAGCTGCTTTTTTAGAAGGGCTCTTTTTTTCGTTTTCAGATTTTGACACCATATATCAGGGATTAGTGATGTAAAATTTCATCGCCTTTTCCAATTAGCCAAATATTTCTTCTCTTTTTTTTGATATTTATTATTACACGGAAACAATTTGATCTCTGCCCGGCCCGTTGCTGATAAATTTTACCGGCACACCCAGATAGGTATTGATAAAACCAATATACAATTTCATTTTTTCAGGCATCGTTTCGTAATTACTTACAGTAGAAATATCGGTATTCCATCCTGCACAGGATTCATAAATGGCATCGATGTTCATGCGATGCATTTGGAAAGGTACTGTTTGTTGTGCTTCTCCATTGATTTTATAACTGGTACAGGCTTTCAGTTCTTCCAATCCATCAAGAATATCCGCTTTTGTCATCACGATTTGAGAAACGCCATTGATCATACAAGCAAAGCGAAGTGCCACTAAATCAATCCATCCGCAGCGGCGGGGCCTTCCGGTAGTGCTGCCAAATTCATTGCCAGCATTTCGCAGGAAATCGCCGGTAGCATCGGTGAGCTCTGTTGGGAATGGGCCACTACCAACCCTTGTGCAATAGGCTTTGGTTATGCCGATCACTTCTTTTATTTTTTGAGGCGCAATCCCTAAGCCCGAACAAACACCCGCAGAAACAGTACTGCTACTTGTTACAAAAGGGAAAGTGCCAAAATCTACATCCAGCATACTGCCTTGGGCTCCTTCGGCAAGCACTTTATTACCCTGAGCAATTTTTTCGTTGATGAAATATTCGCCATTTACAATTTTAAATCCGCGTAAAAATTCAAGGGCATCAAAAAATTCTTCTTCCCACTGGCTGATATCTTCCTGAAAATTAAAATTATCAAGCAAACGCTGGTGCTTCATCCTCAGCTTGATATACTGGGTGGTAAAATTCTTATCCAGTAAATCGCCAACACGAAGGCCGTTCCTTCCTGTTTTATCCATGTAAGCCGGACCAATGCCTTTTAATGTACTGCCGATTTTTTCAATTCCTTTCGAAAGTTCGCTGGCTTTATCAAGGGCACGGTGTGTGGGCAGGATGAGATGCGTGCGTTCACTGATGTAAAGATTGGTTTTATAATCGCCGCCAAGCGCGGCAACAGCTTCACATTCTTTTTTTAAAGTAATGGCATCAAGCACAACACCATTTCCAATCAGGTTAATCTTATCTGGATGAAAAATACCACTGGGTATTTGGTGCAAAACCACTTTTTGATTATTCACATAAAGGGTATGCCCTGCATTTGGTCCGCCCTGGAAACGGGCAATAAGATCATAATTTTTCGCAAAAAAATCTACTATTTTTCCTTTGCCTTCATCGCCCCATTGTAACCCTAGAATAACATCTACCATTGTTTAAGCGTTAATTAAGTAATGTGATTGGAGATACAGCATGGTAAAGTATATCATGATGATAGCAGTATCATTATTAGTAAACTGCGAAATTAATGGAAAAAAATCACTTCAGTACCTCATAAAAAGGATGTATCAAACGCTTACGCTACCTTAAGTAAACTCAATTTGGTGCTGTTGAATTTCCGGTTGGCATATTCTAAAGTGACTTCGAAACTTTTTACTTTCTGTGAGGGCAATTCATACATGGCATCGGTGAGTATTCCTTCACAAATGCTACGAAGGCCACGGGCTCCGAGCTTGTATTCCAATGCTTTTTCAACCATGAAATCGTACACAGCCGGTTCGAAACTAAGGGCGATGCCTTCTATCTCAAATAAACGGGTGAATTGTTTGATGAGCGAATTTTTAGGTTCGGTAAGGATGCTGCGTAAGGTTTCTGCATCCAGTGGATTGAGGTAGGTTACTACAGGTAAACGGCCCAGTAATTCAGGAATCAGTCCGAAATGTTTAAGATCGACAGCATTTACAAACTGCAACAAATTGTTATGTTGGTATTCCTGCAATTCTTTGTTCACATTAAAACCAATAGCATTGGTATTTACCCTTCGGGCGATGATGCGATCGATGCCATCAAAAGCACCACCACAAATAAAAAGGATATTCTGTGTATTTACTTTGATCAGTTTCTGCTCAGGATGTTTTCGTCCGCCCTGTGGTGGTACCAGTACTTCACTGCCTTCCAATAATTTTAAAAGGCCTTGCTGAACCCCTTCGCCACTCACATCGCGGGTGATGGATGGGTTATCGCTTTTACGGGCGATCTTGTCAATCTCATCAATATAAACAATGCCCCTTTCGGCAGCAGCTACATCATAATTACAGGATTGCAGTAAACGGGTGAGCATGCTCTCTACATCTTCACCAACATATCCGGCTTCCGTAAAAACGGTTGCATCAACAATGGCAAAAGGAACATTCAACATGCGGGCAATAGATTTAGCCAATAAGGTTTTACCGGTTCCTGTTTCGCCCACCATGATGATATTGCTTTTTTCAATTTCAACATCATTCTCAATTTTTTGGTTGAGCCGTTTGTAATGATTGTACACCGCAACTGCCAGAATTTTTTTGGCATCATCCTGCCCAATAACATATTCATCAAGGAACTTCTTGATTTCCATGGGCTTCTTTACTGTCAATTTAAAAGAAGAGGTATTTGAAGCTTTGCCATCGGCTAAGCCTGTTAATTCCACTGCAATGATTTCCTGTGCATGTTCTACACAGTTCTCACAGATATGACCATCCTGACCTGCAATGAGGATCTTCACTTCATCGCGACTTCTTCCGCAGAATGAACAATGTAAAATTTGTTGTTTGGCCATTAATGCAAGTTTTAGGTAATCAATCTTTACTTACCGTTTTACAAAGATATACAACCGATTCAACATTGGCACGATTTCTACAGTTGATACTGCTTTATGTTAAAATAAAAAAAGCCCGTTGAGGCTTTATAAAATTTTAGAAAATTCAATGCTTATATTTTACTGGAGATATGATCAACTATACCATATACAATCGACTCCTGAGCATCCATCCAGTAATCACGGTCGAAATCTTTCATCACTTTTTCGAAGGTTTGTCCGCAGTTTTCAGCCAGCAATCTCGCACCCATTTCCTTTGTTTTGAGCATTTGTACTGCCATAATTTCCAGATCGGCACTGGTTCCCCGGCCACCACCACTGGGTTGATGAATCATTACCTCACCATGCGGAAAAATATAGCGCTTACCCTTGGTGCCACCACTGAGCAAAATACTGCCCATACTGGCAGCCATGCCCATACAAACGGTACTCACAGGTGAACTGATCATTTGCATGGTATCGTAAATCACCATGCCGGAAGTAACCATTCCACCGGGGCTGTTGATATAAAAGGTAATGTCTTTACCTGGGTCGAGGGCTTCCAGATAAAGCAGGCGGTCGGTAATGTCTTTTGCAGATTTATCATCCACAGCGCCCCATAAAAACACTTTGCGCTGTTCGATAAATTTTTTGTCGAACATCCATCCGCTCATCATTTTTTCCATTGGGTTTTCGGGCAGGTTTGCAGGAGTTTCTTCATCATCCTGGCGGATAAACTTATTATTAATATTCATATCAAGCAATGCGTTTAGAATTGAAATTTAATTAATCTTTTTTGTTCTTGCGTGGGTTCATCAGCAACACTTCATCTACCAAACCATATTCTTTTGCTTCGGTAGAAGTCATCCAATAATCACGGTCGCAATCGATGGCCACTTTATCAACCGGCTGGTGGGTATGATGTGCAATGATTTCATACAACTCTCTCTTGACTTTACGGATTTCATTCACTGTAATTTCGATATCAGTTGCTTGCCCCCCCGCTCCTGCACTGGGTTGGTGCATCATGATCCGGCTATGTTTTAAAGCAGTGCGTTTCCCTTTCGCGCCGGCACACATCAATACAGCTCCCATACTGGCAGCCATTCCGGTACAGATGGTGGCAATTTCCGGGGTAATGAACTGCATGGTGTCGTACATGCCTAAACCGGCGTAAACACTACCGCCGGGGCTGTTGATATACATTTGAATATCGCGGGTGCGATCGGTGCTTTCTAAAAACAACAATTGTGCGGTTACGATATTGGCCACTTCGTCGTTGATGGGATAGCCCAAAAAAATGATACGGTCCATCATAAGGCGGCTGTAAACATCCATAACGGCCACATTCATCGGGCGTTCTTCAATGATATTCGGAGTGAGGTTGGTTACATTGTGGTTGATATATCCATGCAGGGTATTACTGCTCACACCTTTGTGTTGAACAGCATATTTCTGAAATTCTTTTCCAAAATCCATGAGGGGTTATTGTTTAAATGTAAATGAACAGCGGCAAGTTAAGGGAACAATAGTTGTTGGTGAAATTAATCCCTGCTTCTTCCCTGATAAATAAGAATGTATTGAACCAGCATGGCCACAGATGCTAAAGCAGCTACAACATAAGTTAGAGCGGCCCATTTGAGGGCATCTTTTGCTTTTTCTTTTTCGGGTGCGGATGTGATATTGGCAGTATCCAACCAGCGCAAAGCACGTGCTGAAGCGTCAAATTCTACCGGTAAGGTAATCAATGAAAACAAAGTGGTTACGGCAAAAAGAATGATCCCAATGAGTAAAAGCGTTTGGTTTCCTCCGCCAAAACCTAAAACACCTAAACCGGCAATGATCACCCATTGAGAGAGATTGGTACTGATTTGAACAGCGGGCACGATCTTACTGCGCAGCATCAACATCGAATAAGCGGTTGCATGTTGAACGGCATGTCCACATTCATGAGCAGAAACTGCGGCAGCAGATATGCTTCTTCCTTCATAAACATCGCGGCTAAGATTTACTGTTTTATTAATAGGATTGTAATGATCGGTCAATTGGCCTTCCACACAAGTAACCTGTACATCATAAATGCCGTTATCGCGAAGCATTTTTTGTGCAATTTCATTTCCGCTCAGGTTTACAGCTAATCCTTGTTTAGCATAAGTAGCGAATTTACTTTTCAACCGGTATTGTACTGCCATTCCAAGCAGCATAAAAATGATGGAGATGGCAAAAATTCCTAACGTCATGTATTAATATTTTAAAAGTTAATTGCAAAAACTATTCCCATACCAAACCCTGACAAAATTGCGTATCTGAAATGTAATCTTTGTTGCAATTTAATTATTACCAGCCTATCTTTAAAGAATCTTTTTTCAGGGAAGGCACAAAAAAAGGGTAGCAAAGCCACCCTTTATCAAAAATTAAAACCACATTATTTGTATTGACCTGCTAAACTTGCTGCCAGATCGGTCATCTTTTTCAAACCTTCTTCCGGCAATCCGCCCTTTTTGAATTCAGCCAGAATTTCGGGATATTTGTTTTCCATTTCCAGGAGAAAATGTTCTTCGAAAGCTTTCACATTTTTTACGGAAACGTTTTTCAGTAAACCCTGAGTTCCCAAATAAATCATGGCTACCTGCTTTTCCACCGTAAATGGAGAATATTGCGCTTGCTTCAGGATTTCAACATTACGTGCACCTTTATCGATTACATTTTTTGTTGCCGCATCCAAATCGCCACCAAACTTAGAGAAAGCTTCTAACTCGCGGTATAGGGCCTGATCGAGTTTCAAAGTACCGGCCACTTTTTTCATCGATTTGATCTGCGCATTACCACCCACACGGCTTACCGAAATACCTACGTTAATCGCCGGACGGATACCTGCATTGAAGAGGTTACCTTCCAGGAAGATTTGTCCGTCGGTAATAGAAATCACATTGGTTGGAATATATGCCGAAACGTCACCTGCCTGTGTTTCAATAATTGGCAAAGCGGTTAAAGAACCTCCGCCTTTTACGAGATGCCTGATAGATTCCGGCAAATCGTTCATCTGTTGGGCGATTTCATCTTTTGAAACCACTTTAGCTGCCCTTTCGAGTAAACGGCTATGCAAATAGAACACATCCCCGGGATAAGCTTCACGGCCTGGGGGGCGGCGAAGAAGAAGGGAAACCTCACGATAAGCTACCGCTTGTTTGGATAGGTCATCATAAATGATAAGTGCCGGCCTTCCGGTATCGCGGAAAAACTCTCCAATTGCAGCCCCGGCAAATGGTGCATAGAACTGTAATGGAGCCGGATCGGAAGCAGAAGCAGCAACAATGGTAGTATACGCCATTGCACCGTATTCTTCAAGGGTTTTCATGATCCCGGCGATGGTTGATGCTTTTTGTCCGATCGCTACATATATACAATATACCGGCTTACCGGCAGCGTAAAATTCTTTTTGATTGATAATAGTATCTACCGCGATGGCTGTTTTGCCGGTTTGACGGTCGCCAATAATAAGCTCACGCTGGCCACGTCCGATAGGAATCATGGCATCGATAGCTTTGATACCGGTTTGTAAAGGTTCTTTTACTGGCTCACGGAAAATTACTCCCGGTGCTTTGCGTTCCAAAGGCATTTCGTAGAGTTCGCCTTTGATGGGCCCCTTACCATCAATAGGTTCTCCTAAGGTATTGATAACGCGGCCACTCAACCCATCTCCCACTTTGATTGAAGCGATTTGTGAGGTACGTTTTACTTTTGCACCTTCTTTGATATCTCCACTATCACCCATCAATACCACACCCACATTGTCTTCTTCCAGATTGAGGGCGATGGCTTTAACCCCATTTTCAAATTCTACCAGCTCACCCGAACGAACATTGTTTAATCCATATACACGGGCAATACCATCACCTACCTGTAATACCGTTCCTACTTCCTCTAAACTTGCGCCAGCATTGAAATTGCTGAGCTGTTGACGCAGTATTGCTGAAATCTCATCTGGTTTTATTTCTACCATTGCTTTATAATTGAAACGTGAAAAGTTGATTAGTTGAAGTTGATGATCCACTTATGGTACTGATCAACTGTTTTTTTAATCGGGTGCAAAGGTATGGGTTGGTGCTTGGAATGGCAAAAAAAAGAAAGCAAATCATCGAAAAAAATGAGGGTTGATGAGGTAGATGAATTCTTAATAATGAACTTAGCAAAAGATGAAGAGTACTTGCATAGGGATTCGCTTTTACTGAAAGAAAATTATACTTGTACCTGTTTTTTTTTGATAGGACTATTTCCTGTTACAGATGATTGGCGCCCGATTTTAAGCTATTCACGGTATTAAAGGGCTTTTGGCGGTTCTTCTCATAGCATGACAAACAAAAAATGTGTAATTTTCCAATTCGAAAATCAAGAAGCAATTGTTGTTTACCAGATGAGTACCGTCCCTGTGATAAACCTTAAAAATTTTCACATGATATCTAAAATGAATAAATTTTACATTGTAGCCGATAACCAGTGATCGGAAAGATTCCTATCTTTTGAATCTGGTTATTAAAGTCTTTTTTTGTTAAACGGAGGATAATGATTTCCTGAAAAAGCATTACCTTTCAGCCCCAAAAATTAAAAAGGCAATCAATTAAAATTTTCCCGGATTTTATCATGTTTCACCCCGACAAAGCAAAAAATAATGGTTTTGTCAGCCCAATTAAACAAGCAATTGTTATGAAAAAGA
>JAPLEF010000050.1 GCA_026391525.1 Sphingobacteriales bacterium
ACGGTGAGCTATCCGTCAACAGCGGTTAATGGCTCGGTATCCGCACAGGCAGTAAGCAACTGCGGTGTGAGTACGATCAGAACAATAGCGGTACGTTTAGCGGCTTGTGTTGTAGAACCACCACCGCCACCACCACCATTTGCAGCAACAGGCAACGAACCAGTGAAAGGTGCAACAGCTGCGGCTGATGCGATGAAGGTGAATGTGTATCCAAATCCAACCACAACGGACTTCAAACTGCAGGTGATCACTGCGGGTAAAGAAGAGATCAGTGTTCGGGTATTGGATATGACGGGCCGTTTCTACAAGCAGTTGACGGTGATGCCGAACCAAACCATCAATCTGGGTGCCGAGTTAAAAGCAGGTGCTTATATGATTGAGGTACGTCAGGGATCAACGTTGAAAACAACGCGTGTGCTGAAGTTCTAAGATTATAATAGATAAAAAATACGAGAAGCCCTGGCATAATGCCGGGGCTTTTTTGATGCATCAATTTTTTGGCATTATACCGATTGGACAAACAATATAGTCCAATATCGGCTATCGCCTCATTGTACTATTTGTTTGATACCATTTATACCGATTGGACAAACAATATAGTCCAATATCGGCTATCGCCTCATTGTACTATTTGTTTGATACCATCGGCATTTAAGATTTATAAAATATTGGCATATTATATAAATCACACTGGTATTACATTGTAAAGGTTTTAACCTTGAGGCAGAAGCAAACGATTTATATAATTGCTATTTTTGAAAATGCCTGTTTTTTTCAGATCTATATTTATAACATTATTAATGCTGAAGTCTGTTTTGTTAACAGCACAACAGTCTGCTCCGTTTATCCGTTTGGTTAATCCATTAAAAGAATCGAACGAAGTAAGCGCTGCGCGGAATTTTATCATTGGTAGCACTTGCAAAACATGCAGGGTGATGATAAACAATATTCCGGTAAAAGTTTATCCAACGGGTGCATTTGTGCAGGAACTGAATTTAAAAGAAGGGGATTCGCTTTTCCTTATTCAAAGCAATACTCCGGAGGGAAAGATGGTAAGCAAAAAATTGCAATACCTCTATCGTAAGACAGCCGAGGCCAAAGCAGTAACTGAATTTGCAATGGCTTCGATCAGAACTTTTCCTGAAGGCAATCTGGTACTCAAACCTGGCGATATTATCAACTTCAGGGTAAAAGCCTTAACGGGCTGCACAGTGGAATGGCCTGGTAAGATGCGGCTTTATGAATTACCGGCTTTACAAACGGAGGGTATTGCTGGAATCTATCAGGGCAGTTATGCGATAAAGGAAACCGATAGTTTTTCCCGTTTCCAGGTTCCACTAACGTTGATAGATAGTAGTGGAAAAAAAATCCAAAAGAGTGCTGATGCTTACTTTTCCGTGATTTCAGCACTGGCATCCGATATCGGTATCACCAAAGGAAGGCTGGCCCATTTGGAATATGGTTTGGGCGACGACAGGCTTGGCGGTGCTAAAATGGGGTATATCGACAGTTTGATCCGGCTGAAGATCACCGGCAAATTCGGAAACAAATACAGGGTTCAACTGGCACCTTCCCGGATTGCCTATATTCCTGAAGAACATGTAGAACTGATGCCGAAAGGTACATTCGGGCCTTCTTCACTTACCGGTAAATGGAGGATATCAGGCGATTCGGCTTTTGATAAACTGGAAGTACAATTTTTTCAGCGGCTCCCTTATCAGGTTAAGTTGCTTACTAATCCATCCCGAATAGAAGTGGATGTTTTTGGTGCAACCAACAATACCAACTGGATTGATCAGACCAACACGGCAAAGGAGATCACCCGGGCAACATACGAACAGGTGGCAGATGATATTTTCCGCATTACGATTTTCCTGAAACATCAGCAACACTGGGGTCAGGAGATTTATTACGACAAAAACCAGTTGGTGGTTAAGGTTAGGCATCAACCAGAAGAGCTTAGCTTAAAGCGTTTAACCATTGCCGTTGATGCAGGCCACGGCGGAAGTAACACAGGGGCAGTGGGGCCTACAGGCATCACCGAAAAGGAACTGACCCTTTCCGTTGCATTGAAATTGCAGAAGCTATTAGCATCCAAGGGCGCAAAAGTGATCATGACCAGAAATAAGGAAACCTTTTTTGATAATAAGGAACGCATTCTTTTTTACCGGGATAGTTTGCCCGATCTGTTGGTTAGCATACATCTCAATTCTTCCACCGACCCTATCCGGGCCAAAGGCACGGCTACCTTTTACCGATATGATGCCTTTCGACCCTTAAGCAAATCTATTTACGAAGAGATGCTGCAGCTGGGATTGCCTGAATATGGTAATAACGGTTCTTTCAATTTCATGCTCAACAGTCCGGTTGAATACCCGAATGCATTGATTGAAGCACTCTTTTTAAGCAATCCTGAAGAAGAAATGTTGATATTAGATGAAAACTTCCAGCAACGCTTAGCCGAAAAAGTGGTAAGAGGGATAGAAAATTTCCTGGAAAACTGTAAGCGGGATGAGTAATATGTTTGGTCAGATTTGCGGAATGATATTCTTCACATCAGTTTCATGATCATAGGTTGTAACAACCAGCAAAACAAGCTGATGAGGATGATGCATACGATGTTGAGTACAAGGCCGCTTTTGATCATGTCTTTGATCTGGATATGGCCACTGGCAAAAACAATCGCGTTTGGTGGAGTGCCCATCGGTAACATGCTGGCACAACTGGCACCAAGCGTCATCGGTATGCCCAGCAACAGGGGATCCATATGTAAGGCAACCGCAACGGAAGTAATCACAGGTGCCATCACGATTACCTGAGCAACATTACTCATCACTTCACTGAGGAAAACGGAAATGCCGGTGACAATCAAAATCATCAGGAAAACATTGCCGGTTGCATAGGATGCAATAAAGGAACCCAACTGATCCATCAGCTTTACATCTTCCAATGCTTTTGCTAAAGCGATTCCTCCACCAAACAAGATCAGTATGCCCCAGGCCATTTTTGTAGTGTCTTCCCATTCCAGCAAGCGTTCTCTCTTGTTGGTTTTATTTCCTGCAGGAATCATGAAAAGCGACAATGCTCCTGCCATTGCGATGATGGTATCATCAAGTTCAACCCAATGTTGTAACCGGTTGAGAAGATCCTTGAAAATCCAGCAACAAACAGTAAGTAGAAAAACAACCATCACCCTTTTTTCAGGTAGGGAGATTTTACCAAGACTTCTTATTTCAGACTGAATAAATGCTTTCCCTTCCTTTGATTGTTTGATACCGTTAGGATACAACCATTTAACCATGATCCAATACAGCATAAAAAGCAAGATGATGGTGAGCGGCATGAATACGATCATCCAGTGGGTAAACCCGATACTGAAGTTGAATTTTTCCTGCACATAACTGGCATAAGCCACATTAGGTGGAGTGCCAATGATGGTACCTAGTGCAAAATTTGAAGCATAGGCGATGGATAACATGAGCACCAATGAAAAATTCTTCATATTGGCACCCGCGTTTTCCTGTTTACCGACAACATGAATTACCGACATGGCTATTGGAAACATCATCATCGTGGTGGCGGTATTGCTCAGCCAAAGACTCAGAAATCCGGTTGAAAGGATAAAACCCAGGATGATCTTGTTGCCATTGGTTCCGGTAAAATTGATGATGCCAAGTGCGATGCGTTTATGGAGTTTCCATTTTTCGATGGCGATACCGATAAAAAAGCCACCCATGAAAAGGAACACCACCGAATCGGCATAGGATTTGGTGACTTCTTTAAGCGGGGTGATGCCTAATAGCGGGAACAATACCACGGGAACCAGGGCCACAACTGGCAGTGGCATAGCATCCAGCACCCACCAGCTTACCATCATCACAGCAATGGCCAGTACAAGCTTTGCTTTAAATTCTAAATGCAGTGGATTGATGAAAAAAAAGATTAACAGGAGTAGAACACCCGTTACCAATGCCAGCTCTTTCTTATAGGTTCCAAAAAAGGTTTTCATAAATTCAGTTAAAAATAGGGTAATTGCTTTTAATAGCCTTTAGCCTCTGAAAAGTTTTTCTTTATTCATAGCCAATAATTTTTGACAGGACATTGTAATTAATGAGGTATTTCCGATGTTTATGGAAAAGAAGGGATTGTAATATCAAAAGGCCATCATGCTCAACTAAACGGTGTAATTTCATAACTAAAAAATCACTTATGATACAAGATCAGGTAAAAGAATTCAACGACTACCGTTCACGTATGAACGAACATATTTTAAGTAAAGACAATCTGGTGATCAAGCGGCTTTGGAACCTCGATACCAATACTTATGCTGAAGGAGCTCTCGATGTAAAAACAAAGGAGTTGTTAGGTCTTGTAGCCAGTATGGTGCTGCGCTGCGATGATTGCATCAAATACCATTTGGGCAAAGCGAACGAACTGAAGGTTACAACGGAGGAGATCTATGAGCTTTTTGCTGTGGCAAACATTGTTGGCGGAACTATTGTAGTACCGCACACCCGTCGAGCAGCCGAATATTGGGAAGCGCTGGGAATGATGAACAAGGAATGAAGAACAAGGAATGATGAGCAGGGAATGATGAACAGGGAATGATGAACAAGGAATGATGAACAGGGAATGATGAGCAGGGAATGATGAGCAGGGAATGATGAATAAGGAATGAAGAACAAGGAATGAAGAACAAGGAATGAGTAGCAGGGAATGATGAATAAGGAATGAAGAGCAGGGAATGAAGAACAAGGAATGAAGAACAAGGAATGAGTAGCAGGGAATTAAGAGCAGGGAATGAAGAGCAGGGAATGAAGAGCAGGGAATGAAGAGCAGGGAATGAAGAACAGGGAATGAAGAGCAGGGAATGATGAACAAGGAATGA
>JAPLEF010000144.1 GCA_026391525.1 Sphingobacteriales bacterium
AAATTAAAGTATACCGTTGTAATTTTTTGGACACTTATGCTCGAAACATTATCTAAGAAAGCAATTGACTTAGCAATAAAAAATATTTCACAATTTGGTAAACAGGAAGAAGTAGCTATTTATTTAATCAATAACGACAAGGCCTTTTTGGAAACTAAATAAAAATACTTCTGCCAACATTAGCCTTATTTTGATGCTGCCAAAATGTTACTGTTTTCGGCAACACGAATACTACCCCTAATTTATCCGCCTCATATAGAACTATAGCGGGCGCTATCAGTGCGATTAATAGTATTACTGCTATCTACGGAGCAGTCAGCATTGCCTGGCGGGGGTTTACAAAGAAACAGTTATAATACATTGCCAAAAACAATAATTAACAATGATAACGGCTTCATACTTTTTCAAGCCGATGTATGCAATACCACAAAGTTTCTTTTGATGAAACCGAAACCTGTTGAAAAAGCACGAGGGATGTTAGTGACTCAATGCTCATTACAGCATTGTAAGTTTGAAACCAGAGTCACGATAAATATCACGCCCTTGGCTATCTCAACACAGCTAAGTAAATTGCTTCGTTACGTTATGCCGTTTTAAATGCATCTAAATCAGACCAATGTTTATTTTGTTGAAAATCATTTCAATTCAAAACCATCCAGAATCACTGCGCCTTTCTTTACCACAACAATACCATCTTTAATGGTAAACAGGGAATGATCGGCATCAGGTAAATGCGAACCTCCAACGATGTTTACATCATTGCCAATCCGGCAATCCTTATCTACAATCACATTAGTAAGATTGCATCGTTCGCCAATACCCAGTTTAGGAATTCCTTTCTGGTAATTGTGTGCAATCTCTTCAATGGTTTCATAAAAATCGTTACCGATGATATAACAGCTTACGATATTACTTCCGGTTCCGATCCGGCTACGGATACCAATTACCGAGTTGACAATTTTATTGGCATGGATGATAGAACCTTCAGCTATGATGGTTTGTTCAATAGTGGTTCCGCTTACCTTGGCCGGAGGCAACATGCGCGCCCTGCTGTACACCATTTTATTATTATCAAACAAATTGAATGGCGGCATATCTAAGGTGAGGGCAAGATTGGCTTCAAAGAATGAATAGATGTTTCCGATATCCGTCCAGTACCCATCATACTGATAACTGATCACCTTATATTGATTGATGGAATCGGGAATGATTTCTTTTCCAAAATCAGTGGCATCTCTTTTCTCCTGCTGTAGCAGATCAAACAACACTTTCCTATTAAAGATATAAATACCCATTGATGCGAGGTAAAGCCTTCCTTGTGCAACCATTTCATCACCGGTTGGGCTTTCCCATTCGGGCAATAAAGATTTATCGGGTTTCTCGATAAATGAAGTGATGGCATTGCTGCTGTTAACTTTTAATAGTCCGAATTCAGGTGCTTCCCTTTCCCCTACCGGTATGGTTGCAATAGAAATATCGGCTCCCGAATTTTCATGTTCACTGATCATCAGGCTGAAATCCATCTGGTAAAGCTGATCGCCACTCAGTATCAGCACATATTCAAACTCGAAAGGACGGATATGCTTCAGTGATTGACGAACGGCATCAGCAGTTCCCTGAAACCAACCCGGACTATCAGGCGTTTGCTCAGCCGCAAGAATATCAACAAAGCCGCTGCTGAAACCACTGAACTGATAAGTATTTTTAATATGCTTATTTAGTGACGCCGAATTGTACTGCGTGAGCACAAACATGCGGCTGATATCGCTATTGATACAGTTGGAAATGGGGATATCCACCAAACGGTATTTACCGGCAATAGGAACAGCAGGTTTACTTCTGGTTGCAGTTAAAGGATAAAGCCTGGAGCCTGCTCCGCCGCCTAAAATAACGGCAACCACTTTTTTGCTACTCATATGGAAAGATTTAAATTAAATAGATTGATATAGCCTGATGTATGCAGCGGCGCTGGTTTTCCAACTGTTGTTGATCTCCATCATCCGGGTTCTGATATGTTGAAGCGTTTCCTTATCCTTATACAAATCTAAGGATCTGCTCATAGCATTAAGAATATCTTCTACACTTGCATGATTGAAACAAACTCCGTAACCATTATCTTCTCCGTAATCAATTACGGTATCGCGCAAGCCACCTGTTCGGCGTACAACCGGTACCGTACCATAGCGCATGGCATAAAGCTGATTAAGTCCGCATGGCTCTACCCTGCTTGGCATCAGCAGGAAATCGGCACCGGCATACATCTGATGGCTTAGCTTTTCATTGTACTCGATTTGAGAATGATAATAACCGAATCTTTCTTCGCTGATGGATGCCAGTTCATGTTCAAGTGCGTTACTTCCACTTCCAAGAATAAGAAAGCTGAATTCCCTTCCAAAATATTCGAATGCCTGCCTTATTGCGGCAGGTAACAAATCTGCAGCTTTTTCACCTACCAGTCTGCCGATGAAAATAAATAACGGATAACGCTGATCGAACCCAAAATCGTCACATAGCTTTTTCTTATTTAATGCTTTTCCATGAGCAACATCATTCGCTGAAAAATTATCCAATATATAAGTATCTTTTTCAGGGTTCCATACCTCATAATCTATACCATTGATGATGCCGGAACATTTCCCTTTTTCATAATTGAACAATTGTTCGAGACCGTTAGCATTGTTCATCAGCTCCTGCAAATAGCCCGGGCTTACGGTATTCACCCTGTCGGCACAACGAATGGCGGAAGCCAGTGGATTAACGGTATTTTCCCAATCCAGCAATCCCCAACGCCAGGTATCCCAGGAAGGCAGAGAGGTAATTTTATCCCAGCCCATCCAGCCCTGATACTGTGCATTATGGATGGTGAGCACTGTTTTTATGTTGGCTAATTTGCGGTAAACAAAGCAATGGCGCAACATGAACGGAATCAATCCTGCATGATGATCGTGAACATTGATCACATCAGGCTGATGTTGCCAGGCATTCAACCATTCGGTAACGGCTAGCTGAAAAGCGGTGAATCTTTCTGCATCATCATCGTATCCATACACTTTTTCGCGATCAAGTAATCCATTGATATCAACACAGTATAAATCAAAGCCTAACTTATTGGTCTTTTCCTTGATGATGGTGAATTCTACATAAGCATCGTTCATCATGAAACCTGCCTTATGAACCACTTCCCAGGTATTATTATAGAGAAAACGGGTGCGGTGCATGGGCATCACCACTTTAGCCACATGGCCTAACTCCTGTTGATATTTTGGTAAGGCTCCAACCACATCTGCAAGTCCACCCACTTTTGCCATCGGGTAACACTCAGCACTAACATGTAAGATCTCCATATCTTCAAAATATTTAGATGAAAGTAAGAAGGATTGTTTGAAAAAAGAACGCTCATGAAGATACTTACTCATGTATTTCTATAAACTAGAAAATAATATTCCTACCTAAAATAAATGGCATATCCATTAAAACTTACTATTTTCATCGGCCAAACCAAATGCTATGGCAACATTACAGCCCGTTTCCGGCGCTACTGATTTAAAAGGCAATCCTATCCCAACTAATTATGGAGCATTAGGCACATTGGTTACCGTTTTTTTCTTCTGGGGCTTTATTGCTGCGGGTAATAGCATTTTCATCCCCTTTTGCAAGCATTATTTTGCGTTAGATCAGTTTCAAAGCCAGTTGATTGATTTCGCGTTTTACACTGCCTACTACATCGGCGCCCTGGCACTTTTTGCCTATGGCTCACTTGGTGGAAAAGAATTAGTTGGCAAGTGGGGATATAAAAAGAGCATCGTATATGGATTACTTTTTTCTGCTTTAGGAGCGGTTGCCATGATCATCGCCGTAAATGCCAATGCATTTTCAGGTATGCTGGTAGGGCTTTTCATTGTAGCGCTTGGCTTTTCGCTTCAGCAAACGGCAGCACAACCATTTGCCATTTCACTTGGCGATCCGGCTACAGGAACCAGCAGGGTGAATCTAGGAGGTGGCATCAATTCATTTGGAACTACAATCGGCCCGATCGTTGTGGCGTTGGCGTTATTTGGAACAACCGCTGCCGTTACCGACGAACAGATTGCAGCACTCGGATTGGGAAAAGTGATTGTATTGTATAGTTGTGTTGGAGCATTGTTTGTAGGTGCAGCAGCCCTGTTTTATTTCTCCAAAAAAGTACCTTCCGGAGTGATACTCGACCCAACTGAAAAAGCTAATAAAGCACTTTCTGCCTTACTTATATTAACCGGTATCTTAATCATATGCTTTGCTCCGGTTTTCAGCAGTTATAACTCGAAAGAACAGAAAAGCATTGAACAATTGGAAGCTTCAATTTCAAATCAGCACCATGCCGTTGACTCAACCCTAAGAGCTTCACTAACACTCAGCGGAAAAGATACGCTACTGGCAAAAAATTTCCTGAAAGATAAAAAAGACGATCAGGTTAAAAAGCATATGGATTCCCTTAGAATTGTTTATGCCAATAATCCTGTTGCTTTATCCGGATTGGCCAGCATCAATAGTTTTTCAGATAATATCAAAGCCAAAACAACAGAAATAAAATCTTTTAAGGAATCACTAGAAAAGTATCGCTTGAAATGGTTGCTTGGAGCTTTAGCTGCTGTTGTTTTAGGACTCTTGCTTGCCAACAAAAGTGCTTCAAAGAAGCCTGATGGATGGGGCGCCATGAAATACCCGCAGTTGGTTCTTGGGATGCTTGCCATATTTGTTTATGTTGGCGTAGAAGTAGCTATTGGAAGTAATTTAAGCGAATTGCTCAAACAGGAAGCATTTGGCAGCTTACAGGCATCTGAAGCAACGCCTTATGTTTCGATGTATTGGGGAAGTTTGATGATTGGCCGATGGGCAGGAGCCGTATCTGCGTTTAAGCTTTCCCGTAACCAAAAAGTGCTTTTGCAAATTGTTGTACCATTGATTGCATTCGGCATACTTTTAGGCGTAGGTACTTTGGCTCAATACAATATGAAACCGATGTTCTATTACCTGATTTGTGTATTGATACAGATTGCAGCGTTTTACATCAGTAAGGATAAGCCAGCCCGCACGTTGATGATTTTTGGATTTCTTGGCGTACTGGCTATGATCGTAGGTTTGTATACCAAAGGAACTGTTGCCACTTATGCCTTTCTTAGCGGTGGATTATGTTGCTCGATCATGTGGCCCTGTATTTTCAGTTTGTCGATTGCCGGATTGGGAAAATACACACCTCAGGGTTCCGCCTTCTTGATCATGATGATCCTTGGAGGAGGTATCATACCGCCTATTCAGGGAAAACTCGCCGATGTTATTGGTATTCATCAGTCGTACTGGATACCGGTGATTTGCTTTTCGTATCTCGCTTTTTTTGCCATTGCCGTGAAAGGTATCTTAAAGAAACAAGGAATAGATTATGATGCAGCTGAATCTTCAGGCGGTCATTGATACCAGAATGATAAGCAAGTTTTATTGATCAATGTAAAATGCTAATTATGGCAGCAAAATATGCAATCGGAATTGATATAGGCGGTACCACAACCAAATTTGGTGTGGTTGATAGTAAAGGAACTATCCTGGAACAGGATCGAATTCCCAGTAATGAACATGAGTTTGTGGAAGATTTTATTGAAAGTCTTTTTGTTAAACTCACCCCGATGATGAAAAAAGTTGGTGGCATCAGTAATTTCATTGGTATCGGCATCGGGGCTCCTAATGGAAATATCTATTCAGGAACGATAGAGTATGCGCCCAATCTGCGTTGGAAAGGTATCATCCCGATTGCTAAGCTGGTTGAAGAAAAATTTGGATTGCCCACCAAGCTTACCAATGATGCCAATGCAGCAGCGGTTGGTGAAATGATGTACGGATGTACGAAATCGATGAAACATTTTATTACCATTACCCTGGGAACCGGGGTTGGCAGCGGGATAGTAATCGATGGAAAAATCGTAGTTGGTCATGATGGGTTTGCAGGAGAGTTGGGCCATACCATCATCCGCCCCGGAGGCCGGATACATAAAAGTACCGGTATGAAAGGAAGTCTGGAATCGTATGCTTCTGCCACTGGCGTTCGTGAAACTGCCATTGAACTGCTTACGGCATATCCCGAACGTGAGAGCCTGCTCCGCAATTACCGCATCAATGAATTGACGAGTAAAACCGTTTACCAATGCGCCTTGCAGGGCGATACCATTGCCAATGAAATTTTTGAATTTACAGGACAAATACTGGGAGAATCGCTGGCCAATTTTGTAATGTTCTCCTCACCGGAAGCTATTGTTCTTTTTGGTGGATTAACCAAAGCCGGCAACCTGCTGCTCAACCCTACCCGAAAGCATATGGAAGAAAACCTGCTGCCTATTTTCAGGAACAAGGTGAAAATCATTTTCAGTGAGTTGAAAGAATCGGATGCTGCAATATTAGGCGCAAGTGCTTTGATCTGGTAACTGCATTTGAAGATCAGGAAACCAGATTTGCTTTTTCTGCATTCCATTTGTTGCGCCCCCAGCCTTTGATCACATGCTTTTCACTGTGATAGGACGATCTTACCAACGGTCCGCTCTCTACATAATCAAACCCTAACGTATAGCCGATTTCACGGTATTCAGCAAATTCATCAGGATGAATGAAACGTTGTACCCGAAGATGGTTTTTTGTGGGTTGCAGGTATTGGCCGATAGTAACCACATCCACACCTGCGTTATTCAAGTCCCTTAAAGTTTGTACCACTTCCGATTTATCTTCTCCTAAACCAAGCATGATTCCGCTTTTGGTTCGCATGCCTGCTTTTTTCAGGATCTTAAGAGTTTCCATGCTTTGCCAATATTTGGCCTGTATCCTCACCTGGCGTGTAAGCCTTTCCGTTGTTTCGATATTGTGGCTTACCACATCGGGTGCGGCATCTATGATTCGTTGAATCTGTTCCTTATCCGCCTTGAAATCGGGTATCAATGTTTCTAATGTTGTATCAGGGTTCAATGCCTTCACTTCAAGAATGGTATTCTGCCAGATGGTGCTGCCGCCATCTTTAAGTTCGTCGCGGTCTACCGAAGTGATCACCGCATGTTTCACTTTCATCAGGTGGATGGCTTCGGCTACGCGTTGGGGTTCGTCCCAATCCACCGCTTCCGGCCTTCCGGTTGCAACCGCACAAAATCCACAACTCCGGGTGCAAATATTGCCCAGTATCATGAATGTGGCGGTTCCGGCACCCCAGCATTCACCCATATTCGGACAATTGCCACTTTCACAGATTGTGTGTAATTTATGAGTATCAACTAAAGAACGAACATGCTTATATTCTTCACCAATAGGGAGTTTAACACGAAGCCAGTCGGGCTTTTTCAGCACTGCCGGCTGCTCTGCAGAAACGGGACCACAAGACATAATTTATGATTGAGTAAGCAAAGTTAGGTTGTTGCAGAGTGCATTCCAAAACCGGAACCTGGAATCAAAATGGAAATTTTCGGCAAAAAATCATTTGCGTCGTCCGAACATCAAAGTAACATAAGCAGATAAGAAGAACTGCTTTTGTTCGATATAAATCATCTGAGGTACCTTTTTACTATAGAATTCACCGGTAATTCCAACCTCTAAAGCACTTATCATTTCATTGTACTTGCCATAGTCGAAACGAAGCCCTGTTTTCACATACGCTCCGGGAACTACTTCCATATTACTCCAGCCGGTGCCCAAATTTGGACCACCGGCAATCGAATTAGGGTTCAGGAAAAATGCACTATCTGGTGAATTATAGCCTACATATTGAAATTCGCCGGGATTTTTTTCCACTTCTACAAGATAAGGACGCAGTAGCCCGAGAACGAACCCGCCGCCCGCATTGGCAGAAAGACTAACACCGTTCTTGTTTCCTTTATTACCCAACAAATATTGAAACTGTGCCCCAATTTTAATCGGATAGAAATAATTGATCTTCCCGAAAATGAAAGGTGACGTGCCGCCATATATAAGGCTTTCAAGTTTCTCTTCTTTATGATTCTTTCTTTCGGTGATTTCAAGTTGGTACAACATCGATTTACGGATACTACTGGCACGCCCGATCTCTATGAATCCTCCATATCCATCATTAGTGAGTTTGAAGCCAACCGCAAAATGCTTCTCATAGGTAATCACACCTTCTTCCTCCTGCCTGATGATGGCATTGATCCGCTCCCTTTTTTCCTCCTTTCGTTTTTTCTTACTATCACTGTTATCCTGAGCTTCAGCTGACATAAGAAACAATATCGCCATCACACTAAAAAATATTTTCTTCATGGTTGCCATTTACTACAGTAAATTTAGGCAAAAATACCAAGTTGACTTCAGGAAATGAGAAATCTACTTAGCTTTTTGAAGCCAAAACATTTAAAAACATCAATATGACAGCCAAAGTAGTTTATGAAGGAGAATTACGGTGCAGTTGCACACACCTTCAAAGCGGAACGATAATAGAAACTGATGCGCCTACCGACAACCGTGGGAAAGGAGAAAGGTTCAGTCCTACGGATACCCTATGCGTTGCACTGGCAACCTGCATGATCACAACTATGGGTATCCGGGCCGGAGATATGGGCATTGCGCTGGAAGGTACTACGGTTGAAGTTACTAAACACATGCTGGCAGATCCAAGAAGAATTGGGAAAATTGAACTTACGCTTCATCTTCCCGGAAAAGAAGTTGATGAAAAAAACCGGGCGGTCCTTCAAAAAATCGGAGATAATTGTCCGGTTGTGAAAAGTCTGCACCCCGATCTGATCCTAGATGTTGTTTACAGTTGGGAAGGCTGATTCCACAGCAAAGGAAACAATTTGCATTCCAGGCATAACCGCTTATTGCAAAATTCAGATTTCAGTTCTAACAAGGATTGGGAAACAGATGCATCCGGATTTTCGAATCCAAGTTCAGTGAATTTTTTGGTGATAGCATTGATTTCAGGTTTGGTTGATTCCAGCCACAGTAAGGCTTTCTGTTGAAAATGGGGTAGCTTTTTATAGCCACCATAAGCAAAAAGAAACGGCACAAATACATTGATCAATAAATGATCTTGTAATTGACTGCCCAGATGCAACGCTTCCTTTTCCGAAGGATCACCTGCCGCCTCTTTAAAATTTTCCATAAGAAAATCAAAAACCTGATTGGGTTGCTTTGCATCCAGCAACAGGTTCAATATTTCAGGCAATATACCTGCCAGATGGGCTAATTGCTTGAGCCGCCGTTGCGGAAAATTTGCAGGCCGCATCCTGAGTAAATCCATCCGCATCAAAGGAACTTGTAAGCGATGAATCTTACTGAGGTAACTATAATTCCGGTAAAGGAAAGTGGTTTCCGGATCCTGATCGTCGGCGTTTAACAAACCCGCTTGTCCGAGCAGTAACGCTTTAGATTGTTGCAATGCATACTGCTGCCGCAATAAAAGTTTCAACGGAACCGAAAAGGCCACAGCCTGAAAAGCATCTGCATTCTGTTTCATACCGAATTGCCTTGCCATCAGCCACCAAAAAGTTTCCTGCCAATCGTGATTGCTTTTTTCATACCATTCAAGCACCTTAGCTGCCTTCCGTTGTAAACGGTTCAGCATAAGTTGTGGTTTCCATGCTTTCAGACCTTCTGGCAACTTTTCGTTCCACACATTTTCGCAGGGAATAAATTTTGAAGCGCAAGAAATTATCTGATATTTTTTCAGCTGATGTTTGGGTATTCTGTTGTTTAATTCGAGCGTTGGAAAACTAAGGTTCAGTGATTTATCTTCTTCCCAAACCACATGAAGGATGACATTGTTATAATGTGGATCAAGGCTATGCTGATGTTTAACCCAATCGGATGCTTTTACATGCAGCTCGATATTGCCTGCCCAAACGGTATTATCCAGCCTGATACGGGCTTCCAGAAAATCAGGGCCCTGGTGAGTGTTAAGTGTGCCCTGGCTGATCAGTTCCAACTGTTGTCCGTCGGATGTTCTCAGGCTATTATGGTCGAAGCAGCGCTCCTGCCATAGGTACTGGAGTAATTTTTCATTCATTTTCATTTTGCAATCACTTAAAAAAGATAAAAGTAACGGCAATGAAAAATTCATGGAAAGTAAATACACCAATTGGTTACACTTTATTTCTTTTTCTGAAAAGAGAAAAAAACTACTGTGATTCCAAAAAAACCAGTTCCTGCATCACCCTGCTTACCGGTAAGCCCATGACATTGTAAAAATCACCTTCAATACTTTTGATTCCCGTAACCCCGATCCATTCCTGTATGGCATAAGCCCCTGCCTTATCATAAGGTTGGAATTCATCCACATAATAGGCGATCTGTTCAGGTGTAAGCGGATGAAAATGCACCCGTGTAGTTTCAGCAAAACTGCGTTCATTCGTTGCTGCAAGTATCACAACACCGGTGATCACTTCGTGCGATTTCCCTGAAAGCAATCCCAGCATCCTGAGCGCATCATCCCTGTCGGCAGGCTTCCCTAACCATTGCCCTTCGCAGATCACGATGGTATCGGCAGCAAGGATGATTTTTTCGCTATCAACCTTTTGCTGAACCTGCAACGCCTTGTTTCTTGCAATATGAATGGCAGCCGCTGAAAACCCAAGTGATTCGGGAAACGATTCATCGGTGTTGCTTACTACCACTTCGAACGGCTGTGCAGCCCATTCCAGCAATTGTTTGCGCCTGGGCGACTGTGAAGCCAATATGATTGAATTTGTTCTCATCTGTTGGGAAGGAAAAAAAAGAGCATGGATAAAATACCAGCCAGCATAATCCACTTCAGCAGGTTGCTCAAGCGGTGATAATCGGCAGGCAAAGATGCGCGATGCAACTGCCAGAGCAGGTACACTAACGGTAACAATACCACGCAGGTACTGTATACCGCAATCGCCCACCATCCCGATTGCCAGGCGTAAAGCAGGATGATAAATAAAGCTGCGATACATACCACCATCCAAACTGCCGTAAACATTTTGGTAACCGGTATGCCCCAAACAATCGGCATGGTTCTGGAGGCGTATTGCGCATCGCCCTGCATATCTTCGATATCCTTTATCACTTCCCTGATTAATGAAATGATAAACGCAAAACCAGCATAGAGGAAAGTGAATTTATACAATTGGGCATTGTTGAGCGAATGGTGGCCGGGGTTCCATCCTTTGTAATTGATAAGGCTTGCTCCGGAAAAAAAATACAATACCACAATCACCCATGCCGTAAGCGCAGCTATCAGCAGGTTTCCGGTGAGCAGTTTTTTCTTGAACCGGGTTGAATAAACCCATAGCAGCATCACCGAAAAAGTGTTGGCAAACAAGATCACCCATTTGTCTGTACGATAACTTACCCATGCACTGATTAAAATACCCAAAGCTGATAAACTCAGGTGCCATACAATAGCCCAGCGCCTTTTTACGTGGCGGTCAATCACAATCCTATCAGGCTTGTTAATGGCATCAATCTGCCTGTCGAAATAATCATTGATGATGTAACCGGCAGCAGCAATACATACAGAAGCCAAAACCAGCCAGGCAAACAGAAAATCCATCGTACCCAACCCTGAAACCTGCGATGAAGTGCCATATACGTTCTTCACTACTGCATAATAAAAAAGGCTTTGGGTGAGTGCAATAAAGAAAAGATTGGGCCAGCGGATCAGTTGAAAAAAAGCAGCGATCAATTTCATGAAGGAAATTCTGTAGCTAAATTAGCCATAATCAATCAAAGTTTTTCCGGGAGCTATATTTTAACTGGATGTTACTGTTTGCAGTTCGTTCCAATGGTCATTCAATTTCAGTACCTTCTCTATCACATCTCTTACACAACCCTCTCCTCCTTTGAAAGGAGAAATGTAATGGGAAACAGATTTGATTTCGGGTGCAGCATCAGCCGGACAAGTAGGAAGTGATGCCAGCTTCATGGCTTCCAAATCGGGCAGGTCATCACCCATATACAATATCTGTGCAGCATTGAATTGTTGTGAATGCATGAAATCCTGCAGCACTTTCACTTTATCTTTAATGCCCATGTAAATTTGTTGAATGCCCAGTTTGTTAAGCCGGTTCTGTACACTTCCTTCACTGGTTCCTCCAGAAATCACCAACACCTCATAGCCTTTTTTTATCGCCAGTTGCAAGGCATACCCATCCCTGATATTCATCGTCCTGGCCATCTGCCCATCATCCAATAATAACAATTTGCCGTCGGTAAGAACGCCATCTACATCGAACACAAACAACCTTATCTGCTTAAATTGCTGAAGAACATTCATCGGTTTTCAAATTTGGGAATAATGAAGTATGGTTTCAAAAACACCCGTCATTTACGGTTATCCCGCCACTCATAAACCCAGGTACTCTGTATCATTTCGAGATGGCCTTCATTGCTTTCTTCCGCTTTGCCCGAAAAATTGGGGATTTCCATCACCCACTTATGCAAATCGGTAAAACGTATCCGGTAAATCTGGCTTTCTCCAAAATCATCCCCGAATCTTTCATATAACTTAATGGCAATATCTTCGTAATCGTTCCAGTGTATGGGGAGGTTGAAAGTCATTCTTTACTTTTTTATGATTTTTTGATGATGGTTCTCTATATACCATTTACAAGCTATCCACAGGGATTGTTGAATGGTTTGGATGATAATTTTATTCTCCAAGAAACTGGGTTTGATCGGGTAAGGTAACCACCATTTCACCGGAGCCGGGATACAAAACACACTGGCACCCCAAGCGGCTGTTTAGGCGTGGATTAACCGCCCTATCGATAAAATCTTCTTCCTTATCACTCAGTTCTTCAACAAACTGTTCCCCTTTTTCAATATACAAATGGCAGGTACTACAGGCGCATACGCCGCCACAATTGTGATGCAATTCGATATCATTCACTAATGCCACTTCGAGAAGCGACTGGTCTGGCGCAATATTTTCAATGGTAACCGGATCTAATCCTTTTTGTTCAAACTTAAACGTTACATTATACATACAGCAAATTTCGGTGTGCAAACCTACATCAAATTACCATTTCCGTAAAATCTGTGAATCAGGCTGCTATTTAGGTTACAGATTGCCCATTTTCTTATTATATTGTTGCATCATTCATCAAAATAACTATAACATGCACAAATGCATCAATTGTTCGCCATTCATCCTGATTACTGTAATTATCCTGATGGCTTGCAACGGTAAAGAAAAAAAATCTGCTGATATTGTAAACGAACCCATTAGCATCAAGAAAGATACGCCAACTACAAAATCAACTGCTACAGCTAAAAGTGCCCCTATTATCAATATTACCGATACGCTTGCTATTCCTTATCATGTTATCTACATAAAAGACAGTGCACTTACCGCTGAAAGGCTTGCCCAAAAATTAGCCTTGATTTTTGGCGAAAAATTAGCTGCTGAAATGGCCAAAGTAAAAGTTAAACCTTCGGGTCCGCCAATGGCCTGGTATAAAACTCAGAAAGCGCCTTTCTTTTTTGAAGCCGGCGTAGCTATAGATAAAAAACCGGGGAAATTATCAAAGGGTATCTTTTATCGTAAACTTTCTCCCGATAGTGCCGTTGTAGCTCATTTTTTCGGGCCCTATGAAGAAACCAGCCAGGGTTATGAAGCATTGAAGGAATGGCTTAAAGATAGAAAGAAAAAACCTTCAGGCGCCCCTTATGAGGTATATGTTGGCGATCCGATTGGGAAAGACGGGAAAGCCATTGATCCCTATAAAGTGCAGACAGATATCATTTTTCCACATCAATAATTGATCTGCTCATGGGTTCATGATACTATCTGTAAGCCTTAGATAGGTAGTTCGGAGTTTAGGATGATTAACCAGTAAACGAAGATGTTTATCCAACGTGTGAATGTCTTTACGAACCGCAGGGCCAGTTTGAACGGTAGCCGGAGAGATATTTTTTATTCTTAAAGCAGTTTCTTCAATCAATGGTTTAAGTATATCAAAATCAACCTTTTCCTCAATACAATAAGATTCTGCAATGGCATAAAGATGATTGGTGAAATTACTCACAATCACCGCAGCAACATGGAGTTTCAGTCTTTCTTCATCGCCGGCAATTTCTACTTTAGGAGAAAGGTCTTTTGCAAATGAAAGTACAAATTGGGTGGCTTCCGCAGTATTGGCATCTACCAAAAATGGAATTTCAGGCAATGCTATCATCTCCCTGCGTAAACTTTGTAATGGATAAAGCACTCCATAACTAGCAGATTTTACCTTTAGCACATCTTTCGAAACAGAACCCGCCGTATGTAATACCATCTTATCTTGTAATTGCAACTGCGGCAGGCAATCCATGATGGCATAATCAGATACGGCAATAAGAAATATATCTGCTGAAACATCAGCCAGTCCACTGAAATTGCAATAATTACAACCCAACTCATTTCCCAGTACCGATGCATGTTGGATATTCCGGCTCATCACCTGAACTACCTCATGATTTTTTTGTTTGATCAAACGCCCCATTACTGTTGCAACATTCCCGGAACCTATGATAGATACTTTCATAAATGCTAACTTTGAAAGAATGAATGTACAAAAAAAGATAGCATTGGGTTTCATCCGGGCTAAATTAAACAGCCTTGCTGTAATTAACCGAAAGAAAGCAGGATCCATGGCTTTCACCCTTTTTTGTACCCCGTTGGGGAGAACGAGAAAGTCAAGTACCATTTTTGAACCTGCCGAAAAACTCAGCTTTCAATACAATGGATTAGCCGTGAATGGCTTCAGGTTTAACCCTTCAGGAGATAAGAAAGTGCTTATCCTTCATGGATTTTCCTCTGGTTGCCAACACTTTGATTATTATATCCCCCTTTTGATTGAAAAGAACTATTGCATCCTTGCTTTTGATGCACCTGCGCATGGCCGTAGTGAAGGCCAAACCGTTAATGCAGTTGAATACAGTGAAATGATCCAAATGGTAAACCTGCAATTCGGGCCATTGGATGCTTACATTGCTCATTCTTTTGGTGGACTTTCCGTTTGTCTGGCTTTGGAAAATATGGCGCATAGCTCCGATACCAAACTCATGCTGATTGCTCCGGCTACAGAAACCAGCACCGCCATCAGTAGTGCTTTCAAAATGCTCAAACTTAAAAATCCGCATTTGCGAAAAGCACTGGAAGACAATATCAGCATGATTAGTGGAAAACCTGTTGAATGGTATTCCATCCGAAGAGCGATGCACCAGATCGATGCTACTGTAAATTGGTTTCATGATGAAGATGACCATACTACCCCACTCTCAGATGCCCTTGAAGTAAAAAATGACGCTCATCCAAATATAAGTTTCCATATCAGCAGCGGTTTAGGCCATAGTAGGATTTATCGCGATCCGCAGGTTGTTCAGCAAATCTGTTCGTTATTGTAAAGGGGTTTCCTCCTTCCTCCAGCTAAAGGAAAAAAAGGGATATTTCATTTTTAAACTAATATTGCATTTATCTTGTAGGGAAAAAGAAGCCTGTTTTTTCCTGAAAAGATCTGATGAAATCACCCGGTAACCAAGAACGGAACCTGCGATATTGCAGTGGAGCACCAGGGCAAATCAAGTAATATTCATATGGCAAAGAATTTATTAATAGTGGAGTCGCCGGCAAAAGCCAAAACCATTGAAGGAATTTTGGGGAAAGATTTCGAGGTGAAAAGTTGCTATGGTCATATCCGCGACCTCGAGAAGAACGATATGGGCATTGATGTTGCCAATAGGTTTGCCCCCAAATATATCATCCCAGCTGAAAAAGAAAAAGTGGTACGCGACCTTCGTGCCCTCGCCAAAAAATCGGATGAAGTATGGTTGGCTTCGGATGAGGACCGTGAAGGGGAAAGCATCAGCTGGCACTTGGCAGAAGTGCTTAGCCTCGACCCAAAAACCACCAAGCGTATTGTATTTCATGAAATTACAAAACCGGCCATTCAGAAGGCTGTACAATCGCCCCGAACTATCAATATGAATTTGGTAAATGCCCAGCAAGCAAGAAGGGTGCTCGACAGGTTGGTAGGTTTTGAACTGAGCCCTGTTTTGTGGCGTAAAATTGGACAAAAAGGAGGCCTCAGTGCCGGAAGGGTGCAAAGTGTGGCCGTTAAACTGATTGTAGAAAAAGAAAGAGAAATAAACCAGTTCAATGCGGTTGCCAGTTTCAAGATTGAAGCCTCGCTTTCTGCAACCGACCTTAATGATAAAACGGTTAGCTTCAAAGCCGAAGGAAATAAATACGACCTGGCAGCGGATGCGGAAAAATTCCTGCAATCATGTATTGGCGCTACCTACACGGTGAAAGATATTCAGGTAAGGCCAGGAAAACGCACACCTGCCGCGCCATTTACCACTTCAACCTTACAACAGGAAGCCAGCCGTAAATTGGGTTATGGCGTAAGCAAAACCATGCTTTTGGCGCAACGGCTTTATGAAAGTGGAAAGATAACCTACATGCGAACGGATAGTGTGAATCTGGGTGAAACAGCCATGGATGGCATCAAATCAGAAATCAAATCGAGCTTTGGAGATAAATATTTGCAGGTTCGCAAGTATAAGAATAAAAACGAATCGGCTCAGGAAGCGCATGAAGCCATACGCCCCACCTATATGGAAAATCATTCCGTAAATGATCCTGAATTGAACCGTTTATATGAACTGATTTGGAAACGCACCATCGCTTCTCAGATGAGTGATGCTGAATTTGAAAAAACAACGGCAAAAATCAACATCAGTTCCAATAAAGAAGAACTTACCGCTTCAGGCGAGGTATTGAAATTCGATGGGTTTTTAAAAGTTTACCTTGAGAGTACCGATGAAGAAGAAACTGAGGAAGATGGGGAAAGCAGGCTGCCAAACCTGAGCATTGGCCAGCAACTTACTTTTAACCAGATGACGGCTACCCAGAAATTCACCAGACCTCCTGCACGATATACGGAAGCTTCTTTGGTAAAGAAATTGGAAGAACTGGGTATCGGACGCCCGAGTACTTACGCCCCAACCATTTCTACTATCATTAAAAGAACCTATGTAGAGAAAAAGGATAAAGAACCTGTAAAGCGCGATTTCAGAACTTTCAAGCTAAAAGAAGACAAGGTTACACTCATCAACAGCCAGGAAAATACCGGGGCAGAAAAATCAAAATTATTCCCAACCGACCTTGGATTGGTGGTTACCGATTTTCTCAATCAGCATTTTCAGCATGTGATGGATTATTCGTTTACCGCCAATATCGAAAAAGAATTTGATGAGATTGCCGATGGTAAAATAGTTTGGAATGATATGGTGGCCGACTTCTATGGTCCCTTCCACACCGGCGTAACCCATACCCTCGAAACTGCAGAGAGAGCTGTAGGTGAAAGAACATTGGGGAATGCCACTGATGGAAAACCGGTAACTGCACGTATGGGCAGGTACGGACCAATGGTACAAATTGGTGCCACAACAGATGAAGAGAAACCCAGGTTTGCTAAACTGAAAAATAACCAGAGCATCGAAACCATCAGCTTAGATGAGGCCATGGAATTGTTTAAACTTCCTATTACTCTGGGTGAATTTGAAGGGCAGGAAGTTGCTGTAAATATCGGCCGGTTTGGACCTTACGTGAAATGGGGCGAGCAGTTCATTTCAATTCCAAAACCCGAAGAACCTTCAGATGTTGATCTGGATAGGGCTATCGCCATCATTCAGGCAAAACAAATAGAAGATGCTCCTATAGGATTTTATGAAGATAAACCCATTACAAAAGGAAAAGGGCGTTTTGGCCCGTTCATTAAATGGAATGACCTTTTTATCAATATACCACGTGCCTATCATTTTGAAACCCTTAGTCAACAGGACTGCAATGAACTGATCGGAAAAAAAATAGAAAAAGAATCAAATAGGTTTATCCGCCAATGGCCTGAAGAAAAGATTGCCATTGAAAACGGCAGATGGGGGCCATTTATTCGCTTTGGAAAAAAAATGCTGAAGCTAACTGCAAAACCGGAAGGAGGGAAATATACCGCCGACGATTTGAAGGATATTGAACTGGAAAGCATCAAAAAAATGATCCTGATTCAGGAACCAAAAGCATTCGATAAAAAAGCACCTGCAAAAAAAGAAATACGAAAATCAGTCCCTAAAAAAGCTGCTGTGAAAAAACAAGCAGGTAAAAAATAATTGCGCATCCTATTGCCATGATCCAGTTAAATTATGCACTGAACAAAGATGATTATGCCAATTACTATACTTATGTAAAATGGGATGCACCGGAAAATAAAAAGAAAAGGCTTACCTATTATGCCCGACAGTTGTTACCTGTAGTTGCGTTTACCCTTGCATTTTATTATACCGGTTTGTTTAAAAGAGATACCACTTTTATTTTACTGATCGGCGGATTTCTGCTATTAACCAGCATCATGGCTATTTTTGGAGTAAAAACGAATTTGCGGAAAGAGGCAGAAAAGCTAGCAGAAGACCCGAAAAACGGGATTCTTTTTGCAGACGTTCAATTGCAGGTTTCCGAAACAGGTATCCAATGTAAATCGGAATGGATAAGCACACAATACCAATGGAAAGCTTACATCCGGTTACAGGAAAATGAAAAATATTTTTTTCTCTTCATAAATGCAGCACAGGCCTTGATTGTTCCCAAAAGAGCGTTTACTCATGCTGAAGAATTAGAAAGTTTCAAGAAATTACTCCGCCAGTACCTTTCCTTCGATGCTGAAATAGGGCACCTCGTGAAAAGTTAGTCACGGTTGTGGAAAATTTATCTTCTTTATTAACTCATAAGTTCCCGACCTTGAAGATGAAACCTTAACTGCTGAAACCTTGAAAGAAAATAAAGAAATCACTGCCCTGCTCAACCTGATCGACGATCCGGATGAGGATGTTTATCACACCGTAAGTAATAAGTTGGTCAGCTTTGGAAAAGAAATCATTCCCAATCTTGAAAACCTTTGGGAAACTATCAGTAATGAAGAAACCCAGGAGCGGATAGAATTGCTGATACACCGTTTGCATTTTGAAGACCTTGTAACTGAATTTGCGCATTGGAAGAATGAGTCTGCCGATTTGCTGGGTGGTGCCATAATCGTATCCAAATACCATTATCCTGAAATGCAACCTTCGCTCATCCATCAGGAAGTGGAAAAATTGAGGCGTAATATTTGGCTGGAGTTGAACAACTTCCTCACACCGATGGAAAAAATAAATGTACTCAATAGCATTTTCTATAATTACTACAAACAAACAGGCGTTGAAATCAGCTATGAAAGCCCCGATCATTTCCTCATCAATAAAACACTCGAAAGCAAAAAAGGCAATTCCATCAGCAATGGCATCATCTACCTCTTACTGTGCAATCTGCTCGACATTCCGGTGAAAGCCATCAACATACCCAGGCAGTTCATCCTCGCCTATTTTGATGAACAATATGAAGTACTTAACCCATCCGGTCACTCTTCTGAGAAAATAGTTTTTTATATTGACCCCCTAACCGGACAAATGTACTCGCACAAAGACATCGAAAATTATTTCAAGCGGTTATCTGTTCCGCCGGTTGCCACCTATTTTCGTCCGATGAATAATAAAAAAATCATTCAATTCCTTATTGAGGAATTGAGTAAATGTTATAACAATATCAACAATCAATATAAGATGGATGAGTTGATGCAGATGGCTGCATTACTCGACAGTTAAAAGGTGCCATTCAGTTAGAAGAGGCAAATCTTCAGTATTTTCAGATATAATAGGCTTTATTTTGAAAAATTCTTTTTCTTTGTAATGCTATAAGTTTAGGTTCAGTTGAAAACAACTACAATGAAGCATTACATCAAATATATAGTTGCTATCTTATTATTAACCGGTTTCGAGAGCCGTGCACAGGAATCCACACATGTTGAAGGCAAATCGCATGAATCTTTGAAAGGCGCAAGCAGGCTCACTTTAGGCCTCGGCCATACCCATGTTGCTGAAGGGGAAGTAGATGGTAAAACCAAATGGCTCCCACTGGCGTCATGGTCACTCAATTATGATTATTGGTTTTCCAACAAATGGGCCATCGGTTTACAATCAGATATTATACTTGAATCTTTTGTAATCAAAAATAAAGAGGAAGAACTTATTGAAAGGAGTTACCCGGTTTCATTGGTTCCTGTTGCTATTTATAAGGCAGGCGAACATATTTCCATTTTTGCCGGAGTGGGTGCAGAATTTGCTAAAGAAAAAAATATCACCATGACCCGGTTGGGTTTGGATTATGGTTTTCATCTCCCTAATAATTGGGAAATTGGTGCATCAGTGCTATGGGACGGAAAATGGAACTATTACAATTCCTGGGGCATAGCCTTTACTGTTAGTAAAATTTGGCCAAAAAAACATAAAGTGCAACCCTAAAAAATACCTATGAAAAATAAGTTTCTTGCAATGCTGATGATGGCTTTTGCATCTTTTTTCAGTTTCACGGCAAAAGCTCAGGATGATGCGGCTGCGCTGGCAAAAAAACTGGCCAATCCTATTGCTTCGCTAATCAGTCTGCCATTTCAGAACAACCTTGATCATGGTATCGGAAGCCTAAATGGATCGCGATATACCCTAAATGTTCAACCGGTGATTCCTGTTTCTATTTCGAAAAAGCTCAACCTGATCAGCAGGGTCATTGTTCCCATCGTATCTCAATATAATATTACTGCAGTTGCAAAACATCAGTCGGGCATTTCCGATATCGTAGCCAGCGCATTTCTTTCGCCTACCAACACCAAAAATGGAGTAACCTGGGGAGCGGGACCGGTTTTTTTATTTCCAACGGGATCTGATAAATACCTCACTGGCAAAAAATTCGGAATCGGTCCAACTATAGTTGCACTGAAACAAAAAGGGGGCTGGACGTATGGCGCTTTATTCAATCAGATCTGGAGTGTTTCGGGTAGTAAAGACAGACCTGATATCAGTCAGATGTTCGTAAATCCATTTCTAACTTACAACTGGAAATCGGGTGCAGGAATTACTACGGCAGTGGAATGGACGGAAAGTTGGACAGCAAAGACTACCAATGTTTTTATTATTCCTACCTTTTCAGGACTAACCTCCTTTGGCAAACAAAAAGTATCTCTTGCTGTTGGCCCCAAGTTTAATGTAACAGCACCTTCCGGAGTACGTTCAAAATTTGGATTAAGAGCATCCATGGCTTTGTTGTTTCCCAAATAATAAGCACAAGGGTTTTCAAGTTAAATATCTTGATAAAGTATTTGAAGCTTAAAACAGTTATTCTGGCATTTCCTTTTCTTTAAGCATCACCAGGTCGATGGCATTTACGGTGATGGGTAATTGCCCTATTTGTAAAATGGCTTTCTTTCCACGTATAGATTTGATGATGCCCACCTGCCTGTTTTGGCGCAACCTTGCTTTGGCGCCAATCTGAAGTTCGCCCTGCAACTCATCATATTTCTCATTCACTTTACGTTGGAGATCCGATTTTTTAAATTGATCTTTCTGTCCGGTTAATACCGCCCCGATCATCTTCACCACTTCTTCTTTCTGTTCGGCCTTGCGCCATTCTATAACAAGTGATTTTAGGCGGCGTTCCAGATCTTTTAACTGGATTAATTTTTCTTCGGTGTGTTTATTTTGCAGTTTGATTTTTTCGGTTTCCTGTTGATGGCGTTCCTTATCCATCACCTGTTTCATTTCTTTTCGAAGCTGTTCATTTTCATGGATCAATTGTTGCAATTTCCTTTTTTCAAGTTCAATCCGCTGCAGGTCCTGCTCGGTACTGTTTAAAAGCTTGTCCAGTTGAAAATGGTTTTCATCCACCAGTTTCCTAGCCTTTTCGATCAGGCGCTTATCTAACCCGATCCGCTCTGCAATTGAAAAAGTATACGAACTACCGGGTTTGCCTACCTGCAGTTTGTACAAAGGGAGCAGTTGCTGTTCATCAAATTGCATGGCACCATTGATCACTCCTTTCACCTTGTTGGCCATCACTTTCAGGTTAAGGTAATGGGTGGTTACAATTCCAAAAGCATGTTTCAATGCCAGTTCTTCGAGGATCACTTCTGCAAATGCACCTCCAAGGTTGGGATCGCTACCGCTTCCCAATTCATCAATAAAAAATAAGGTCTTCCCATTGGCATGCTCCAGAAAATATTTCATATGGCGGAGATGCGATGAATAGGTGCTTAGTTCAAATTCGAGGTTCTGTGTATCCCCGATATGGATCATCATCTGCTTGAAGATGCCCATCTCGCTATCTGCACTAACCGGAATCAACAATCCGCTTTGCAGCATGAGTTGAAGTAGCCCGGCCGTTTTTAAGGTCACTGTTTTACCGCCTGCATTCGGTCCACTGATTACCAATATCCGGTTGTTGGCATCCAACTTCAATTGAAGTGGTACAGTTGGTTTACCTGCTTTGCGGTTATACAGCAATAATAACGGGTGATAGGCATTGATCAGGTTGAGGTGAGCTTTATCGATGATTTTTGGCATTGAAGCTCCCATTTCTGCAGCCAGTTTCGCCTTGGCACGAATAAAATCGTATTCGCCGGAATAGGTAAGATAACCTTTCAGCAAATCTGCGTATAGGCTTAACCGTGAAGTGAGTGCCCTAAGTATCCGATACAGTTCGCGGCTTTCTTCATGTTCAAGTGAAAAGATCTGGTTGTTGAGTTCAGTCACTTCTTCTGGTTCGATAAAACTGGTACGCCGGCTATCGCTCTCCGCATGAAGGATCCCCTTTACCATGCGCTTCTGTTCTGCAAAAACAGCGAGCACCCTCCTGCCATTCATGAAACTTTCTCCGATATCGGTGAGATAACCCAGTTTAGCCAGCTTTCCGGTTACCCGATCGAATACCTTTCGCAGTTCACTTCTTTTTCGGTAGAGGCTCATCCTGATTTTGTGCAATTCCTCACTCGCCTGATCTTTTACTTGTCCGGTTTCATCCAGCACTTCATCAATCAGGTTGCGGATCAGCTTTTCGTAATAGCCTCCTGCAATCACATCCGCCAAACCCGGATAAGCGCTTCTTCGCTCTGCATCAAACCAGCGAAAAATGGTTTCGGTATTTTCTGCAAGTTTGCGAATGAGCATGAATTGTTCCCCGCTTAAAGATGCACCGGGAATGCCGAGTAAATGAAGTTCTTTTTGCAGTGGAACGGAAAAATCATTTGGAAAATACAATCCTGCCTGTTGAAGGTGCAGGTATTCATTAGCCTGCGTCAATTCCCTGACGATGGGCTCTTCGAGAGTGTGAATACGAAGGTTGATGGCTTTTTGTCTGGCATATTCATTTCGGCATTGGGCAACCAACAGTTCCTTTACCTTATCAAACTCCAGCTGATGCAGTGTAGACTCAGGGAAAAATCTCATGAAAAATGTAAAAATTTAAACAAAGGTAGGGTAAGTGGAAAAGCATCTGCAAAACAATGATCAAGGCGCATTTTGATCCCGGTTTTTCTTTTCACTAATTTTCAACTCTTTGTAAGCACCATCCTGTTCACGGGTAAACTTCAAAATATCAGAACTTTCTAATACCAGTTCAGCGGTAGTATAAATGATACAACCTTCCATGAGATGGCCACCAATTGCATTACCTTCTGCATCTGCAATACAAATATGCAAATGAACACCATAAATAGATAAAGTGCCGGTGACACTCAAAATTTCAAAGAATCCAAATCCGTTAGCGGCTTTATTCCTATTCGCCATCCTGATACGGTATGCTGTTAAAGAACCCACAGCAGTAACCATCCAGGCAGCTTCTAATTGATGCAGGTGCAGATATCTTTCCACACTTATCCTTAAATCTTCGCCGGGTAATAGCCGGAGTATGTGTATTTGTTGTTGTGATGAATCAATCATAAAGAAAAATTATAAATCAAAAGGAAAAGGAACAATACGCTTAGAATACTGTTAGTATATTCTCAATCCGATAATTCACTTCAAATGGAATTTACTTATTAAATTGAAAGTTATATGACAAATCGTAACCTTCCTGATAATAATACCCAAACTGCCTATTTGGGAAACGGGTGCTTTTGGTGTACAGAGGCCATTTTTCAACAGGTTTCCGGAGTTTTGGAAGTAATAAGCGGTTATGCCGGTGGAAAGATAGCTAATCCTACCTATGCGCAGGTTTGTACAGGTGAAACCGGCCATGCAGAATGTTTGCGTATCACTTACAACCGATCCGAATGTAGCTTCAACCACTTGCTGGAAGTTTTCTGGGCAACTCACGACCCTACCACTTTAAACAGACAGGGGAATGATATAGGAACACAATACCGTAGTGTGGTATTTTTTTCGGATGATGAACAAAAGGAAACTGCTATTGCCTACAAGAATCAATTGGAGAGATCCGGCGTATTCCATGACCCAATCGTGACGAGTTTTGAACCCTTTACCATCTTTTATAAAGCCGAAAATTATCACCAGGATTATTATAATCTGCACAGCAATGAACCTTACTGCAGGCTGGTAATAAGGCCCAAACTAGAGAAATATCTGAAATCCTTAAAACCGTAAATACAGTAAATAACGATTGCTGATTTCCGGAAAAGAATTGATAATCATGGCAATGGCATCCTATAATCGTTTACAATTGTTGAATCCTTATAAATCAGAAAAAAAGCCTTAAAAAAGTTTTGAAAACTGGATTTTAATAGTAATTTTACTTCATTGAACTGAAACCTTTCCACTTCCCCTGAATTTCCATTAACGATTTCGTACGTCTCTTTATTTCTGATTATCCTCAAAAAAGCATTTACCTCCCATACCCCTGTGAGCCATTTCCTTAACCTCAAACAAGAAGAGAATGCTTACACATTTTACAAGAAAAGTTACTTCGGTAACCTTTGCTTTTACACTGCTAAGTTCTGTATTGCAGGCACAAACTATTATCAGGCCTTTTACACAAGTGTACTCCGACAATCTTAAAGGGGCACTTACTATGTTTGGTAATGGCATTCTCCACATCATCGACAACAATACAGTAAACCTTGTTAAGATGAACGAAACGGGTAATAGTGCCAATGGTGTTGGTGGAATAGGGTTTAGCCAGTATGGCAATGATAACCAGAACATGCAATTCATCGATATTGATGGCGTTGCAACAACACAGAACTCATCTTCTGCCGACCTCATTCTACCGGCAGGTTCAAATACCATCAAGTTTGCAAGATTGTACTGGGGTGGAAAAATCGATTTATCAGTGATCACTGCTGTTCCTGATACACTTCGCAAAATAAAGATCAGAAAGGGCAACACCGGAGCATATGTGAATGCAACAACCCCAGCAGCTAATGTGGATATCTTTGCGATCAGTACTACCGACCGCATTTATCAATCTTATGTGGATATTACCCAATTTATCAATGTGAATGGAGCGGGTACTTATACTGTCGCCGATATTCCAGTTACACCAGGAGCTGCATCCGGTGGTGGTAAATATGGTGGATGGTCCGTTGTAGTGGCTTATGAAAATCCTACACAACCTTTCAACAGTGTGCGGGTTTACGATGGTTATGCACAGGTTTTCAATTCTGGTACAGCAGCTACTTTGAATATCAACCTAACAGGTCTGAACGTTCCAAATAATACCCTTACAGCTGAAGAAGCCGTAATGGGCACCATGTCGTGGGAAGGTGATGCCAATCTGGGAGCAACCGCTACTAATCCAGTTGGCGATTTTATCAAAATCAATAGTATTGCCGTATCAAACGCTGTGAATCCGGAAACGAATTTCTGGAATGGAAGTATTTCAAGAAATGGATCTTTCGTTAGTACCAAGAACCCTAATTATACCAATCAAATGGGAATTGATTTGGATGAAGTTAATGTAGGAATAGGTTATAATATTTTGCCGAATGCCACCAACGCTACCGTAGAATTTGGTACAGAAGCTGATCAGTACTTCCCGAGTATTTTCACTTTTAGCATTCGTATGAAAAATCCATTGGTGAACATCACTAAAACAGTTACCGATGCCAATGCCAATACTTTTGTAGATGCGAATGAAGAACTCACTTATACCCTCTCAGGATTCAACCAGGGTCCGGGCTCTTCTTATAATACCACGGTGGTAGATACTTTACCTTCTAATGTAACTTATGTAAGTAACAGTCTTGAAGTGCTGAACGCACCAGGCGTCACGCCTGGTTTTAAAACTGATGCTGCTGATGGAGATGTTGCCATGAAAGGCATCAACGGAACAAAAAATTATGTAAAGTTTTATCTCGGCATAGGTGCAACAGGAACATCTGGTGGGGAATTGCCAGCTGATAGTTCTGTAGGTAACTATACTTTACGTTTTAAAGTTAAAGCAGGGGCTATTCCAGGCACAGTTATCAATACAGCCGGCATCATTTCTAATTCTCAATCCGGTGATTTATTCATAGATCAGGGTACTGCAATAATAGGAGCCTCCGGCGGCCCGGTTCCTGTACGTTTTACTTCATTCAAAGCCATTTTACTGAACAACAGAAATACGATGGTTAAATGGACAACTGAAGCTGAGATAGATAACGACCATTTTGAAGTGGAAAGAAGTGATGATGGTATCCATTTCGCATTTCGCGGAAAAGTAAACGGAAACGGTTCTACTTCTTCAACCCATCATTACGAACTGGCCGATTTGCTGAATACCTCTTCACCGATTGTTTACTACCGTTTACGCATAGTAGACCGTGATGGAAAATTCAGCTATTCAAAAATTGTTGCCCTTAAATTGAATGGTACGCCGAATACAGATAATTTCAGTGTATACCCCAATCCGTTTGTGAATGACATGAAGGTGAGTATAAACAGCGGCACCGACTACAACGCTGCTTTCAGGATCATCTCTTTTGATGGACGTGAACTGTTACGCAGGATGATCAATTTACAGAAAGGAGATAATATTGTGGTGCTGAAAGAACTTGGGAACCTACCAAAAGGAAGTTATATCCTTGAAGTGACTACTGATGATAATAAGTATATCAAAAAAGTAATCAAGAACTAGCATTTTCATTGTTGTATTGAAGTGGCTGTCTTTCGGGGCAGCCATTTTTTTTAGTTTAACCTGGTGGTTCGCAGTTCAAGCATGTTGAGGCTGTTGGGGTAAAAACCATTTACTTCCGGTTGTACTAGTCGTATTACCATATCGTACCAAAGTGGTATTACTATGGCGTCGTTCATAAGCATCTTATCCATTGCCCGGTAGTATTGAAAACGTATACTATCCACCTGCTCATCTAAAGCCTTTTCATACAAGCTGTCGTAGCTGGCATTGGCATACCGCGTATAATTAGGTGGGGCAGGATTCTTGCTGTAAAAAACACCTAAGAAATTTTCCGCATCCGGATAATCTGCAATCCAACTGCCCCTGAAAAAAGGGATTTGCGATCTGCTGGTCTGCTCAAGCAAAAGGCTTTTTTGCATGGTTTCCACACTAACAGTAAGGCCTGACTGCTTTAAGGAATTGGCCACATAAGAAGCAAGAGAAACATAAGCCGGAACTGTGATTAGCTTTATTGCGGGTACAGGATTCGCTTCATCAAAACCAGCTTCCCTGATCAGTTTCCGCGCTGTTAGCAAGTCATAATCATAACCCTTCACTTCACTGGAGTCGTATGAAGGCAATCCTAATGGTAGAAAGCCACTATTGGCTGCAGTTCCGATAGAATTGCGCAGATAGAACATCATTTTCTTTCGATCGATACTGTGCTGGATGGCCTGCCTTATTTTCAACATGGCTAAAGGCGAATGCGCCAAAGCTGGATTGGCTTCTGCAGAGAGAATACCAAGGTATTCAACATTAAGGTAAGGATGCTTTTGAAGTGATAATTTCCCCTCCCAGCTTTTTTTGAGCTTACCGCTGTGTGTGAGTATTTCATCTTTGAAAGATGCATCGAGGTCATTGATAAAATGAAGCCTTTTCTGAGTAAACTCCATGAATTCGGTAGCTTTGCTTTCGTAAAAACTGATGTAAACTCCGTCCAAATAAGGATATGCCCTGCCCTGCCCGTCTTTTTCAAAGTAATGATCATTACGGGTAAGCACCAATCCCTGGCCTTCCTCCCATGCCTGAAAACGGAATGGTCCAGTACCAACAGGATTCCGGCGAAAATCTGTACCATACTTTTCAATGGCTTCCCTGGGTAATATCGAACAATACGGCATGGTAAGCATCCCTAGTATCGGTTGAAAAGGATCAATCAAATGCAAAAGAAAAGTAGAATCATTTGGGGCTTCAAAAGGCTGTGAAGGGTGCAAGCGGTTGTTGAAAATCCATGCACCCGGACTTGCAGTTGCAGGATTAGCTATACGGGATAAACTATAGGATACATCTGTTGCTACCATTTTTCTGCCCTTGCCTCCCTTGAAAACAGGATCATCATGAAAAAAAACATCTGTTCTCAAATCAAAACGAATCGTTTTCCGGTCGGCAGAAAATTCCCAGTGCTTAGCAAGTAAAGGTGTAAAATGCATTTGCTCATCCACTTCAATAAGCGTGCTATACAGTTGATGCACCGGCCACATAATGGCCTGATTGCGTGCGAATGCCGGATCAAGCGTGGGGATGCCTGATGATTCGTTATAACGGAAAACCTGATTGGTATTTTTTTGGGTTTTGTTACAACTGGTTATTAAGAACAGGAAAAATAGAAAATAAGAGCATTTGCTGAGAAACTTCAATAATCTATACAACCTGAATAATTTCATATGGATACAGATTTGATTTCCTATGGTCATTTTATTTTATTTGGAAAGCATGGAATGAGTAAATTTATGCAATAACTGCAATTGATGAAAATACACTTGTCTTGTTTATTCAAATGCTTCATTACATTTACCATCATTGGTGGAATTGCTTTAAATGCAGGTGCACAGTTAAATTTCTCAAAAAAGCTTTACACCTATCAGGATACTTTACGAGGCAGTATCGGTGAGGGTAGAAAAAAATGGAACGTTCTTCATTACGAGATACAAGTAGAGCCTCACATCGGCAGCCAAAGTATCACCGGTTCTTGCATCATGCAAATCCGGGATAGTGGTTTAACCTTACTTCAAATCGACCTTCAGGAACCCATGGTACTTGATAGCATTAAAGATCAAAACCAGCGGTATGCATTTAGCAGGGAAGGCAATGTGTATTGGATCCAGGTACCTTCAGAAAATAATACCTACCCTTTCGAAAGAACATTTACCAGTTTTTTTCATGGAAAGCCAAAAGTGGCAATCCATCCTCCCTGGGATGGTGGCTGGATCTGGAAAACAGATAGTCTGGGGAACCCATGGATCAGTATTGCCTGCCAGGGTTTAGGCGCCAGTTGCTGGTTTCCGTGTAAAGACCACCAATCTGATGAACCGGATTCCGGAGCTATATTGCGTATAATCGTACCAGATAGTTTAACCGCTATTGCCAACGGCAGGCTATCAAAAAAAGAATTATTAGCAGGTAGCCGCATCAGTTATACCTGGCAGGTAACCTCCCCTATCAATATCTACAGTATCGTGCCTTATATCGGCAAATATGTGAGCAGGAATGAAGTTTACCCGGGGCTTAAGGGCGATCTTTCCCTAACCTATTGGGCGTTAGCTTATCATCAGCATATGGCATGGCAACAATTTACTCAGGTACCTCAAATGCTAAAGGCTTTTGAATACTGGTTCGGTGCATATCCGTTTTATGAAGATGGCTACCAATTGATAGAAGCTCCCCATTTAGGAATGGAGCACCAAAGCGCAATAGCCTACGGCAACAAGTTCAAACAAGGATACCTGGGAACCGACCGATCGGGAACAGGCCTGGGATTGAAATGGGATTTTATCATCGTGCATGAAAGCGGACATGAATGGTTTGGTAACAGCTTAAGTTCGTACGACATAGCCGATATGTGGATACATGAAGGCTTTACAACCTATTCAGAAGTACTGTTTGTAGAATATTATTATGGTAAGGAAGCAGCCGAAGCCTATCTCACAGGATTGTGGCTTACCATAGCAAATGATATTCCTGTTATCGGTGCTTATGGTGTGAATAGAGAAGGCAGTGGGGATATGTATGTGAAAGCGGCCAATATGATCCACTACATCAGGTTATGGATAAATGATGATAAAAAATTCAGAGCAATGTTACTTTATTTAACCAACCGCTATGCTCATTCAAATTTAAGTTCAACCATCATAGAAAAAGAGCTTATCCGTAAAAGCGGAAAAAAATTGACACCGCTATTCAACCAGTACTTGCGCACCAATAAAGTTCCAATTCTGGAATATCAATTTGCAGGTAAAACTTTTTCTTATAAATGGAACAATGTAATCAATGGTTATGATGTGCCGGTGAAGGTGAATTTCGGAATGGGCGAAAAATGGATATACCCCAACCAGAAATGGAAAAAAATGAAACTAAAAAACGGAGAATCTGATCAACAATTCAAAATCGTGGAAGGCTTTTATGTAGTGCAAAAATTAATTACAGCCCAATAATCATATAAGCCAAAAGAAACAATATCAGTTAGCATCAATCGGCACCCTTCCGCCACTGATAAAACGGGTTGAATAATAATCTTCCCTCAAACTGCTGATTACTACTCCCTGTTTGGTGCTGGCATGAACAAAATAATCACCTCCCAGGTAATAACCCACATGACTTACACCACCCCGGGTATTGAAAAAAAGCAGGTCGCCCTGCTTGAGATTACTTCGCTCCAATTTAGTACAAACTGCATATTGTTCCCTTGCCGTGCGGGGAAGATCAATCTGGTACAATTGCTTGTAAATGACACCGGAAAAAGCGCTGCAATCTATGCCTGATTTTGTTTGACCGCCGTAATGGTATCGGGTACCCATCCATTCATCAATAAGACTGAATAAATTTTTGTCGGTTATCGATTCCACTTCACGGTTCAGCAGTAAAGCATATTTAAATTGCCAGGAATCTAAATTTTCGATTGGTAAATAGGGAACCGAACTGCTTATACTGATAGGTTTCAACTCCTTATCTGAAAATTCGTAACCCTTGTTTCTTTTATCAGATGAGTTAATTTCGATGCTTTCGATAAACTTACCGGTATTTAACCGGGGACCCTCTTGTTGAGAAGGGATGCTATATTGTGCATAGCCATCAACAGAAAAGAGTATAGCAATGAGTAGGGGAAAAATCAAAATCAATAAGTTCTTCATACGTAAATTTTTGGTTTAGACGTATGTACTACTGAGGTACATGAAGGAACAGTGAAAAATCAAGCCTGTTACAGCTTGAAAGTTTTGCAAAATTAGCCAAATTTTTTATTAATTATACTAAAATTTACTCTTGTTGAACTGTGGATAACAGAATGGATATGGATGCCGCATTCTTGACGATATTTGCTTTTTCACAATCAGCAGAAACATGGCTTTGTAAATAGCTTTTATACTAACGATTAACAATAAACGAAAACAGCATCAGTTTCTATTAGCCATATGAAGTTTAGCCATTTACATGTACATACGCAATACTCTTTGCTTGACGGAGCGGCATCCATAAAAAGCCTTTACGAGAAAGCTAGAGCCGATGGCATGCCTGCACTGGCCATCAGCGATCATGGAAATATGTTTGGCGCTTTTGAATTTGTAAAAGAGGCTTACAAGGAAGAAAATACAGGAGCAGATGGCAAGCCATTGGTGAAACCCATTGTTGGATGCGAATTCTATATCACTAAAGACCGTACGCGTAAGATTTTCAGCAAGGATGAAAAAGATCCCCGCCACCACCAGATCTTACTGGCCAAAAATGAAACCGGCTACAAGAACCTGGTCAAACTTACTTCTCTTGGATATATCGAAGGCATGTATTCCAAGTATCCGAGGATAGATAAGGAATTGATTCATAAATACCATGAAGGCCTCATTGCCACTACCTGCTGCCTTGGTGCGCTGGTTCCACAAATGATTCTCAAAAAAGGGGAAGCCGAAGGAGAAAACGAATTCAGATGGTGGTACAATATTTTTCAGGAAGACTACTATGTGGAATTGCAAAGGCATGGCTTGCCTGAGCAGGAAAAAGTGAATGAGGTATTATTGCGGTTTGCGAAAAAATACAAAGTGAAAGTGATCGCTTCAAACGACAGCCACTATGTAGACCAGAAAGATTTCAATGCCCATGACATTTTGCTTTGCATCAATACTGGTGAAAAGCAGAGTACACCTGCGTTGCGTGAATTTGGAGATGACGACATCAATACCAAAAACAAAAGGTTCGCTTTTCCAAACGACCAGTTCTATTTTAAAACGACGGCTGAAATGACCAGCCTTTTTCACGACCTTCCCGAAGCTATCGACAACAGCAATGAAATTGTTGACAAGATAGATCTGCTCAATCTCAAGAAAGACATACTGCTTCCCCACTTTGTAGTGCCTGCGAATTTCAAATCACAGGAAGCATATCTCGCCAGTATCACATGGGCCGGTGCAAAAAACAGGTATGGAATCCTTACGGCTGAAGCGGAAGAAAGAATACAGTTTGAACTGAGTGTGATTGAAAAGATGGGATTTGCCGGATACTTTCTCATCGTGAGTGATTTCATCAGGGCAGGCAGGGAGATAGGCGTTTTTGTTGGTCCGGGAAGAGGCTCTGCCGCCGGTAGCGTGGTTGCCTATTGTATTGGCATCACCAATATCGATCCGATAAAATACAATTTGCTGTTCGAACGTTTCCTAAATCCTGAACGAAAATCAATGCCCGATATTGATACTGATTTTGATGATGAAGGCAGACAGAAAGTGATCGATTACGTTGTGCAGAAATACGGAAAGAATCAGGTGGCGCAAATCATCACTTATGGTACTATGGCAGCCAAAAGCAGTATTGCAGACGTTTCAAGGGTGATGGATCTTCCCTTATCTGAAAGCAGGATTCTTACCAAACTCATTCCTGAAAAACCCGGCATCACACTTAAGCGATTATTGCACGCTCCGATGACAATAAAAGATATTGTGAAGGAAAAAGAAAAATCACTGGAAGAAAAAGAACAATTACAAGCTGATGAATTTGAAAACATCAGGAAGTTGAGAGCCTTCTATCATGGCAATGAATTGCAGGGAAAGATATTACATGAAGCGGAAATATTGGAAGGGTCTGTAAGAAATACCGGTATACATGCAGCCGGTATTATCATCGCACCTAAAGACCTTACCGAACTGATACCCGTAGCCACTTCAAAAGAAACAGAATTGTGGCTTACCCAGATTGAAGGAGGCACGATTGAAGAAGCAGGTGTAATCAAAATGGATTTTCTCGGTTTGAAAACACTGAGTATCCTCAAAACTGCTCTCGCACTTATCAAGGAAAATCATGGTATCCAGATCAATATCGATGAGATACCACTTAACGACGAACTTACTTTCAAACTTTACCAGCAGGGAGATACCAATGCAACATTTCAGTTTGAAAGCGCCGGGATGCAGAAATATCTTCGTGAATTAAAGCCGGATAAGTTTGATGACCTCATCGCCATGAATGCGCTTTACCGGCCCGGCCCCATTGCCTACATTCCTCAGTTTATTTCGCGTAAGCATGGACGTGAGTCTGTTGCCTACGACCTGCCGGATATGCGCGAATACCTAGAAGAAACTTACGGTATCACGGTGTACCAGGAACAGGTGATGTTGTTATCCCAGAAACTAGCCGGTTTCAGCAAAGGCGATGCCGATGTGCTCCGCAAAGCGATGGGCAAAAAGCAATTGTCTGTACTCAATAAAATGAAACTCCAGTTCATGGAAGGTGCAGCTGAGAAAGGCCATCCGGGTGATAAACTGGAAAAAATCTGGACCGATTGGGAAGCCTTTGCCCAGTATGCCTTCAACAAATCGCATTCTACCTGTTATGCTTTTGTGGCCTATCAAACTGCCTATCTCAAAGCCCATTATCCTAATGAATACATGGCAGCCGTTCTCAATCATGCAGGAAGTATTGAAAAAACTACTTTCTTCATGGAAGAATGCAAACGCATGGGGCTCAAAGTGCTTGGGCCGGATATCAATGAATCGCAAAATGGTTTTGCTGTTAACCAGCATGGTGAAATACGCTTTGGTTTAAGCGGTTTAAAAGGTGTTGGCGAAGCTGCCATTGAACATCTCATAGAAGAACGCCAGAAACATGGTTTGTTTAAAGATGTATTCGACCTCGTGAAAAGAATCAACCTCCGCGCCGTAAGCCGGAAGTCGCTCGAAAGCCTCATTTATGGCGGAGCACTTGATTGCTTTGAAGGTTATCACCGGGCGCAGTATTTTTATCAGGCCCCGGGTGATAGCCAGATTTTGGAAAAGCTCATCAAATTCGGTCAGGTATTTCAATCGCAGGCATCCCAATCGAGCAACACGCTTTTTGGCAATCTGCAGATGCCTGATATCGTGGCGCCTAAAATACCGTATTGTAATCCATGGCCATTGATTGAGCATCTGGATTATGAAAAAGAAGTGACAGGGATTTACATCAGCGGCCACCCACTGGATAACTTTACTTTCGAATTGCAGCATTACCATTTCACCGAATTGAAAGAATATGCAGATGCCAGGAAGGAAGAAGAGGCACCCATAACCCGCCCTATACGCATGGCCGGACTAGTAGTGGATGCTCAACACCGGCTTACCAAAACCGGTAAAAATTTCGGGATACTTACGCTTGAAGACTTCAGTGGCAAAGCGGAATTCATGCTTTGGAGCGAAGATTATGCAAAGTATAGCCACTATCTCGAAAAAGGATTGATTGTGATGCTGGAAGGAGCTTTCAAAGAAAAATACAATACCGGCCAGTATGAATTCCGGGTATCCAAGATGAACCTGCTTGATACCGCCAAACTCAACCTCACCAAGCAAGTGATCCTTGAAACCTCTGCTAATGATATCGATAATAATTTCGTGCAATTTTTCGAAAACAACCTGAAACAAAATCCGGGCAAAACTGCTTTAAGGATTAATATTATAGATCCTGAAGACAATCTCAAAATCTGCCTGTATAGTCTGGAAACAGGCTTCACGATGAATGATGAGATGGCACATTTTCTTGAAAAGAACAGAAAGCTTGATGTGAGTGTAGTGACAGTTTAATAGGAATAACCTGACGAATTGCGCAATTGATCACCTGCCAACAGACTGTGGATATGTCAAACCTTCCGAAATCAATAATGGCTGTAAATTTGTACCTCTTTAACTATCATTAATATTAAATCATTTCTATCATGGCATTAGAATTCACAGACGCAAATTTCAAAACTGAAGTATTGGATTCCAATCAATTATCGGTTATAGACTTTTGGGCAGAATGGTGCGGCCCTTGCCGTGCAATCGGACCGGTAATAGAAGAATTGTCGAAAGAATACGCAGGTACTGTTAAAATCGGTAAAGTAAATGTTGACCATAATCCTCAGGTTTCAATGAATTATGGTATAACCAGTATTCCGGCGATACTTTTTGTAAAAAATGGCGAAGTAGTTGATAAGATAGTTGGAGCCCAACCAAAATCAAACTTTGTGAAAAAGATTGAAGCTCATAAATAATGAGCTTTGAAACAAAAGAAGAAGCTATCTCATAACTAAAAAATGGCGCTGAGATTTGCTTTAACGACTTTCCTTCTCCGATAGGGATACGAATAAAAAGAGGCTGTCTCGTACTTATGATACAGCCTCTTTTAAATGCAAGAAATACAATTACCTTCTTTAGTGCCGGTAAGAGATTTGGTCTGCTTCTTCTTCAGGAAAATGCCTGTATTTGAATAAGAGTGGAAAAAATACAGCCAATACCAAAGCATATCCTGCAAACACAATCCAGATCATCGACCAATCTTTTACTCCGTTCTTTGTAAAATAATCTACTACCCATCCGCTTCCGATACCTCCGATTACAGCTCCAAAGCCATTGGTAACCATCATGAATAAACCCTGGGCACTGGCACGCATGGAAGTAGGCGTTTCTTTTTCTACAAACAAGGAACCGGAGATATTAAAAAAGTCGAATGCCATACCATAAACAATCATGGATAAAAAGAGGAAAAACACTCCTCCGCCGGGATCACCCAATGAAAATAACCCGAAGCGGAATACCCATGCCAATATACTCATCAGCATCACCTTCTTGATGCCAAATTTCTTAAGGAAAAACGGGATGGTTAAAATAAAAAGCGTCTCCGAAATTTGCGATAAAGAAAGCATGAGCAGTGGATGCTTAACTACAAAGGAATCCTTGAAATCGTTGTTCAAACCAAAATCCCGAAGAAAACTATCGCCAAAAGTATTGGTGATTTGCAGCGCAGCACCTAATAACATGGAAAATAAAAAAAAGATAGCCATCCTGGGCTGACGAAAAAGCACGAAAGCATCCAACCCGAGTGATGAAAGCCAGGTTCCTTTTTTCGTTTGGCCGGGAGGTACACATGCAGGAATGGTAAAACTATACAAGCCCATAATGATTGAAGCGGTTGCTGCAACGTAAAACTGGGCCTGTGTTTTTGCAAAACCGGTAAGGTCAACCATCCACATGGCGCAAATAAACCCAATGGTTCCCCAAACCCTGATGGGAGGAAATGTTTTAATGATGTCGTAATTTTTTTGATCCAATACCCTGTAAGAAACGGAATTATTCATAGAAATGGTAGGCATGTAGGCCATCGAATTCAAAAGCATTGCAATGAACATCATACCGGGATCTTTTATCGTAGATGCCCAGAGTAAACAACCTGCACCAAAAAGGTGACAAATGCCGAGGAGTTTTTCAGCATTCACCCAGCGATCGGCCACAATACCCATTAATGCCGGCATGAATAGCGACGCAATGCCCAAAGTGGAAAATACTTTTCCTATTTCTAAACCTGAAAACCCCATTGAAAAAAGGTATCCACCGGTTGAAATCAGCCAGGAACCCCAAATAAAAAATTGCAAAAAACTCAATAAGATAAGACGTTGCTTAACATTCATATCAGGTAAACTTTAAAATGGTAAGTTAGCTATTTATCATGAATTTACCTTTCATGATTTCGTAATCCGGTTGAACAGCTATCATTGAAAAACAACAGGATTACTTTTTATTAAGTATTATGATGATTAAAAAAGGAGTCATTCAGTGTAAATTTGCACAAAGTAATTTTCATGAACGCATCGAACAGTGTAGGTATCTCAGCAATTTCAGAAACCGATTTAACCCCAATCGCTGATAAAGTATATGCTGGCGTCAGGATCTCAGACGAAGAAGCCCTTTTACTTTTTGAAAAAGGCAGCTTGGGGTTTACCGGAGCACTGGCAAATTTCATCCGTGAAAAAAAACATGGCAACACCACTTATTTCAACAGGAATTTCCACATTGAACCTACCAACGTTTGTGTATTCAGTTGTACATTTTGCGCATACTCCCGTTTATATGCCAATAGGGAGGAAGGATGGGAACTGAGTATCAACCAGATGGTAGACCTGGTAAAATCGTATGATGGAAAACCCATCACTGAAGTTCATATTGTTGGCGGTGTACACCCTAAAATGAATATGGCTTATTTCATAGAACTCATTCAGAAAATAAAAGCCCATCGGCCAGGATTACATGTGAAAGCATTCACCGCAGTAGAATTGGATTATATGTTCCGAAAAGCAAAGTTATCCAACGAAGAAGGCCTAAGGCAGTTGCAGGCAGCAGGTTTGGAATCTTTGCCCGGTGGTGGCGCCGAAATTTTCCATCCGGATATCCGAAACCAAATTGCAGCCGATAAGGTAAGCGGAGAAGGATGGCTCAACATTCATGAAACCGCCCATAAGCTGGGCATGCACAGCAACGCTACCCTTCTTTATGGCCATATTGAAAGCTTCGTTCACCGGATTGACCACATGCGTAAGTTGCGCGACCTGCAGGATCGTACCGGAGGGTTCAACACCTTTATCCCATTAAAATTCAGGAATGAAAACAATGATATGAGTTATGTACCCGAATCTTCGGTTGCTGAGGATATGAGGATGTACGCCATATCAAGAATTTACCTCGATAACTTCCCTCACCTGAAAGCTTACTGGCCGATGCTGGGCAGGCAGCATGCACAACTTTCGTTATCTTTCGGCGTAAACGACATCGATGGCACGATAGACGACAGCACCAAGATTTATAGCATGGCAGGCAGCGAAGAACAAACGCCTACCATGACTACAACTGAACTGGTTCGTTTGATAAAACAAGCGAAAAGAAGGCCGGTAGAAAGAGATACCCTTTACAATGAATTGAATGATTTCAGCGAACTAACGGAAATGGATATACTAAATTAAAGCTATCTAAAATAAACAAGTACAACATCCTCCACATATGCAACCGGTAAAAATCAATCTCCCGATAACGGGCACAGCAGAAGAACTCGTCAACAAAGCAAGGATGGCAGTTGAAAAGCAATCCGGCCGTTTTACAGGTGATGATAATCAGGGAAGTTTCTCGCTTCAGGTTATGGGTTCAGCAATTGCCGGCGAATACTTTGTAGATGGGCAGGAACTCATCATTTCCATAACAGAAAAACCATTTTTCGTACCGGCCAGTGTAATTGAGAAATTCCTCCTCAGTCAGGTGAGTTAATCTTATAGGATTAGGTATTTGAATCTCGAAGATAAAATAAATAGTTGTACAAATCTAATATATTTAGTATTTTAGTGCTAAATATATTAGTTATGTTTAAAGGTATAAATGCAATTGAGTTTTCTAAGCGTTTCCAGACCAAT
>JAPLEF010000100.1 GCA_026391525.1 Sphingobacteriales bacterium
AAATGGAAGATTGTCCATCCTGTGAATAGTATCTCAATTACTCTTTGTTCTCTTTTCCTCAGCAACTTGTCTTTCTAATGAAATTGATTGGAAGCAAAATCTTTGCTTTTATTTCCCCCTATACCCATAAAAAAAGCTCCTGCATCAGGAGCTTTTTCATTACGATTAAAAAATTATTTAAACACCGAATCAATGTAATCTCCGATCTCTTTTCCTTTTGCTTTGCTGATCTTATCAAAACTGGCTTTAAAAGCAGGGTCGGTAAAATTGCGGTATTGTTCCGGGATGAGGTTGCGGAAGTTCATCATGTAATCGATTCCTGTTTTAATTTTTGCTGGGTCGTTCAACTTCGAAAGATACGCTGCAAATTTATCAGTCATCATCACTTTCTCCTGACTAGGTGCCGATTCATCATAGGCTTTTGAGATGAAATCAAAATCTTCCTCCGTACCATTGGTAATCAATACACGGCTCACTTCATCGCCTAAAGCTCCTTTGGCATCACTGCTGTAACGCTTGGCCAATTTATAGGCATTATTGGAATCATGAAAAGTAAGTCCTTTTAAGGCAGCTCCTGCTACCTGGTAAGATGAATCAGTTACAGCCGCTTCAAACAAAGGAATATATTTGCGATCGCCGTTTTTCACCAGATAATTCAAGGCGGCTGCACGAACTTTTGATTTATTGTCTTTTTGCGCTATCCTTTCTATCTGGTTCAGCGCAACTGGGTCGGCTTTGTATGGAGAAGAGGCTAGTTTCTGGATGGTGAGTATCCTCAGTTCCGGCGAATTATCAGTTAAGCCTTTCACCAATTCCGTTGAATTGTTCTTGGCAAAAAAATCAATGCACTCTTTGCGGTCGAGAAATTGTTTGCCATATTTCCATTGAATCTTGTAATTGTCTTCTGTTTTAGAATCAGTCTTTTCTGCTAACAGAATCTTATCAGCGTCTACATTTATAAGGTCGGGTTTTTGGGTGGTTTTAAACCAGAAGGTATCAATTGGGTTGCTGGCGGTAACCATATGTCTTTCTCTGGCGCCATTGGTATAGATATCAATCGCCATCGGAAGGGTGAAAATTTTTCCGCTTTTTTGGGTCTGTTCGATAATCACTCCGGTCATCAGCGGAGAATCGTAATTGTAGCTGATCTTCAACTTCGGGTGTCCGCTACCGTAATACCATTGGTTCCAGAACCAAAGTAAATCTTTACCGGTCACTTCTTCAAAGGCCAGTCGTAGTTGTGCGGCTTCTCCGGTCTTGAATTTGTTTTGCGTAAGGTAAACATTCAAAGATTTGAAGAAAGCTTCATCTCCCACGTAATTGCGAAGCATATGCAAGATGCGGCCGCCTTTATTATAACTAACGGCATCAAACATGTCTTCACGGGTTGCGTAATGATAACGTACCAGGTCTTTGGTATCGCTGCCGCTCATGATATAACCTTGCATATCTTCCAGGTGATGGGCATCTGCAGCATCTTTGCTGTATTTATATTCTAACCAAAGGTATTCGCTGTAATTGGCGAAGCTTTCATTTACTGTAAGGTTACTCCAGCTTTCTGTGGTAACCAGATCGCCAAACCATTGGTGAAACAATTCATGCGCGATGGTTTCTTCCCAGGCATTGCCGTCTTCCAACTGACGTGAATTTTGATAAGCACTTTCCTGATGTAGGGTAGCCGTTGTATTCTCCATAGCTCCACTTACATAATCTCGGCCCACAATCTGTGCATACTTTGGCCAGGGGTATTCAACACCTAATTTGTTGGAAAAAAATTGCAGCATCTCAGGCGTGTTTCCGAAAACTTGCAAAGCATAAGGAGCCTGGTTTTTTTCAACATAATAACTTACTTCCTTGCCTTTGTATGGTTTGTCTTTTATGATGGCAAAATCACCAACCCCCATGAAAAATAAATAAGGAGCATGAGGAAGGTCCATTTTCCAATTGTCGGTTCGGGTGCCATCACTATTTTTTTTCTGGCTGATGAGCAGTCCGTTACTGAGAGTAACATATTGTGCAGGAACAGTCATCGTTAGTTCCTGAGTAGTTTTTTGATTGGGCTTATCGATGGTAACCATCCACGAACTATTGGATTCCGTTTCACCCTGTGTCCAAATTTGAATTGGTTTCTTCTTATCAGTGCCTTTAGGGTTTATAAAGTAAAGGCCTTTAGCATCGGTTATGGCAGCACTTCCCTGTACTTTGAGTTCATTGGGTTTGCTTACATAATCTATATAAAGGGTATACTTCTCGTTGTTCTTATAGGAACGGTCGAGTTTGGCATTGATCTGCAATCCATCATAATTATACTTAAGAGGAGTTTTTACATTCCCTTTCATCAATGCGAATTCCTTAATTTCCATTCCTTTCGCATCCAGTAAAACAGAATCGGTGCCATAAAAAGTGGGTTTAAGTGTTACCCATTCTTTACCATAGAGGTAGGCCTTATCATAATCGAAACGAACATCAAGCTTGGTGTGAACCAAATCGTTGATGCGGGTTTCAGAACTGCGATAGATTTTTTTCCAGGAAGTATCCGTGGGTTCTTCACCAAACTGTGCATGGCTTAATAAACTTCCCGTCATTAATAATGCGAAAAATAAAACTTTCTTCATAGTCTATATTTAAGATATAAAAGTAGCCGTTGAAAATTAATTAAACTACTAAATTTTTATAAATGGCAAATCAGCCTTATTATTTAGCTTTGGGTTTCAAGTTGATTTGTACATGAAAAGGCTTTTATTGCTGTTTTATTTTTTCCTCCTTACCCTGATGAGTTCGGGGCAGGTTAGCCATTTTATTTATATACAGACGGATAGCCGGCAGCCTTTTTATGTAAAGTTAAATGAACAAATTTATAGCTCGGTTGCTGCCGGGTATTTGGTAATACCAAAACTGGTTGCCGGGGAATACCAGGTGAAAATCGGTTTCCCTAAGAATGAGTGGCCGGTTCAGGAATGGCAACTGACACTTGGAAATAAAGATGTGGGATTTCTGCTCAAACCTGTTTCTGATGTTTGGGCATTGATTGATTTACATGATTTTTCGGTACAGAAGGCCCTCAGTAGGGAAACAGCTACCCAAATAGAGCGCAATGATTTTGCCAGTACTCTTGCTCAGGTTGCAGGAGATCCTGGTATTGCGCTGAAGCAAAAAAATGTTTCAGATACATCGAATCAAGGAGTTGCTATATTACCTGAAAAGCGAGACAGCACGGCTTTAGTTTCGGAACCAATTGAAAAGTATCCTGTTGTGAGCATCAGCAGGTTTTTATCAGAAAACAACAAGGATGAATGGAGGGCGAGATATCTGATAAGCGGAGAAAAGGAAACAGATACAGTTGAGGTAATCATTCCAATACCATCAGAACCTGATCTGAAAAATGCAAACAGCAACCCGGCCGTGGTGATATCAAACCCTGCCTGTAAACGGCTTGCCAGTTCCCAAACCATGAAACAGTTGATTTCACGGATGCAAAAGGTTAACAGCATGGAAGAAAAGATCGCCTTGTTTAGGAGCAATGCTAAACAACAGTGTTTCAGTACTGAGCAGATGCGAATGTTAGCGTTGCAAATGCCTACAGAAGCGGGGAAGTATTATTTATTGGATGCCGCTTATCCGGTGATTGCCGATAAGCATGCCTGTGCAAGTTTAGGTTCGCTTTTTAGCGATCCTTATTTTAAAAATCGTTTTGAAGCGATGATCCAACTTTAAAAACCAATCATGGCCCGATATTTTCTTGAACTGGCTTACAAAGGCAGTGGTTATGCAGGATTTCAGGTTCAACAAAATGCCAATAGCATTCAGGCGGAAGTAGAAAAAGCTTTACAGGTTTATTTCAGAGATTCATTTGTGCTTACAGGTTCGAGCAGAACCGATGCAGGTGTACATGCCAGGCAGAATTATTTTCATTTTGATTATGCCTTTCAGCCTGAAAAGGCTTGGGATGAAGTGTTGTACAACCTGAACGCCATCCTTCCGGCCGAGATTGTATTGAAGAAGGTTACTGTGGTTGCAGATGATGCCCACTGCAGGTTTGATGCGCTTTCTCGAACTTACGAATACAGTATCTATACCAGGAAAGATCCCTTTTTAATAGACCGGTCGTATTATTATCCTTATCATTTGGATATTGATTTGCTTCAACAAGCTGCGATACAAGTGCTTAATGCGGGTAATTTCAAAAGTTTTGCTAAGCGCAACAGTCAGGTAATGCATTACCGTTGCCAGATTTTTGAGAGTGAATGGTTATGCAATAGCGAATCAGGATATATTTATCGGGTTAGGGGCAATCGTTTTTTAAGGGGGATGGTGAGAGGGTTGGTGGGTACGATGTTGCGTGTTGGAACCGGAAAGATCAGTTTAGATGCATTTGCGGCTATTATTGCGGAAGGAGATCCTACAAAAGCCGATTTTTCGGTACCACCGCAAGGCTTAATGTTGATGGAAGTACGTTATCGTTAACCCATCGGCTAATCTTGTAAAAAATACTTTTTTTTCTTAATAATTTCTTGAAAGGATTATGGATACTGGGTTTCAGGAGGCCGGAATCCTGCATTAAGAAATGATTAACAGCCTCATTTTCAAAATAATTTTGCAGGGAAAGATGTAGCCCTTATCTTTGCCGTCCGCTTTTGAAAAAAGGCATCAGTTCTAGAAAAAGTACTACCTGGTTTTGACGATTTATTTTACAAAAGAATAAAATAGATTTGGTTGATATACCACCTGCGGTTACCTTTGCACTCCCAAATAAAAAAGGGGCATTTTTCAAAGGAAAATTGCGGTACAAAAAGTTGAAAAATTTGGATGGTAATAGAAGGCCACTTACTTTTGCACTCCTCAATAAAAAGAGGGGCTATAATAGGGCCGAAAGATCTTTGAAAGTTTGGAAACAGCAGCAACCCGATTATATCGGAAAACAAGGTAATGTTAGCGCAAATATTAATTAGAATTTGACGTTAATTTCCAATGAAATTACACAGTCAGATCAACAACTCATTTACAATGGAGAGTTTGATCCTGGCTCAGGATGAACGCTAGCGGCAGGCTTAATACATGCAAGTCGAGGGGCAGCGCGTCCGCCGCAAGGCGGATGGCGGCGACCGGCAAACGGGTGCGGAACACGTACGCAACCTTCCCATAACTGGTGAATAGCCCTCCGAAAGGAGGATTAATACACCGTAACATAACGAAGTGGCATCATTTTGTTATTATAGCTTCGGCGGTTTTGGATGGGCGTGCGCCTGATTAGGTAGTTGGCGGGGTAACGGCCCACCAAGCCTGCGATCAGTAACTGGTGTGAGAGCACGACCAGTCACACGGGCACTGAGACACGGGCCCGACTCCTACGGGAGGCAGCAGTAAGGAATATTGGTCAATGGACGCAAGTCTGAACCAGCCATGCCGCGTGAAGGATGAAGGTCCTCTGGATTGTAAACTTCTTTTATCTGGGACGAAAAAAGGGAATTCTTTCTCACTTGACGGTACCAGAAGAATAAGCACCGGCTAACTCCGTGCCAGCAGCCGCGGTAATACGGAGGGTGCAAGCGTTATCCGGATTTACTGGGTTTAAAGGGTGCGTAGGTGGGTCTGTAAGTCAGTGGTGAAATCTCCGAGCTTAACTCGGAAACTGCCATTGATACTATAGGTCTTGAATTATCTGGAGGTAAGCGGAATATGTCATGTAGCGGTGAAATGCTTAGATATGACATAGAACACCAATTGCGAAGGCAGCTTACTACGGATCGATTGACACTGAGGCACGAAAGCGTGGGGATCAAACAGGATTAGATACCCTGGTAGTCCACGCCCTAAACGATGGATACTCGACATACGCGATACACTGTGTGTGTCTGAGCGAAAGCATTAAGTATCCCACCTGG
>JAPLEF010000011.1 GCA_026391525.1 Sphingobacteriales bacterium
CATGCCCTGCGTGACACAGCTTGATGCACGACTCGCACGCGCCTTTGCCGTTCGTGGGCAAGTAGTCGCACGTGATGCAGCGGTAATACGTCTGGAAACAACGACGACGAGCAGCTTGCCGAACATCGGGCTACTACCATGAAAACCAGTACTTATTCCCGCTTCAGCCAATGGGGAAAGTACAAAGGGTCTGGTGTAATTTTAAAGGGGAGGATTATGGATACTTATCCTGGCGAAATCAAAGTATTCAGTTATTCTAACAGCAAAGTTTCTTTCCTGGTAGTATCTCAGATTTTTGATGACGATAAAAAACTGGATCAACCCGGATTGAAAGTGATTGAAAATAGTTTCCAACTGAAATGATTTGCTGTTTCGGAAATCCACAAAACAGGTTTTTAACTGTATAATTTTGCAAGGGTTATTTTCAAAGCAAAATTTCTTGGGTGGGGCCTTTATTTTCAATCTGAAGGAATGCTTATTTTTAGTTTCGGAACTGTTATCTTTGAAGGGCAACAGGTACTCATTAGTAATTCTTAATTTTTTTTTTGCGACAATTCCATTTACCATATTTTTTTGCAGTAGCGCTTACCGCCGGATGCCATTCAAACATTCCTGAAAAGGCAAGCTTATCGGGTTCTGCAACCGCTCAACTAAAAACGGCTCAGGCCATTTCCTGTACCCGTGGAATGTTACCTGAAGACAGCAGCCTTTATTTCAAAGGAGGGGCATCCGATTTTCTGCCAACCATTCCAAATACATTTAATGAAAAAATCAAGGCTCCTGAAGGAATGGTTTTCATTCCAGGTGGAGTTTATAGCATGGGTGCACCCAATCCGATTGGCATCCGGGATGCCGGTGATGCACCGATGGAAGATTGCAGGCCAATACATCAGGTAAGGGTACCCGCTTTTTTCATGGATGAGCATGAAGTAACCAATGCAGAGTATGCAGCATTTGTAAAAGCAACCGGTTATGTTACCATTGCAGAACAAACGCCTACTATTGAAGAGTTCCCGGGTGCCACTCCAGATATGCTGGTTGCAGGATCGGTTGTATTTTCACCACCAAAACAGGCCGTTAAACTCGATAATTTTTTACAGTGGTGGGAATATAAAAAAGGTGCCAGCTGGAGGCATCCTTTAGGTGCTGAATCAAGTATAGCGGGTAAAGAAAATTATCCGGTTGTTCATATCGCATGGGACGATGCCATGGCTTACGCCAAATGGGCCGGAAAGCGATTACCTACAGAAGCGGAATGGGAGTTTGCTTCACGAGGCGGATTAACGGGAAACATGTACGCATGGGGAAACCAGTTCAGGCCGGAAGGGAAATACCAGGCTAACTCTTTTCAAGGGCAATTTCCCGTATCAGATAAGAAAGAAGACGGGTTCGCCGGTATTGCACCGGTTAAGCAATTTTCACCGAACGGATATGGCTTGTACGATATTGCCGGAAATGTTTGGGAATGGTGTTCCGATTGGTACCGAAACGATTATTACAGCAACACTGTAAAGGGTAAGATTTTGGATAATCCCGAAGGCCCCGCTGAAAGTTACGATCCTGCCGAACCCGGTGTAGCCAAGAAAGTACAACGCGGCGGATCGTTCTTATGCACCGATCAGTATTGCACCCGGTACATGATGGGAACCAGAGGAAAGGGAGATTGGCGAACGGGTACTAATCATGTAGGTTTTCGTTGTGTGCGTTCTAAATAAACCCGTTTATTTTAACTATAATTTTACAAAAAAACTAACGTCAACGAATAGCCGAATTATAAATATCTCAGTAATATTGACCATCATTTTTATGAGATTAACTTTTTTCATATTTCTTAAACCTTAAAATCTACACAAATGAAAAAAATCAGTATGCGAATCATGATGGTAATGGCCATCGCCGTTTTTTCAGTAACCAGTTGCAGTTCTGGCGCAAGTATGCTCAGCAGCGGTTCTTCTTTACTCAGTTCAATGGGGGCTAATCCGAGTTTATCTTCCATGACCAGTTTGTTGCAAACCCCGGGCCTCGGGAAAATAATGGGGCCGGCATTGAAAGGGCCTTTCACCATGCTTGCTCCCTCAAACAGTGCATTGAGCAGTTTGGGGCCCGATGCTATCAGCAGCCTTACCAAGCCGGAAAACATCAATCAACTGGCTGATGTTTTGAAAAACCATATCGTTCCAGGTAAACTTGATGCCAACAGCCTGATGAAAGGCGGATTAAAAACTGCCGGAGGAAAAGACCTCAATCTGGCTGGTGTCAATATGAGTGATGCCATCTCCGGTAAAAACTTCAATGTGATTCCGGTTGATAAGATCCTGAAATAATTTTTCCCGTTAACAATTGATAAACATGCTATCCTGACTTATTTTTTTAGTGAGGGATAGCATGTTTCATTTTATGCAAACGCTCATGAACGGTAGAACTGTTTTTTTTGTTTTGACGTTTTTTTGTTTATCCTCAATAGGTTTTGCACAAAAAAAAGATTCTGTTTTTTTAATAAATGGTTCAATCATCATTGGAGAATTAAAAGGGCTGAGCTATGGGAAGATTGAAATAGATGGAGATGGCATCGGTATTGTAAAAATCAAATATAATAAAGTCCGCACTATCCAAACCAAAAGTAATTTATACAAACTAAGTACTACCCGTAAAGAATTGTTGTTCGGCGTTATTGAAAGTTCCGATACTTCAGGCATGATCCTATTCAGATCTGATAAAGGTGTTAAGCACCTCAGATTAGAAGACATCTCTTCTCTGGCCTATTATGGTAAACGATGGAATACCAAGCTCACCGGAATAGTGGGGTTAGGATATTCCTATACCAAGTCGAGCGATATTGGAAGGATGAACTTCAATACCTCAGAAAAATATTTTTCCAGAAAATTTGAAGCCATTCTGGATGCAAGTATGATTGTAACCAAAGAAAGTACTAAAACCTATCGGGAAAGAGAAAACCTCGATATCTCCTGCAATTTCCTATTGGATAACAGTTGGTATGCCAGCACCGTTGCCGGTTATCAACGCAATATTCAACTGGGGCTGCTTCGTCGTTTTCGCGAGGGTGGCGGTGTGGGTTACCGGCTCATTCAGAATCATAAAAATGCGGCCAATATCAGCAGCGGGTTTGTAGTCAACCAGGAAAAAAATTTCAGTGGTGTAAGCACCAATAATATAGAATGGCTACTAACCGGCAATTATCATTTTTTCTCTTTCAATAAACCGGAAATCAGTTTTTCAACCACCCAATCGATGTTTACCAGCCTAACTCAAAAAGGAAGGATCCGTTTCGATGGGGAACTCAATGTAACATGGGTAATCATTACCGATTTTTCATTTAATCTGAATTTTTACCATAATTACGACCGAAAATCACCCGGAACAAACCAGGCCAGAACAGACTTCGGATACTTGGCCGGAATTAATTATAAATTCTAATTTTTTATAATACAATAGAAATTATTCTACATTCTATTCATTGTAATGCCCTAAATTGCACTCTACTTTACCTTAGAAAGTTCAAAGTATGAGATTATTCTTTTTCTTGTTAGCCGGATTTTTGTTTTCATTTGGCGGGAATGCCCAAACATTCACCATGGCAAAAAAATGCAATGAACTCAATACTGCCGCCAATGGATTGCTGAAAGAAAAAAAATACCAGGAGTCGTTGGATGCTTATACTGAAATGAGCAAATCCTGCACCACAAAAGATGCCAAAGAAGTGATTGCACTTGGAAAAGCAGAAGCTTTGAACGGATTGGGCAAGTATGAAGAAGCCATTGAAGCTTCAAATGCCGCATTGAAAATTACGAAGAACAAAAGTTTGGGAGGTTATTTCCAAAAGGCAGTGGCGGAAAGTAAATTGAACCGTTCTGAAGATGCCCGAAACAGTTTTGCCAAAGTGATAGAACTTACAGAAAAAAATCAGGATACCAAATCGCGGGCCTCGAATTATGCCTTGATGTCGGCCGGCCAATGGCGCCAATTAGGGAATAAAGACAGTGGTTATTATTATATTGATAAAGCCATTGAGATGGATCCCACCAATAGCAATTTCCTGATCCAAAAAGGAGATATGTATATTGAAGAGAAAAAATACGATCAGGCATTTGTGCAATACGACAAGGCGGTTGAGATGGGAAGAACGGATTTGGATATGTATGTGATCAGGAGCAATGCGAGGATCAATATGGTTCAACAAAAATACAATACCACCAACACTCAGGAGTTGCGCAGCAAAATGACGCCCGATGAAACGGCGTTGGTTTGTAAAGAACTACGCAAAGCGCTTGACCTTGGTTTGAAAGATATGAAACAGGATATGTTTGCAGCCCTTGTGTGTAAATAATCAAAAGTTTAGAGCTAAATAATCAACATGAAAAACTTTATCTTTGTTTTCGTTTCAGTTTTAGTTTTGGCTGGTTGCTCTTCAATGAATAAACAGCAAAAAGGCACTGCTATCGGAGCAGCAGGTGGTGCTGCACTAGGAGCTTTGGTGACCAAAGGAAGTGTATGGGGCATTTTAGCCGGAGCAGCAATTGGCGGCGCGGCTGGAAATTTGATTGGCAAAAAAATGGACGCTCAGGCTAAAGAATTAACTCAGGCAGTACCTACAGCTCAGGTAGAAAGAGTTGGAGAAGGGATCAATATGACTTTTGAATCGGGTTTGATGTTTAAAATCAATAGTGCTGATATAAACGAATCGTATAAGGATGATCTGGCAAGCGCTACGGCAGTGTTCGCTAAATATCCCGAAACCAATCTCATCATCGAAGGGCATACCGATGATACCGGAAAAGACGAATTTAATATGGCATTATCCGAAAAAAGAGCAAAAGCTGTAGGTGATTTCCTCAAATCGAAAGGCATTGCTGCATCAAGGATCACTGAAAAATGGTATGGCGAAGCACAACCCAAATATCCAAATGATACGGAAGAAAACAGGGTTAAGAACCGCAGGGTTGAAATTGCTGTGATAGCTAATGACGAAATGAAACAAAAAGCAAACGAAGGAAAATTATAACACAAACTGCTTATTAAGAATAAACCAATAATTACTATAATCAATCATCAAATTTCATTAATAAAAACAAAAAAAAATGAAAACACTTCTTACTGTATTGCTGCTTTCAATCACCATTTCCATCACTGCCCAAACGCAAACCAGAACAACTTCTGCAGCTTCTGCAACTAAGGGCATGAGATTCAACGCTTATGGCAATTATATTTTTGACGACAGGGTAGATTCTTATTATGATGCAAACAATTATTACAAAGGAAAAGTAAAGGCTGGTTTTCAATGGGGTTTGGGTTTTGAATATATGGTACACCCTATGTATGGTATTGAACTTTCTTACTTAAGAGAAGATACCAAAGCACCTCTTAATAATCTTGCTTACCCTGTGAAGCCTTATGAGTATGATTTAGCCATAAACTACATTTTCTTATCTGGAACCAGGTATTTCCGTAAGCCGGGTGGAAAGGTTGAAGGTTTCGGTGGGTTAGGTGCCGGAGTGGGTATCTTCAATGCAAAAGATAATGTACGTTCAAGTAACCTTACTAAATTTTCATGGCAGTTACGAGGTGGTGCTATAATCTGGGCCTCAGAAAATATCGGTATCAGGTTGCAAGCCCAATTGCAATCTGCAGTGCAGGCATTTGGTGGTGGATTGTATTTGGGTACAGGCGGGGTTGGTGCCGGTGTAAACAGTTATTCATCAATTATGCAATTCGGTTTAGGTGGTGGATTGGTATTCAAGTTCGGTAAATAATCTAATCTTTAATGTATTTAGTATTGATTACTAATATTGCTTTTTTAACCAAATAAAACAATTGTATGAAAAAGTTTCTTACCACTGCAGTATTTGTTGCTTTCCTTTTTGGAGCTAATGCCCAAAAGAAAGTGGGTGGCGAATGGTCAATCGGACCACGCTTAGGTGGTTCATCCGGTTTGAGTTTGAAAAAACATGGCGGTACATCAGCTTTTGAATTCATAGCAGCCAATTCATTCGATAAAGAAGTTGAAGGATTTTCACTTACTGTATTGTTTGAAAAGCTGGCACCATTAAATGGTAACGGACAATTAAGCGCATTGTTTGGTGCAGGTATGAATCTTACTTTTGCCGATGTAACACAGGTTGGCGTAAGTGGGGTGCTTGGTTTCGACTGGCGTTTGAAAACAGTACCCATTACCATGCAGGTAGACTGGATGCCAACATTATATTTTGTTAATGGTACTTATTTCAGTGGCGTGAATGGGGCTTTCACCATCCGGTATATTTTGAACCATAAGAAATATGATGATAAAAGCAAAAGTAAAAAAAGTAAAAGCAACACAGACTAATTTTTAGTATTGTAACTGGAATAAGTGCTATTTTTTGAATATTTAGATCTTTTGCCGAAATGAAGAATTTAGTTTTAACGATAAAGCTGTTGTTTTTAATAATGGCTTTATCTATAGTTTCCTGCTCATCCTCAAAGGATACCACCGCTACCGGGGTATGGGTGAACAAAGAAAAAATGGAAGGAAAATCGTATAAGGCCATTTATTTTATTGTGGAAACCAAAGATATCCAGGCCAGGCAAAGGGTAGAAAGCGATTTGGCAAATGAAGCCATTTCAAAAGGGTATAAAGCTGTGAAAAGTATTGATGTAATTCCGCCAACATTATCCGATCCTCAATTACCATCTAAGGAAGCCATTATTGAGAGTGTAAAATCAAGCGGATGCGATGCGGTTTTTGCAGTTTCCTTACTCAGCAAGGAAGAAAGCGTTCGGTACACACCGGGCGTCACCTCTTATACTCCAATGCCTTATTACGCATGGACGGGAACATTCGGTGGATATTACGATTATTGGTACCCTACAGTAAATTCTCCGGGTTATTATACTCAGGACAAAGAGTATTTTATACAAAGCAATTTATATGATGCTGCTTCCGGCGAATTGATGCTATCCGTACAGTCGAAACTCTACAATCCTGAATCGCTCAACGATTTCAGTAAAGTGTATGTAAGTAATCTCGTAAAAAAATTGCAACAATCCGGCATCGGAAAAAAATAATTACCTAAAGGAAAGTTTTTTAGCTTTCCTTTTTTAAAAAGTCAATTTTCATCTATGAAAAAGATTGTATCAGTTACGATGCTGTTGCTACTTACTGCATTCGTTAACTTCTGTTTTGCACAAACCGGTGCCGAATGGCCTAAAGAAATCCCACTTCAAACCAATGGCGGTAAGATCATCATTTATCAGCCACAGCCCGATGAACTTAATGGCAATACCCTAACTGGCAGAGCTGCTATAGCAGGGAAGGAAAATGCCAAAGACGAACTCACCTTCGGGGCCATTTTTTTTGAGGCTAAACTTTCAACTGATAAGGCCACCAGAATGGCTACAATGGAATCTTTCAAAATTACCAATGCAAAGGTTACAGGTCTCGATGACCAGGCTAAAATAACCAAGCTCATTTCAATCATCGAAACTGAAGTGCCTAAATGGAATTACGATTTATCGATTGATGATTTGGTAGCCACACTTAAAAAAGATCATCCTAATGCAGAAGTGTATAACAACACGCCTCCAAAAATCATCTACCGCGATAAGCCAACCACATTGGTTATTTTAGATGGTGAGCCTAAAGTAAAAAAAGACAAAGACCTCGATGCTGATCGTGTAATCAATTCGCCAAACCTTATTTTCAAGGAAGGCAGTCAGTGGAACATGTATGAAGGGGGTACCTGGTATAAATCCTCATCCATTCTCAGTGGATGGTCTGCCCAAAAATCCATGTCGAAAAAAGTAAGCAGCATCAATGATCAAATCAAAAAACAGGAAAAAGAAAATAACGACAATAAAGCCCCAACCGAAAAGCCTGAAGTAACCGATATCATCGTTAGCACCGTTCCAGCTGAAGTGATACAAACCAAAGGTGCACCTCAGTACAAAAAAATTGATAGTACCAACCTCGAATATGTAAGTAATACTACCAATGATATTTTCCGCGAGCCTACCGGTCAAATTTATATCCTCATTGCAGGAAGATGGTTTAAGTCTGCCTCACTTAACGGCCCATGGGTTTTCAATGAATCTGATAAGATGCCTGCAGATTTTGCACGTATACCCGAAGGTTCCGAAAAAGATAGGGTGCTGGTGAGTATTTCGGGTACTAATGCCGCCGAGGAGGCCATCATTGATGCAGAAATTCCTCAAACCGCAAAGGTAGACCGTAAAACGGCAACCGTAAAAGTGGAGTATGATGGTGAACCTAAATTTGAAGCCATCGAAGGTTGCAGCTTACAGCTAGGCATAAACGCTAATATCACGGTTCTTAAGGAAGCCAGTGGCAAATATTTCGCACTCGATAACGGCATTTGGTTTGTATCGGCTGCTGCAAAAGGCCCATGGAAAGTTGCAGATGTTCGCCCCGCTGATGTAGAAAGTATTCCGGCTAAATCATCTGCCTACAATTCAAAATTCGTTCATATTTATGAAACAGCTTCCGATTATGTAGTGGTAGGTTACACCGGAGGTTATCTGGGCAATTATGTTCAGGGCGATCCGACGGTTGTATTCGGAACAGGATTTTATTATGCACCCTGGTATGGCAGTATATACTACCCAAGGCCTTGTACCTGGGGCTTCAGCTTCTGCTACAATCCTTATACGGGTTGGAGTATGGGTTATGGCTTTAACGTAGGTTTCATGCATATCGGCATCGGTTTTGGTGGAGGTTATGGTTATGGTGGTTGGTTTGGTCCGCCAATGTATTACCCTCCTTATCGTCCGCCTTATTATGGAGGTGGTTATTACGGAGGAGGATATTATGGAAGGCCAGGTTATGGTGGAGGAGGATATCATGGTGGCAATAACAATATCAACATCAATAACAACATCAATATCAATAATAACCACAACAATATTTACCGTCCTAATAATCGTCCTGGAAATACTGGAAATAATAACAATCGTCCAGGCGTTTCAACCCGTCCGGCTAATACAAAAGATAATCGGCCGGGGAATAATTACCGGCCTCAGGACCGCCAGGGAAATACCAATGCAGTGAACCGCCCTAATACCAAGCCTGCTTCAGCCGACAATCGCCTTCCATCCGTAAATAATCAAACCCGCCCTGCAGCCAAACCTGCAAACACCTCTAATGATGTTTTTGCTGATAAAGACGGAAATGTATTTCAACGCGATAAGCAAGGAAATGTAAACCAGCGTGATAATAAAAACAACAACTGGACAAAACCTGCCAATCCTGGTCCAACGAATATCGATCGTGAAGCAAACTCTCGCGACAGGAGCAATCAGCAACGGGATAATTTTAATTCCATGCAGCGGCCAACGCCTTCAACAAGGCCAACACCGACTAACAGGCCATCCACGATGCCATCGCCGTCAACCCGACCTATGCCTTCAAACAGGCCTTCAACTATGCCGTCGCCATCAAGCAGGCCGGCACCATCATCAAGGCCCGCACCATCAAGCAGGCCGGCACCAAGTGGAATGGGAGGAAGAAGAGGGTAAATAGTTTCAATTGTAATTTCTAAAGCTGCAACGATAAATTTGTTGCAGCTTTTTTAGTGCCAGCTCTGAAGATAGCCGTTTAAAGATCAATGCATTTGGATCACCTGTTATGCTGCAGGCGACTGGATTTAACGATCAAGGAATCGAATATCAATTTTGCCATGGATATGAGATGGGAAATAAAGGAAGGACCCGGATTTATTTCCATTGGAGGAAATTTCCAGAAGAATTAATTCTACAAAAATTACCTCATAACAAGAGTTTATTTCCTTATTTTAGCAAAAAAATTATCATGAAAAAACAATTTATTCCATTCTTATTTTTAGTTCTTATTGGCCTGGCAGGTCAGGCACAAGACAAATCTGAAATTGCCATGATTCGCGAGATGTGGAAAGTAGAAAAAAAGGATCTTGTACGTGAATACATGGCTCTGGATGAGAAACAATCCGCAGGATTCTGGCCACTTTATGATTCTTATTCACAGGAAAGGGCTTCCTTAGCCACCAATCGTATGGAATCATTAGAGAATTATGCAAAAAACTATACCACACTCACAGATGAGCAATCTGATGATCTGGTGAAGGCTATCTTGAAAAATGATAAAGAAAATGTTGATTTGCAGGAGAAGTATTACAAAAAAATGAAGAAGGTGATCGGTTCTACAAAAGCCGCTCAGTTCTTACAAATGGAATCTTATTTCCAAACACAAATAAGAGCAGAAGTACAGGAAGCGATTCCTTTCATTGGACAGATAGAACGTAAAAAGGGATAAGATTTTTTTTCGATTGATTCTAAAACAGGCAAATCGTTCATCAGAATGGTTTGCCTGTTTTATTTGAAATAGTCAAAACTTAAAATACACAAATAATACCAATGTGTTTTATATAATATGCCAATATTTTATAAATCTTAAATGCCGATGGTATCAAACAAATAGTACAATGAGGCGATAGCCGATATTGGACTATATTGTTTGTCCAATCGGTATATCTTCCAAAATTCTTGCAGTCGTTTTCAATGCGGTGATATAGAGGCTTGATATGTGGCATCTGTAAGAAACGTTCAACCTTTTTACGGAGTTGCCCGCTGCCTTTCCCCGGGATGATTTCTACTTCTTTTATTTTTTTATCGATGGCATCTTCAAAAGCCTGTTGCAAGGCCTTGTCTATCGCTTTGCTGTTGTTGTAAATATCATGCAGGTCAACTTTTATTCTTGCCATACTATTAATTTCTGATCAACAAAAATGGCTTGTATTTTTTCCTATGCCAGCGGATTGATGAGACGGATACCATCATCACCAAAGCTGATCTTCTTTTGTTTGTACAAATTTCCGGTGGTCATCTTAAAAGTCTTTTTGCTCATGGAAAAAAATTGATAAATCTGCTCGGGATCCGATTTGTCGTGGTAGGGCAGAAAGCCGTCATTTTCTTTTAACAGCCGAAGGATTTTTTCTGTTTCATCTTCAACACGCTGATAGCCGGGTTTGCCGATTGAAACATCAATCTTTTCGCCGTCGGGATATATTTTTTTGATAAAACCGCGGAATTGATCGCCTGCCGTTATTGCCCGGTAAATTTCATTGTGATGAAGCACCCCGGTATGTTTATGGTTGATGATTACCACATAGCCGATATCTGTTCGGCGGTAAACCAAGAGATTTACTTCTTCCATTTCTTTCACCGATAAAGATTGATTGGTAAGGAAGGGTTCAATTTTTTCTGTTGCCGCAAGTCTGCCGGTTTGCTCATCCAATACCACTTTTACAATATATTCTCCTTTTGGCAACATCGGTTGTAGCTGGGCCGATTTCGGTACGAACAAGTCTTTCATCAAACCCCAATCTAAAAATGCGCCTTGTGGTGTTGTTGAAACCACCGCCATTTTTGCAATTTCTCCCAATATAGCTTTTGGTTTTTGGGTTGTTGCAATCAATCGTTCATCGCCATCGTGATAAATAAACACACTAATCGTATCGCCTGGTTTGAGATCCTTCGGAACAAATCTGGTGGGCAGCAATACACCTTCTTTGCCATCATCCAGATATAAACCAAAATCAACTGCCCGTAATACCTTTAGGTTATTATATTCACCAACTTTGATCATCTGTTGTTTTTATTTTCGAAATTCCAAAAACCTATCTAACCATAGAAATTCTTCTATCACTAAATATTTAGTAAAGATTAGTTTTATTTTTTATTTTTAATCTTAATTCATTAAATACAAAACTATGCTGAAGAATGTATTATCATTTAACGCAAAAGGAAAAATCAGTTACTATTTGATTCTTATTTGTTTGCTACTCGGATTTGTTGATCCGTTGTTTTCACAAGATACCCATTATAATACCAACCAGTTTGGTGCCCGTTCCGCTTTATTAGGAGGTGCTATTGTTGGCGATGTAAACGACAATACCGGTGTATTTTACAATCCTGCCGGTTTGGGATTTATGGATACAGCAACGCTTTCCATCAACGGAAATGCCTATCAGATTGAAAACATCAAGATTGAAAACGCTCTCGGCCAGAAGAAAGATTTCAAAAGCAGCCAGTTGGGGTCAGTTCCTTTGTTTGTGGGAGGCATGTTGCGCAAAGGGGAAAAAAGGCTTAAAATCGGATTCACTGTGATGTCTTCCGTAAACTTCCAGTTCAAGGCAACTGCCCGTATCGACGGCAATGAAGAAATTGTAGGCGACCTCGAAAGTCCCGGTAAAGAAGAATTCATTGGCCAATCGAGTGTAAATACAAAAGTGAGTGAACTGCTGTTCGGTTTGGGTGGAGGATACAAACTTAATGATAACTGGTCTGTTGGCTTATCAAATCTATTTACGGTTCGGTCGGTAAGTTACAACCGTACAACCATTGCCCGTTTTTTTCTGAACCAGCCTGATTTCCCATTGGTAAGTTCTAGTTTTTCGAGAAATGCAGATTATTTTAATGTGCGGTATGCAGCAAAAATTGGACTCAATTATCGAAAGAACCGTTTCTCTGCCGGACTTACAGTTACTTCTCCTTCACTCAACTTATTCGGAACCGGAACGGTGGCTGTTGATATTATTGGCAACAATATTTTATATGAAGGTTCCCGTACAGATATCCTTGCCAATGACCGCCAGGAGAAATTAAAATCTAAATTCAAATCACCGTTAGCGGCAGGTTTAGGGGCCAATTATTCTTTTGGACGATCACAAATTGGTGTGGCGGTGAATTATCATGGAAGTACAAAAATTTACGACATATTGCGTGCCAACCCATCCGATTTTATCCGCCCTGTAAGCCTTAATGCACAATTGGGCAGCGACGAATTCCTGAGGGTGAAAACCGGAGCAAAGCAGGTATTCAATTTTGCAGTTGGCTACGAATATGCACTCAAACCAAACATGACTCTTAGTGGAAGTATCCGCACCGATAATTCTTATTTTGATAAAAATCTGGATACAACATTGGGTATCCGTCCGGATGTTACTACCTGGAACATTTATCATATTGCCATGGGAACCACTTTCACCCGCGGCCGGTCGAAAATGAGTATTGGATTGGTGTACAGTACCGGTAAAGATGACCGTAAAAAATCAGATGGTAATTTAGATAACCCTTCTGAAAATAATTTACTTCAGGGGAGCACAACAATTACCAAGGCAAAATACAATTCCATAGGATTCATTTTGGGCTATGCGTTTGTGTTTAAGAAATTTTAAGTAATTTGTAATGACACTATCATTCACTTAACCTGTTGCTAACTTTGCAAAACCAGTCATCATTAGTAAAACTGATATTAACTCTTTAATAAAATATCAAATCATTTGACATGAGAAAGATTGCAGGAATTCTTCTGGTAATTTCTTTTATGGCTTTAGCAAGTTGTAATCAACCGGCAAAGCAAACTAACTCAAAAGATGCGGCTGATGCCATTTATTATGGTGGAGACATCATCACCATGGAAGGCGACAGCGCAAACTATGCCGAAGCTGTAGCAGTAAAAGATGGGAAAGTAGTTTTTGTAGGCAGCAAGGCTGATGCAGAAAAAATGAAGGGCGATAGTACGGTAATGAATGACCTGCAAGGCAAAACCTTATTGCCCGGTTTTTTAGATGCACACAGTCATTATATCAATTCCTTACTCGTGGCCAATCAATGTAAATTGTATGCACCACCATCGGGCCCGGCAAAAGATGTGGAAAGCATTATTGCCGCTTTAAAGGCTTTTGCAGCAGAGCGTAAAATTCCAAAAGGTGAAATGATCATGGGTTATGGGTATGACGAAAACGTAATGCCCAACGGTAAGCTGCTGAATAGGGATGATTTAGATGCCGCTTTCCCCGACAATCCGGTGCGTATCGATCACGTATCGATGCATGGATGTGTACTTAACTCATTGGCAATGAAAAAATATGGATACGATGCAAATTTTGTTACACCTCCCGGAGGCGTTTGTGTACGTAAACCTGGCACCAATGAGCCCTATGGATTAATTATGGAAACGGCTTATATGCCTGTTGTTGAAAAAACAGCACCCATGACCAAAGAGCAGGAAATAGCTTTTACCAAGGCCGGGCAAATGTTGTATGCAGAAGCCGGCATAACAACCGCTCAGGATGGGGCTACGCACAAATGGCAATTGGACATTATTAAACGTGCCACTGATGCCGAAGCAAACATGATTGATGTGGTAGCATACCCTTTTATCACCGATGTAGATAAAATTCTTACAGATTACCCGGTGGATACCTGGCTTAAATACAATAAGGGATTTAAAATCGGTGGGGCAAAAATTACTATTGATGGCTCGCCACAAGGTAAAACCGCATATTTTTCCACACCTTATTTAACCGACGGCCCGGGTGGTGAAAAAAACTGGAAAGGGGAGTTAACCTTCCCGCAGGATATGGTAAACCAAATGGTGAAAAAAGTATATGATATGAATGTGCCCTTGTTGCTGCATTGCAATGGGGATGCTTCAATTGATGCCTTTCTTACAGCTTATGAAGCAGCCAATGTAACCACGCCCTGGAACGTAACTACCATCCATTCTCAGTTTATGCGCAAAGACCAGATGCCAAAATTTGTGAAGTATAATGTACGTCCGTCTTTCTATACCTTACATACTTATTATTTCTATGAAGCACATTTAAAAAACCGTGGATTGGAACAGGCGCAATATATCAGTCCCATTCATGATGCAATCGCTGCAGGTATGAAACCTACCAACCATACCGATTTTGTAGTAGCGCCGCTCGATCAGATGATGATGCTTTGGAGTGCGGTAAACCGCATTTCCAGAGGGGGCGCTCTTGTTGGTAAGGATCAAAGAATAACGCCTTATCAAGCTTTGCAGGCCATGACTGTAAACGTAGCAGCACAATACGATGAGTCGGATAGAAAAGGCAGTTTAAAAGCCGGCAAACTAGCCGATTTGGTGATACTCGATAAGAACCCTTTGAAGGTTGACCCCATGACTTTAAAAGACATCAAAGTGATGGAAACCATTAAAGCAGGAAAGTCGATTTATACAAAAGTAAAAACAGTTTTATTTTAGATATTTTTAAACAAGCTATTATTCACCCACAATGTAAATTTATGCAAAAACCATTATTTGGTTTATTAATTCCAATGCTGTTCATTACTCAATTGAGTATTGCACAGGAAAAAAAGGCAGAAAGTGCCGAAGAACTGGCAAAAAAACTGGCCAACCCGGTGTCGTCGCTTATCAGTTTGCCGTTTCAGGTAAATACCGATTATGGCATTGGCAGGTTCAATGGCAGTCGCAATATTATTAATGTGCAGCCCGTTGTTCCTATAAGCATTTCACCCAAATGGAACCTCATAACAAGGGTAGTTTTGCCCATTATATCGCAGTTTGACATTACCGGCGAAAAGACGCATCAGAGTGGTTTGAGTGATGTTCTTGCCACCGCATTTTTTTCGCCAAAAGAAGCAAAAAATGGGCTGACCTGGGGCGCAGGGCCGGCCATTCTAATACCTACTGCAACCAATAATTTTTTGGGCACAAAAAAATGGGCCGTTGGTCCTTCGGCCGTGGCACTAAAACAAGCCAACGGCTGGACCTATGGCGGATTGATTAACCAGTTATGGTCGTTTGCAGGCGACAAATCCCGGGCCGATGTGAGTCAATTATATTTACAGCCTTTTATAGCCTACAACTGGAAAAGCGGTGCAGGCATTGGCGGTAGCATGGAGCTTACCCAAAACTGGAAAACCAGCACTTTCTCAGGGATATTTGTGCCTACGGTATCGGGGGTTACCAAGTTGGGCAAGCAAACCGTTTCGCTGGCAGCCGGCCCCCGCATTCCAATTGCAGGCCCAAGCTCATCAAGACCCAATTTTGGCTGGCGGGCAGCGGTAGTTTTTGTTTTCCCTAAATAATTAAACCTATTTTTTACCAAAAAATTATTTATATGCAACTAAAAAAATGGCTTTTTAATGGAGTGGTTTTGATATTTTTTGCAGCTTGCAACAATGCCACTCAAACCACTACAGCGACTAATGATACTACCAAAGCCACCATGTACTACGGCGGCGACATCATTACCATGGAAGGCGACAATGCCACCTATGCAGAGAGCATTGTAGTAAAAGACGGGAAAATAATTTTTGTAGGCGGAAAGGATGAAGCGATGAAAGCTGCTGGTGATGGCCATAACATGATTGATTTGCAAGGCAAAACAATGTTGCCCGGTTTTATTGATGGCCACAGCCATTTATTGACGATTGCCGATGGTACCATGCAGGCAAACCTAAGCCCAGCACCTGTTGGCACAGTTGCATCCGTGCCCGATATAATTTCTGCCTTAAAAGAACTGAAAACAAAACAACAATTTAGCGATACGTCTTTACTGATTGGCTGGGGTTACGATCAGGATTTTTTAAGTGAAAAAAGACATCCCACTGCAGCAGAACTGGATGCTGCTTTTCCAACCAATCCCGTGGTATTGATTCATACATCGGGCCACATGTTGGTGGCCAATACGCTTGCTTTTAAACTGGCTGGTGTTTCAGCAGCAACAAAAGACCCTACCGGTGGTACATTTATTCGCAAAAAAGGAAGCAACGAATTGGAAGGGCTTGTGCAGGAAATGGCGATGGTATCTTTTATGCCCTTAACTAAAGCGGTGTTATCGGATGAACAGGAATTTAAAAAATTAAAAGCCGCACAGGAATATTATGCCAGTTGTGGCGTAACCACCGCTGCAGAACATTTAGTGACTCTAGAAAAAATGCCTTTACTGGCAAAAGCTGCTGCTGCCAACCTGCTGTTCATCGATTTGGAGGCAGCCCCATCTTTTCAAATGGCGAAAGAATTATTGGGAACGGGAAAAATTACCTGGGGCGCATTTAATAATCATTTGAAATATTGTGGGTTAAAAATTGCAACTGATGGTTCGCCGCAGGGGAAAACGGCCTTTCTTACAAAGCCCTATTTAACTCCTGTACCGGGTTGCAGCCACGACTGTAAAGGCTTTCCCAATCTTACACAAGAACAGATCAATGAACTGATGTTAGGTTGCTATAGCAACAAAGTGCAACTGTATTCGCATTGCAATGGCGACGCCTCCATTGATATGATGATTAGTGGCCATGAATATGCGATGAGGAAACTGAATGACAGCACTTCGGATAGGCGCACAGTTATTATTCATTCGCAAATAATGCGGCCCGACCAACTCGCTACTTATAAGAAATATAAAATGTTGCCAAGCTTTTTTACCAACCACACTTTTTATTGGGGCGATGTGCATATTGCCAATTTGGGTATGGAAAGAGCGAGTTTTCTCAGCCCTATGAAGTCGGCAATGGATATGGGTATTATTGCTACCAACCATACCGATGCCAGTGTAACGCCAATGGATCAGTTGTTTTTATTATGGTCTTCGGTAAACCGGCTTTCCCGCAATGGGGTTGTAGTGGGCGAGGCACAGCGAATTGACGCCTATCATGGATTGAAAGCACTTACCATCAACGGCGCTTATCAGTATTTCGAAGAAAATACTAAAGGCAGTTTAAAGGCGGGTAAACTGGCAGACCTGGTAATTCTCGATAAGAACCCATTAAAGGTTAATGCCATGACCATAAAAGACATTAAAGTGATGGAAACCATTAAAGAAGGAAAATCAATTTATAAAAAATAAAACCTATCATTTATGAATTTAAAAAGAATCTCCCTTATTGCGGTAACTATCTTGGCTTTTGCGGCTTGCAAGAATGCAACGCAAACCACCACTGCAACCAACGATTCTACCAAGGCCACCATGTACTTCGGCGGCGATATCATCACAATGGAAGGCGATAGTGCCAACTATGCCGAGAGTGTTGTTGTAAAAGATGGAAAAATAATTTTTGTAGGCAATAAAGATGAAGCCATGAAAGCTGCCGGTGATGGCCATAACATGATTGATCTGCAAGGCAAAACAATGCTTCCCGGCTTTATTGATGCACATGGCCACATGGTTTATTACGGGAAAAACCTAATGGATCAATCCTTAACTGGTGTGAAAGATATTTCGGAAATCATTCAACGTATGAAATCACATATTGCTCAGATTCCCGGAGACGGATGGATTGTGGGTATGGGTTATGCCCCGCTCAAAATGAAAGAGCAACGACATCCAACTGCGGATGAATTAGATCAAATCTCCATGGATAGACCCGTACTGGTAGTTCATGCTTCAGGGCATGGCGGCTCTATGAACCATGCGCTGATGAAACTTTTACATATAGACGAGAAAACAGTTGATCCTAACGGTGGCGAGTATGTTAGAGAGAAAGGCAGTAAAATGCCCGCAGGTCCTATGGAAGAAACAGCCCTTATTGATGTGAGAAACCAACGCCCCGCATTTACAGGAGAAGCTGCCGATAAAGTAATAAAAGAAGCCAGTAAAATATGGGCTAGCAATGGACAAACCACCGCTATGGAATGCGGATTGGGATTAGGGGCAGACGACATTTCTATTGTTGAAAATGCCATTGAAAAGAAAATATTGCCGATAGATTTGGTGGTTTTTTCTAAAGAATCTGCAACGGATGATGTTGTAAATACAGCGTATGGAATAGGTGAAGCTTATTCGTCCAAATCAACTGGTAGTGCTAGCAAGCTACTGAGCGATCGGGTTGATTTAGATAAGCGATATATAAATCGGGTAAGATTGGGGGGAATAAAATTATGGTTAGATGGAAATCCGGTATTGGCCTGGATGTCGGAAGCATATGCCACTCCTCCGCCCGGAAGAGAGCCCGGCTTTAAAGGATATGGACAGATTCCGGATTCGGTAATTTTTTCGTTTTTTGATAAGTATTGGAAAACCAATATGCAAATCAATATGCATGTGAATGGTGATGAGGCTATTGAGCAGGCGTTGAGGGCAACTGAAGCTGCCATTAAAAAACATGGCATGAGCGACCACAGGCCGGTTTTTGTTCATTGTAGTTATGCAAGGCCCGATCAAATTGCCCGAATGAAAGCCGTGGGTGCAATCCCGTCTTTCTTATCTTTTGGCTTATATGGGCAGGGAGATGAGGTAGAAATAATATGGGGAACAAAACGTGCCTCCAATGGGATGGCAGCACAGTCTATGCTAAAAGCCGGCGTTCCTTTCACGCTTTCTCATGATGCGCCAATTACTCCACCTATGATAATGCCCCAGATATGGGCAGCCGTGAATAGAGTAACCAGTTCCGGAAAAGTTTTAGGTGCCGATCAGCGTGTGTCTCCTTATCAGGCACTGCAAGCAGTTACTTCAGCCGCTGCCTATCAAATTAAGGAGGAAAAAAGTAAAGGAACAATTCAAGCCGGTAAATTGGCTGATTTGGTGATACTCGATAAGAACCCGTTAAAGGTTGACCCCATGACATTTAAGGACATTCAGGTGATGGAAACCATCAAAGAAGGAAATTCTATTTTTAAGCTAAGTTCCACTGTGGCCTATACCCCGGTTACCATAAGTGATCATAACCACGAAACCGGCCATCAAAAGCCATTAAGTGTGAGCCAACAAAAATTAATGGCCAGGCTGGTGCAAAGCGCCAAATAACGAGTTCCGCTATGTTTTGTAACCATTAATATACTCAATCATTAATATTCATCCTAACTCAGGTATGAAAAAGTATATCATCAGTTGTTATTTCCTGATTATATGTTATGCAAATGTTTTTTCGCAAAGTCCAAAACATATCCTCAGTTTGGCAGATAGTTCGGTGCATGTTTTTTTTGGAGCCAACTTAAAAACTACGATGCTGCTTACCAATCGCAGACCGGCCCCCAGTACAGGAACGGCCTATTTGCTTTTGCCAAAAGATGCTACAGGGGTAGAGGGAACCTTTGATCTCAATGCCCGTGCCAGTACCATTTATCTGGCTGCCGACGGACCTCAATTGGGTTCTTTTAAGTTAGGTACTAAAATGGTTTTTTATGTTATACGTGATTTGGCTGATCCAGCGTATGGCTTGTTACCCGCTTTAATGTATGTGGACATGAAGAATAATCAGTGGAGGTTTGCAGTTGGGCAACAAGTAGATGTTTTTGCCGAGAGAATACCCAATATGATTGATGGTTACTTTGCCCTTGCCTCTTCCGGTTGCGTTGGCAATAGCTCAAGAGGTCAGCTGCGGGCTACCCGATATATTGAAACGGGAAAAAACAGTAAACTCTCTATTACACTTGCCGCATCTCAGCCGGTTTCAACTTACTTTTCTAAAGACCTCCGAAACAATTCCGAAAACAATGGCGTTCCTAATTTAGAATGGGCTGTTAAGTACGAAACCGGAAAAGACGTGAATGCCTGGGTGCCCTACAACGCTGTTGAATTAGCTGTTTCGGGTATAACAGGCAGTTATCGGGTCTTTAAAAATGACACTCTAGGTGGGGTAATAGTGAACGCCCGCATCAATAAACCCCATGTAAACGGGATATGCGGCGAGTATGCTTTTCGTTTAGGAAAGCGATTCGGAATTCAGGGAGAAGTATATGCAGGGCAGGCCCTTGGCAACTATTTGGGAGCTATCCTGTAAACCACCAAAGGCCCGAACGACAAAGAAATCCGCAGTAAGGGCTTCTGGGCGGAGGCTTCATATTATTGGCAAAAAAATCTGCAAAGCCGGTTTGGGTATGGCCAGGATGAATGTAATAAGAAAGATATAATGGGAGCAGGCGTATGGAAAAATAGCACTTATTTTGGCAATGTTATTTGGGAGATTAATAAAACAGTATCAACCGGCATAGAGCTAACTCATAAGTCTACGCAGTATTTAGGGCTAAAAGATAATCAGGGGATGACGTTTATGTGGATGTTTCAATATTCTTTTTAGCATTGGACTAGAAAGCTATATTTCAATAAGGTAGTAAATGGCGAGGCCCTCCGCCTCGGTTCGTGTCTCACGAACCGAAATAATCCGCCTCGGTTTGTGTCTCACGAACCGAAATAATCCGCCTCGGTTTGTGTCCTCACGAACCGAAATAACCCGCCTCGGTTTGTGTCCTCACGAACCGAAATAATCCACCTCGTTCGTGTCCTCACGAACCGAAATAAACAAGTCCCTAAATGGTTCGTGAGCACTCGAACCGAGGCGATGAACAGCCCTATATAAAGGATTACGTGTTACCAGCCATACCGATGCGCCGGTAGCTTTTCCTAACCTGATGATGATTATGTAGACGACCGTAAACCGGGTTTCAAGAAGTGGTGCGGTAATTGGTACAGGAGAGAAATGGACACCTTATGAAGCCTTACAATCCATTACCATCAACGGCGCTTATCAGTATTTCGAAGAAAATACTAAAGGCAGTTTAAAGGCGGGTAAACTGGCAGGCCTGGTAATTCTCGATAAGAACCCGTTGAAGGTTGATCCTATGAAAATAAAAGATGTAGTTGTTTTGGAAACTACCAAAGAAGGAAATGCTGCTTATAAGAAAAGCTTGTAAGTATTCATTGTGCAAACAAGATTGCAGCTAAGGCTATCCTGTCGGTATGCTGAATATCATTATCTTCGCTTAAACAGTTAAACCTTTGAATTTTACTCAATTTGGATTCGATGACCGGCTCATGGAAGCCATCGATGCTGCAGGTTACGAAAAAGCTACTCCCGTTCAGGAACAGGTAATACCGCATATTCTTGCTGATAAAGATATCATCGCCTCCGCTCAAACCGGAACCGGCAAAACAGCAGCATTCCTGCTTCCACTCATCCATAAACTGCTTACCAATAAACACGATCCGCATACCATCAATGCCCTGGTAATTGTACCCACACGCGAACTGGCCATTCAGATTGCCCAACATCTGGAAGGATTCTCCTATTTTGCCGGAATCAGTTCTATTGCTGTATTCGGTGGTGGCGACGGTAATGCCTTTGTTCAGGAGAAGAAAGCTTTGAGTTTAGGAGCTGAGATCGTTGTTTGTACCCCCGGTAAGATGATGGCGCATATCAAAATGGGTTATGTGAAATTAGGTGGATTGAAATATCTCGTACTGGATGAAGCCGACCGCATGCTGGATATGGGCTTTTTCGATGATATCATGTTCATCATCAAGCATCTTCCTGCACAAAGGCAAAACCTCCTTTTTTCTGCAACGATGCCTCCCAAGATCAGGGAGCTGGCCCGTAAGATTCTTCATCATCCTGTTGAAGTGAATATCTCCATCAGCAAACCTAACGAAAAAATCATACAACAGGCTTTCATGGTATTTGATACCCAGAAAATTCCATTGGTGCAGTTTTTGCTGAAAACAAAAAAATTCAACAGCGTACTGATCTTTTGCAGCAGCAAGCTAAGTGTGAAGCAGCTAACGCGCGACCTTAAACGCAATAAGGTAGATGCGGATGAAATTCACTCAGATTTGGAACAGGATAAAAGGGAAGAAGTGCTTTCTAATTTCAGAAGCGGGCGATTGCCTGTTTTGATTGCAACCGATATACTGAGCAGGGGTATCGATATCGACAGTATCGACCTGGTGATCAATTTCGATGCACCTCATGATGGCGAAGACTACGTGCATCGAATCGGAAGAACTGCCCGTGCTGCGGCTGACGGTACCGCTTATACGCTGATTAGTCCTAAAGAACAACGGAAATTTGCCGCCATTGAAAAATTAATCGGAAAGCCGGTTCCAAGAGGGGAAGTTCCTGAATTTCTGGGCCCCGTACCGGAATATAATCCGATTGGCAACCGCACCGGTCAGTCTAACCGGAAAAAATCTGGCCGCCAATCAAAAGGCCGTTCCTGATTGATTTAACCAGAAATAACCAGGATAAAAACGGGATTGTTCAGTTATTGATTCCTTGCTGTTCGTACACACTGGAATATCTTTGTAAAAATTTTTCTTATTTCCAACCTCACCGATATATGGCACACACCGGTAGCCTATCTTCCCGGCATAACCAGCATCAAAGCAGAATGGCTGCATAAAGAGCTGGGCATTTTTAGCTTTCTCCACTTGCTGGAACATTATCCGCTTCGCCATGTAGATAAAACACGGGTAGAAACTATTGCCAGTGTTAACCCGGGCAGCGATTATGTGCAAGTAGCCGGTAAGCTTTTAAGCTTGCAGTTGGCAGGTGAAGGAAGGGCAAAGAGATTGGTGGCTCACTTGCAAGATGCTACAGGGGTATTAGAATTGGTATGGTTTCAAGGCATCACATGGGTAGATAAATACCTGAAAGTTGGAGATACCTATCTTGTTTATGGAAAACCGGGATTCTTCATGTCGAAACCCCAGATGTCGCATCCGGAGATAGAAAAATTCAATACCAAAGAGGCTAATGCAAAATCTTTTCTTGAACCGGTTTATCCCTCTACCGAAAAGCTTAAGGCGAAAGGATTGCATGGAAGGGCTATTGCAAAATTTACACAGGAATTATTCAAAAGGATCACTGAAAAGGAGCTGCCTGAAATTCTTCCTGAAAATATACTCCAACAATACCGGCTGATGAACCGTTATGAAGCATATAAGCAAATTCATTTTCCGGCATCAATTGCTCATTACCAACAAGCCCTTCGTCGTTTGAAATTTGAGGAACTCTTTTTAGCACAATTAAAGATTCAAAAGTCCCGTATAGATCGTATCCGCCTCAGCCGCGGGCAGGTTTTCAGTAAGCTGGGCAACTTGTTCAATGATTTTTACGCACATCACCTGCCTTTTTCGCTAACGGGTGCTCAAAAAAGAGTGTTGAAGGAAATCAGGAAGGATACGGCGAGCGGCCATCAGATGAACCGCCTGCTTCAAGGGGATGTAGGCAGCGGTAAAACAATGGTAGCGTTGCTTTCGATGCTCATGGCTGCCGATAATGGCTTCCAGAGTGTATTGATGGCGCCAACAGAAATATTGGCAAGGCAACATTTCAATACCATCAGCGATTTACTGAAACAGTTACCCGTAACCGTTAAATTGCTTACCGGTTCCACTGTTGCAAAAGAAAGAAAACAAATATTATCCGGATGTGCCGATGGTTCTGTTCATATTTTGATTGGAACCCATGCAGTAATTGAAGATAAAGTACAGTTTCAATCCCTTGGCTTTTCTGTTGTGGATGAGCAACATAAGTTTGGTGTGGCCCAACGTGCCAGTCTCTGGAAGAAAAGCACTATTCCTCCACACACCTTAGTGATGACGGCAACCCCGATACCCCGCACCATGGCAATGACCATTTACGGCGATTTGGATTATAGCGTGATTGATGAATTGCCTCCGGGCCGCAAACCGGTGAAAACCCTGCATCGCAATGAATCGCAAAGGATGCAGGTGATGGAATTCATCCGCGAGCAGATTAAACTGGGCCGTCAGGCTTATGTGATCTATCCATTGATTGAAGAAAGCAGTGCCCTCGATTACGAAAACCTGATGAAAGGCTTTGAAGAAGTAAAAGCCTTTTTCCCACCTCCGGAATATTATATCAGTATGGTGCACGGCAAACAAAATGCTGAACTTAAAGAAACCAATATGCAAAGGTTTGTATCGGGCGATACTCAGATTTTGGTAGGTACTACGGTGATTGAAGTTGGCGTTAATGTACCGAACGCAAGTGTTATGGTGATTGAAAGTGCCGAAAAATTCGGTTTATCACAACTTCATCAGCTCAGAGGAAGGGTGGGTAGGGGGGCTGATCAGAGTTTTTGCATTTTATTAACAGGAAATAAATGCACATCCGTTGCAAAACAACGTCTTAAAATTATGGTAGATACCAATGATGGTTTTGTAATTGCTGAGAAAGATTTGGAAATCAGAGGACCGGGCGAAATGGAAGGAACCAGGCAAAGTGGCGTATTGTTATTCAAACTTGCAAACCTGGTTGAAGACAAAATCATGCTGGAAGCAGCAAAGAATGTTGTTGCCCATTTGTTTGCCACAGACCCGGTACTTGAGAAAGAGGAACACCAGGCATTGAAAAAACATCAGGATGCACAAAAGACTAAAATAAGATGGGGTAAAATTGCCTGATGCTGTTATCTGGTTTTGAGTTTTACTCAATTAGGCAACAAAACGGGGTTTATAGTGTTTTAATAAGTAAATTGTAAAAAAATATCCTTGCATCCGCGCAGGCAAATATCATCCTTAATATGCCTTTTTTTATTACTGGCTTTCTTACCGGGTAAGCTTTTGGCTCAGATGGAATTTATCGAGAATAAGGGCCAATGGGATGAACGCATAAAATATAAGGCCGAGTTTTCAACAGGAACTTTTCACCTCGAAAAGGATGGCTATTCAGTATTGCTTCATGAACCTTCCGACCTCGATAAGTTCTTTTCTTATACTCATGGCCATGAGGTGGGTAAAACTCCTTTACCGGATTCATTTACCCTCCACTCTTTCTTTTACCGCGTAAGTTTTTTGGGTGCAGGCAGGAATATGAAAACTGTTCCGGAAAAACTCTTGCCTCAGTATAACAATTATTTTAATGGAACCGACAAGTCGAAGTGGGCTGCAGATTGCAAAATTTTTCAGGCAGTTACTTACAAGGAAGTTTACCCGAACATAGATGTAAGGTATTATATGGAAGGGGAAAGGCTCAAGTACGATTTCATTGTTCATCCCGGTGGCAATGTATCTCAGATTGCTTTACGCTTTGATGGCCCCGAAGAAATGAAAATTTCAGAAAGGCAACTGATTTTGAAAACCGCTGTCGGGGAAGTTAAGGAATTGGCGCCTTTCAGTTTTCAACCTTCCACAACCGGTGCCCGTGACGAAATAGATTGTAAATATGTGTTAAAGAACAACATACTCACGTTTCAGGTTAAACGCTACGACCCTGCCAAAACGCTTGTCATAGATCCTACGATAATTTTCGCTTCATTTACCGGAAGTACGGCTGATAACTGGGGATATACGGCAACTCCAGGACCCGATGGAAGTTTTTTTGCCGGCGGAATCGTTTTCAAAGGGCTACCGGGTGAAACCTACCTCGTTTCTCCCGGTGCTTTCCAAACAACTTTTCAGGGTGGTGAACCCGATGGTACAATCACTGGTGGGTATGATATTGCCATTTTCAAATTTTCTTCTAATGGTTCGGCAAGGTTATATGCCACTTATCTGGGTGGGAGTGGCAATGAACAACCACATAGTATGATCACCGATTCAAAAGGCAATCTTATAGTTGCCGGAAGAACCACATCAAACAATTACCCGGTTACCCGTTCTCTGATAGGGTCAGGCGGAAATGCAGATATTTTCATCACCAAATTCAATGCCACGGGTACCGCATTGCTTGGCTCCGTAAAAATTGGCGGCAGTGGTAATGATGGCGTAAACATCCGTTCAAAATATGTTGAACCTCAGGGCGCGGAAAGTCTCCGCCGCAATTATGGAGATGATGCCCGCAGCGAAGTGATTCTTGATGGGGCTGGAAATATCATCCTGGCTTCCTGCAGCAGCTCACCCAACTTTCCAACTTTAGGCACTCCATTAAATATCACCGGGGGATACGGAGGTGGATCTCAGGATGGGGTTATCCTTAAATTCAACAATACTTTATCAACTTATCAATATGGCTCTTTCTTTGGGGGATCGGGTACGGATGCCTGTTTTGTAGCAAGCATCAATCCAGCCAACGGAAATCTTTTCGTTGCCGGAGGTACAACAAGCAGCAATATTCCGGGAAGAGATACTACAAGTTTGTATCCTAATTTCAAGGGTGGAGAAACAGATGGGTTTATCACTTCTCTTAAAATAGATGGAAGCGGTTTGATTAAAAGCTCCTATCTGGGAACTGCCGGAATAGACATCGTATACGGATTGAAGTTCGACCGCATCGGCTTCCCTTATGTGATGGGTACAACAACTGGCAGCTGGCCCATTATAAATGCAGCATTCAGCAATCCGGGCAGTTCTCAATTCATAGCCAAACTAAAACCTGATCTTTCTGGATTTGTTTACTCTACCATTTTCGGCACAGGTAGCCAGATTCCTAATCTTTCACCCATCGGGTTTTTAGTTGACCGATGTGAGAACGTATATTTTACCGGCTGGGGCGGTGGTGTAAACAAGACCCAGAACTATAATACCGGTAATACCAGAAATTTACCGGAAGTGAATCCACTCCCCGGTATCCCGGCTGCAGATGGTCAGGATTTCTTCTTCTTTGTATTGCGCCGGGATGCCCAAGCTCAGCTTTTTGGAACCCATTTCGGGCAATTTGGAGGTTATGGGGATCATGTGGATGGAGGTACCAGCAGATTTGATGAAAATGGCATCATTTACCAGGCAATTTGTGGCAACTGTGGTAGAGGAGTGTCCTTCCCAACCACACCGGGCGTATGGCGGAGTACCAATGGTAGCAGAATTTGTAACCAGATTGCCCTTAAAGTGGAAATGAATTTCGCAGGTGTTTCTGCCGGTGTACAGTCATCCATTAATGCTGTGATCAACGATACCCTTGGCTGTATTCCTTTCAGGGTAGATTTTATTGATACCTTACGAAAAGGAAAAACCATGTTTTGGGACTTTGGTAATGGCCTACGAGATACCAGTTTTGCACCAGATTTTTCCACTTTCACCACCTACAACGCCGTTGGGTTTTACAGGGTAAGGGTAATTGCTGAAGATTCAGCAGCCTGTAATATCAGGGACACTTCATATGTCACTATTAAGGCGGGAAATAATGAAGCCAACCTCAACTTCCGTGCGGTGAAAGATACCCCTTGTACCAGCCTGAATTATTCTTTCTTTAACCAGTCTGTACCCGATTTTGGCAGTTTCGGGCCGCAAAGTTTTGAGTGGGATTTTGGTGATGGTAGCCCACCAGTTATCTCTTTCAATGCTACCCATACATTCCCCGCTGTTGGTGATTATGTGGTGAAGCTAAAATTAATCGATACTTTATTTTGTAACTCCCCGGCAGAAAAAATTCTTAACCTGAGGGTAAATCCTCTAATCAAAGCCACTTTCACTACACCTGCGCTTGGATGTGCACCTTATCTTGCCCAGTTTACCAATACATCAGGTACTGCAGATGTAACCTGGGAATTTGATGATGGCACTACTTCCATTGTGGAGAACCCGGTAAAAAGTTATCCGGTTCCGGGAACTTACCGGGTACGGTTAATCGCCCGGGATCCCAACACCTGTAATAAAATTGATACTTCCGATTATTTCAGTATTCTCGTATCACCGCGTCCCGATGCAAGATTTACATGGGCACCCAATCCTCCGTTACGAAATACCCCTACAAATTTCACTAACCAATCTTTAGGAGCCGTGAGGTATTTATGGAATTTTGGCGACGGAGGGAGTTCAACCGAAGAAAATCCATCTTATCAATATAATGCTACAGGAAGCTATAGGGCAGAATTGATCGCCTTTAATGCACAAAACTGTACAGATACTTTCACCCTTACTGTACGCGCACTGGTAGATCCATTGCTGGATGTACCTAATGCATTTACACCGGGTCGTTTCGGACAAAATGGAATTGTAAAAGTAACCGGTTTCGGAATCGGGAAAATGGATTGGAAAATTTATAACCGCTGGGGGCAGCTTATTTTTCAGTCTACTAATAAGCAATCGGGCTGGGACGGCACATTCAAAGGTAAATTACAAGCGATGGACGTTTATGTTTATACGTTGGATGTGGAATTCACCGATGGGAAAAAATTACGCAAAACAGGCGATATTACTTTATTAAGATAATAGTACAATCTTTGAGCAAAACAATTCACATAACTGTTAAGCATAGCCTAAGTAATAGGGTAATCAGGATTATGCCTGTATCGAATTGCCTTGCGATTTTTTTGCTGATCTTGGTTGTTTCATCCAAAAGCCTTTTTGCTCAAGATCTTCATTTCTCGCAGTTTTTTCATTCTCCGCTTTCAACCAATCCTGCAAATACGGGTTTTATTCCGGATGCTGATTATCGTATCGGTGCCCATTACCGCAATCAGTATAGCAGCATCATGGCAATTCCTTATAAAACCGTGAGCTTGTTTGGAGATGCTCAGGTTTTGCGTAATACTTTTCAAAACGGTTGGCTTGGCCTTGGCGGGCTCATCTTAAGTGATGTGGCCGGTAGTGGAAGCCTTCGTTCTACAAAAGTATACGGATCTATAGCCTATCATCAGATGTTGGGAAACAGCAGTTTACTGAGTGCCGGTTTTAACCTTGGATGGGCAAATAAACGTATTGACCCTACCGTATTGAAATTTCCTGACCAGTTTGATGGTAAGTTTTTCGACAATACATTGCCCACTTCAGTGGTTTTAACCAATACCAGTGTCAGTTATTTTGATATGCAAGCCGGAATCAATTACGCTTTTTTCCCTTCAGATGATGTTTATATCAATGCGGGTTATTCGATACATCATGTCAACAAGCCGAAGGAATCTTTTTTCAACGACCAAACGAATAACGGCATCATACCCATGCGCCATATCGGATTTTTGAATGCAATACTGAAAGTCAACTCTTCCGTAATCATCAGTCCTAATCTTTATTATAGCAATCAGGCCAATGCAGCTACATTGGTAGGTGGTGTTCTGATGAATTATAACCTGGCCCCTTCCGGTGAAAAGCAATTGATAGCAGGATTATATTACCGATACAAGGATGCCATCATACCCATGGCAGGGTTTCAATTGGGTACTGTAAAATTCACTTTCAGTTATGATGCCACTGCTTCCTCACTGAGCCAATTCAATAACATGAGGGGTGCAGGTGAATTGAGTATTATCAAGAACGGTTTTTATGCAGATAACCAAGACAGGCAGTCGCTTTGTCCTACCTTTTAACCTTAGCCTTATCTTTGTGCCCGAAAGAAATATTCAATTCTTACCAAAAGTATAAAATGGCGGTTACTGAAAAAACAATCCTCCCGATTGCTGAACTTATCCAAACTTTTGCTTCAATTGTAGGTGCGCCATATGTAATCACCTCATCAGATCAGTTAGATCCGTTTGCTCATGATGAAACTGAAAATCTTTATTTTCTTCCGGAGATGGTAATCCGGCCTCGTACTGCAACAGAAATAAGTGAAATCCTTAAGATATGCAATCACCATCATATTCCGGTAACGCCACGGGGTGCAGGAACAGGTCTGAGCGGCGGAGCTCTGGCTCATAAAGGAGGAGTTTTGCTTTGCTTCGACAGGATGAATGAAATACTCTTTATTGATGAGCAAAACCTTCAGGTAACCACTGAACCAGGTGTTATCACAGAAGTACTTCAGGATGCATTGAAAGCAAAGGGTCTTTTTTATCCACCTGATCCTTCTAGTAGGGGAAGCTGCTTTATAGGAGGAAACATTGCTGAAAACAGTGGCGGTCCAAAAGCAGTTAAATATGGGGTTGTGAAAGATTATGTCATCAATCTGGAACTGGTGTTGCCTTCTGGGGAAATCATATGGACGGGTGCCAATGTGTTGAAGAATGCAACAGGTTATAACCTCACTCAACTCATTGTAGGCAGTGAAGGCACCCTGGGTATTGTTACCAAGATCGTGTTGCGTTTAATTCCACATCCAACACATGACCTATTGATGCTCGTACCCTTCAACGACCTTGAAAAGGCAGGAGCGGCTGTAAGTGCTATTTTCAGGGCAGGATTTATTCCAAGCGTGATGGAATTAGTGGAGATAGACGCTCTGCAAATTGTAAGTGCAATGGTAGGTAGCAATGCAGTGAAAGTGGAAGATGGAACGGCTGCTCATCTGCTGATAGAAGTGGATGGTAATCATCCGGATCTTTTACTGCGTGATATGGAAGCTATGGCTGCATTACTGGAACAATTCGATTGCGGGGAGATTTATTTTGCAGAAGATGCTACACAAAAAGCCGAACTCTGGAAATTACGCCGGCGTGTAGCCGAAGCCGTTAAGTTGGCAGGTTACAGTATTGAAGAAGATACTGTAGTGCCCCGTGCAGCCTTACCTGCACTCATTCGTGGGGTGAAGGAACTTGGGAGGGAGTATAACTTTAAAGCGGTTTGCTATGGTCATGCCGGCGATGGAAACCTTCATATCCGTATTAAAAAGGAAGGAAGTTTATACAGCCTTGATAATCCGGATGTCATTCCTGCGCTAAGGGCTTTATTCAACCTGGTGAAATCTTTAGGAGGAACCATAAGCGGCGAGCATGGCATTGGTTTGATCCAAAAGCCCTATATGGATATCGCTTTTGATGAAACCACTTTACAATTGATGAGGAGCATTAAAAAATGTTTTGACCCTAACAATATCCTGAATGCTGGAAAAATATTTGATTGAAAAATTAGTTGATATGAAAAAGTTATTGCTGGTTTTTGTGGTTTTTTTTACTTCCGCTCATGCATTTGCCCAATATGAAGAAACAGATGGAAAGAAACCATTATTCAAAAAAGAAAATTGTTTTACCGGGGGTACCGTTACTTTATCTTTCGGTAACCTTTTTACGGCACTTGGGGCCAGCCCATTTTTTGGATACAGCATCAATAAATATGTTGATGTGGCTGCCGGTTTTGGTATCACTTATATTTCACAAAGGGATTATTTTTATATCGGCGACAAAGTAAGGCAAACGATATATGGCCCTACTGCATTCGTAAGATTATTTCCGGTTAAATTTCTTTTTGCTCAAGCTCAGTATGAATTCAATCTCCAACGGGTGAATTATATCGTGCCACCCAATTCCGGATTAATCAACGACAAATACAAGTTTGATGCCCATAGTCTGCTCATTGGTGGAGGTATTTCTGGAGGGCGCGATTTTCCCTTTAATAATTCCTACTATTACATTTCGATTTTATGGGATGTGGCCAATTCGCCTAATTCTCCTTATAAAGACAATCTCATGCGGGCCGTACCTATCTTCAGGGCAGGGTATAATATCGCATTATTCCAGGGTAGGGGAAATCAAGAGAGGTAATTGGTTAAATCAAGCGCCCTTTCAAGTACGGTGATTTTTTCATCAGGATGTGCATATAAAAGTTTCTCTTCATGCATACGTATGATATGAGCAATCAGATTATCGTAAAAACCGCAGATGTTTAGGATGAAAATGGGTTTGTTATGAATATTCAACTGGTTCCAGGTAAGCATTTCAAATACTTCATCGAGTGTTCCATATCCACCCGGAAGAATGATAGCGGCATCACATTTTTCATAGAGCATGAGTTTTCTCGTGTGCATGGTATCTACCACCAATAATTCTGTAAGCCCGTTGTGCTGGTGTTCTAGGGAAGATAGCAGGGTAGGGATGATACCGGTTACCGTTCCATTTTTCTCCAGAACTGCATTGGCTACTGCACCCATCAAACCCTTGTTGCCTCCGCCATAAATAAGTTGTATGCCTTTCTCAGCAAGCAAATATCCAAGTTGTGTGGTTTCCGCTTCAAATAATGGGTTCTCTCCACATTTGCTTCCGCAAAAAACAGCCATTGCTTTTATACCCATATGAATTGATTTGATGCAAAGGGAAAACTTTTTTGTTTATCTTCAAAAATTATTACTTGCAGAAACACTAAACCACAACTCCCATGTCGGCAGGACTCCTGTTTTCATTCGTCATTGGCTATTTCATCTTGTTGTTAATTGTTGCCTGGTACACTTCCAGAGGTTCTAACAATGAATCTTTTTTTATTGGCAACAAGAAGAGCAACTGGATGCTTGTTGCTTTTGGAATGATTGGTACTTCTTTAAGCGGCGTAACTTTTGTGAGCGTTCCGGGAGGGGTAGGGTCCGGTAGCTTCTTTTATTTACAAGTGGTGATCGGGTATTTTCTGGGTTATCTGGTTATCGCTTATGTACTCTTGCCCCTTTATTACCGGTTAAACCTAACCAGTATTTATACCTATCTCGAAAGGCGTTTCGGGGTGAATGCGCATAAAGCAGGAGCTTCCTTTTTCATTCTTTCCCGTGCAGTGGGGGCAACGGCAAGGCTATATCTTGTAATAAATATCCTTCAACTTTTTATCCTGAATAAACTGGGCGTTCCATTTGTGGTTACGGCAGCCATTATCTTGTTCATGATTTTGCTGTACACTTTTGAAGGTGGTGTAAAAACCATCATCTATACCGATACCCTGCAAACTACAGGAATGTTATTGGGCCTTGTAATCTGCACGATTGTAATTGTAAAAGCATTGGGCACAGATATCAGCGGTGCCTGGCAACTCATGCAGGAAAAGGGTTATACTAAAGTATTCAATACCGATATCAAAGCAGGTTCTTTTTACCTGAAGCATATTGTTGGTGGCATGTTCATAGCTATCGCCATGACCGGTCTCGATCAGGAAATGATGCAAAAAAATATCAGTGTAAAAACACTAAAGGATTCCCAGAAAAACATGATGACTTTCATGGTCATACTTATGGTGGTAAATTTTCTTTTTCTCTTTCTGGGAGGGATACTTCATCTCTATGCAACACAACATGCTATACAAGTGCCTCCTGATGATCTTTTTCCTACCATTGCACTCAGCGAAGCATTTAGTGGAACCATCGGGGTGCTTTTTATAATCGCACTCATTTCTGCGTTATTCCCGAGTGTAGACGGAGCGATCACTTCACTCACTTCCTGTTTTTGTATAGATATTCTCGGCCTGAACAAAAGTACAGCTAGTGAAAAGCTGAAAAAAAGAACAAGGCTCAAAGTACATATCGGGTTTGCTATATTATTTTTCATCCTTGTGCTGATATTCAAAGCCATTAATGATAAACTGATCATCGACTTCATCCTTAAGTTTGCCGGTATCACTTATGGCCCTCTTTTGGGTTTATTTGCATTCGGTATCTTAACTAAACGAACCATCAATAACCGCTTCATTTGGACTGTTTGTGTGATCGCACCATTACTGGCATTGGGAATTGATATCATGAGCAGTCCGGAATGGTACGAGAAAAAGCTTCATGTACAATTGGGTTTAGAGCACATTTCAAAATCTATTTTTAATGGATATAAAATAGGCAATGAATTGATCCTGCTAAATGGGCTCCTCACTTTTGCAGGCTTGTTAATCATTTCAAAAAAATCGGACAAAGTATAAATTTTAACATGGAACTGATCAACCCTGATGCAGAAAAATATGCTTTACGTTACAGCACCCAACTGGATGAAATCCTTTTAGAAGATCTCCACTTCACTGAACAGACACATGGCCATGCTCATCTTCATAGTGGGGCTTTACAAGGGAAGATTCTGGAAAGCATCAGCCGGATGATCAATCCTTTGAATATCCTTGAAATAGGCAGTTTTACAGGGTTTAGCGCATTGTGCCTCGAAAAAGGTATGCAGGAAGGCGGCCAACTCACTACTATCGAGCTCAGGCCAGATGATGCCGCTAAGGCTGAGGTTTTATTTCATAAAGCTGGTAAGGAACGTCGTATAAAAATGATCATTGGGGATGCACGGATAATTATCCCCACCCTGTCAGTAACCTTCAATCTGGTATTCATTGATGCCGATAAGCTTAGTTATATTGATTATTACGAATTAACTTTGCCTAAGTTACAAGCCGGTGGTTGGATATTGGCCGATAATGTTTTATTTCATGGTCAGGTTTTAGATCACCCGGTAAAAGGGAAAAATGCAAAAGCCATTCAGGCTTTCAACGAACATGTAGCCAAAGATTCCCGTGTAGAACAGGTAATGCTCACCGTTAGAGACGGGTTAATGTTAATCAGAAAAAAGTAGGAAATGGGCATGAAACTGCTTTGCTGTATGTTGGTTTGCTTCACCCTCAAGGGCTATGGGCAGCAAATGTCCACTACCAGTTATATTGAAACCTATAAGGAAATGGCCATTCGTGAGATGAAACGTTCAGGAGTTCCTGCTGCTATCACCCTCGCTCAGGGGTTACTGGAAACGGAAAGCGGCAACAGCAACCTTGTAAAAAGATCTAACAACCATTTCGGGATCAAATGCAAAAGCAACTGGACGGGCGAATATGTGTTCCACGATGATGATGAATTGGGAGAGTGTTTCAGGAAGTATGGCTCGGCTGAAGAAAGTTATCGTGATCACAGCGATTTTTTACGTTGTAATAAACGCTATGCATTTTTATTCGAGCTTAAACCTACCGATTACAAGGCCTGGGCATATGGATTAAAAAAGGCTGGTTATGCCACTAATCCACGCTATCCCGATATCCTGATTCGACATATTGAACAATATGAGCTTTATCAGTATAATGAAGATTATCTCGAAAAGAACAAAGATCTTGTTGATCATATTGGCAGCAATACGGATAGTATTCATCTCAACCAGGAATCCTCTTCACCAGTTACGGTATTGCAGAAAACAACTTACAACGGATTAAAAGCCTGTTATGCAGAAAAGGGTACTTCTTTACTGGCCATTGCCAACCGGTTTGATCTCGGGCTATCGAGGCTTCTAGGTTTTAACGACCTCAAAGCGGATGGATTATTGGCTTCCGATAGCTGGCTGTATCTGGAAAAAAAGCCTAAAGAGGCTAGTGCTGAAACGATTCTCATCAGCAAAGATGAAAGTATCCACAATATTGCACAACGTACCGGCGTTCAACTCAATAGCATACTTGCTTATAATGGGTTAAATGAAGATGCAAAGGTTTTAACAGGAACTAGGTTAAGGCTAAAGCCCATCAAGATTGCAAAAAATACGATACCCGTAGATGAGGGATGTATTCACAGGGTGCAAAAGGGTGAAGGCCTCTACGGGATTGCAAGGAAATATGGCATCACAACAGACGAGTTGAAATCATGGAACAACCTGTCTGATAATAATTTGAGTATAGGGCAAGTGTTAATCATCTCTAAATAAAATCAAATGTCATCAGTACTGGTAAAGGATAAATTTTTTCGCCCATACCTTACTGTTAGTGAAATTTCCATCCAGGTGGAAAGAATTGCTGACGAAATAAATGCCGATTTTAAAGGAATGCAGCCATTGTTTCTGGGGATATTGAATGGCTCGTTCATTTTTGCCGCCGACCTGTTCAGGCAACTCACTATTGATGCTGAAATCTGTTTTATCAAGCTTGTTTCTTATAAAGGAACGCAAAGTACTGGGCATGTGGTTACTTCAATCGGGCTCGATCAGTCTGTGAAAGGCCGTCATGTAATTATTGTGGAAGATATTGTTGATACCGGTAAAACCTTAAGTGAGTTTTTACCTCAATTGCTCGATCAGCAACCTGCATCATTGAAAATTGCCACTCTTTTGCACAAGCCCGACGCTTTGGTACATCCTTTGCACATAGATTACATCGGCTTTACCGTTCCCAATAAATTCCTCGTGGGTTATGGACTCGATTATGATGGGAAGGGAAGGAATTTTAAGGAAATCTATCAGTTAACGGAAGAAGGCTAAAGAGTGTTGAAATGCTTTTAGATCAAAAATAGTAAACCATTGATTTACGATACTGCTTGAAGAAAATCATTACATACCTGTTCTTTATTTTTAATGCAATACCAGCGTTCAGCCAGTACTATCTGCGGGGTGAAGTAAAGGATGAAAAAAACCAGCCTCTTGCTAACGCAAGGATTTTTGTGCAATCGGCACGTGCTTATTACTTCTCCGGTGCTTCTTCCGGAAGTTTCGGTATCAATGTAAAACTGCTTTATGATTCTTTGACGGTAACCCTGGATGGATATGAATCGAAATCGCTGAAAGTAAAAACCGATGAATGGCAGACCATCATTTTGAAGGTATCGGCAGAGGCTGCAAGTAAAGGAAAGCCCAAGCTCATTTCTGTTACCAAAGACCTTAAGCAAACTTCCAGATATCAATTGTTCAACAATGATGAAACCTATTTCCAACTTGTGGAAAATGAATTTGTAAATGCCACAACGTATCCAAACACAGGTTTTTCGCTTAATGTGAATAAGGCTTCCTACAGTAATGTGCGAAGGTTTCTAAATATGAACAGCGAAGTACCTCCGGATGCAGTTAGAACAGAAGAACTCATTAATTATTTCAATCTTTATTATCATCAACCTGTTGGAGATAGTATATTCAATATCGGTACTCAACTTACTTCATGCCCATGGAATAACAACAGGCAATTGCTTTATTTAAATATCAGTGCGAAGAAACTTGACCTTAATAAAGTGCCGCCAGGAAATTTTGTTTTTCTCATTGATGTATCTGGAAGTATGGACATGCCTAACCGGCTGCCACTCCTAAAAGCGGCATTTCAAATGTTTGTAAAAAACCTTCGTGCTATAGATACGGTTTCTATTGTAACTTATGGAGGCTATGTGCAGGTATGGTTAGCACCCACTTCCGGGAACGATAAAACGAAGATTCTTAAATCGATTGAAGAGCTGGAAGCTGCCGGGGATACGCCAGGCGAATCTGCCATCCGAATGGCTTATCAGGTTGCACAGCGCAGCTTTATCAAAAAAGGCAATAACCGCATTATCCTGGCTACGGACGGTGATTTTAATGTGGGTGAAAATTCTGAGAAAGCACTGGAAGAACTCATTACTAAAGAAAGGCAAACAGGGGTTTATCTTACCTGTTTGGGAGTAGGGATGGGGAATTTTAAAGATTCTAAACTGCAATCGCTGGCAAAAAAAGGGAATGGCAATTATGCTTACCTTGATGACATCGGTGAGGCTGAACGGGTGTTGGTAAAAGAACTTACCCAAACCTTTTATGCTGTGGCAGATGATGTTTATTTAACCGTGAATTTCAATCCCGAAATGGTGAAAGAGTATCGCTTGATAGGGTTCGATAATAAGAAGGAAGCACTTGCCGATAATTCAACCGATCTTGAAGGTGGCGAAATTGGCAGTGGTAGCAGTACCTTGGCTGTTTTTGAAATTTTACCTACTTCAAAAAATTCGTCTCTTGCTCATTCAGATCGTTCAGATCTTATCGCTCATATGAAATTACAATACAGTTTATGTAATGATACTGCAAATCATCATTTGGTTTATCAGGTACCAGCTAATTTCTGCAAAATAGATAGTGTAAACCGTGACTTAAAATTTGCAAGCGCTGTTACGATGTTTGGATTAAAACTTAAACATTCGAAGTTCATAGAAGGAACAGACTGGGATTATATTGCAACCTTTTCAAAGTCTGCTGCAGACCGGGCAAATTATTTACAAAATGAGTTTGTAGGTTTGGTGGATAAAGCCCAAAAATTATATGGACCAAAAACTAAGAAAAAGAAGAAAAAGAAATCTTGATTTAGTTGAACATCTCCCGTACTTTATCAAAAAATGACTTGTCGTTTTTTTCCGGCTTAGGTTCAAAATTAGCAGAGCGGCTCAATCTCTCCAGTATGGTTTTTTCTTCAGACGATATATTTTGGGGTGTCCACACATTGATATGGATCAATTGATCTCCTTTTTCATAACTGTTGATCTGAGGAAACCCTTTTCCTTTTAATCTGAATATCTTGCCGCTTTGTGTTCCGGGTGGTATTTTTATTTTAGCCCTTCCATCAATGGTTGGAACTTCAATTTGGGTGCCAAAAACAGCATCCGGAAAAGAAATATGCAGATCGAAAGCTACATTGAGCCCGTCGCGGTGCAACTGTGGATGCGTTTCTTCTTCAATCAATACAATCAGATCACCATTGCCTCCGCCTCTTTCTCCGGCATTTCCTTTTCCACTGATACTCAATTGCATTCCTTCCTGAACACCTGCAGGAATATCAATACTAACCGTTTCTTCTCCATATACCCTGCCTTCTCCTTTACAGGAAATACACTTATTGGTTACCGTTGTGCCTTCTCCGCTGCAGGTAGGGCAGGTGGTAACCGTTTGCATCTGACCCAGGAATGTGTTCTGCACGCGCTTTACTTGCCCGCTACCATTACAGGTTGCACAGGTTTGCATACTGTTCTTATCTTTTGCTCCGTTGCCCTGGCAAGTGCTACATCGTACGTATTTCTTTATCTTGATGGTTTTATTAGCACCTTTGGCAACTTCCTCATAATTCATTTTGATTTTTACCCTAAGGTTACTGCCTCTTGTACCTCTGGCTTGCCCACGTCCTCTTCCTCCACCAAAAAAACTGCCAAAAGAATCCTCACCGAAAATATCACCAAACTGGCTGAAGATATCATCCATATTCATACCGCCGCCATTGAATCCTCCACTTCTTCCCTGGCCAAATGCATTATGTCCAAAACGGTCGTACTGGGCTTTTTTATCAGCATCGTTCAATACTTCATAAGCTTCTGCTGCTTCTTTGAATTTTTCTTCAGCCGCTTTATCACCGGGATTCCGATCGGGATGAAACTGCATCGCTACCTTCCTGTATGCTTTTTTTATCTCCTCCTGCGAAGCAGATTTTGAAACCCCCAATATCTCGTAATAATCTCTTTTAGTTGACATGCTATATTTCGGTTGTCCTTAGCAGTTAGTAATATTTTTAACGAAATGAACTTATTTGCCTACCACAACACGGGCGAAACGGATGATCTTATCGTTGAGGTAATAGCCTTTCTCGAGTTCATCTACCACTTTGCCTATCAGTTCTTCTCCCGCTTCAACTTCAGAAATGGCTTCATGTTTCTCCACATCAAATGCGTTTCCTATACTACTCTCACTGTTGAGCCCTTTTTGTTGCAAGATGGTACGCAGCTTATGAAATACCAACCGGTTTCCTTCCCTGATCAACTTGAGGTCGTTAGAAGTGTCCATCTGTTTTTCAGCGCGATCACAATCATCAAGTACATCAAGAAGCGATACGATGATTTCTTTACCCGCGGTTTGTATGAGTTCGATTCTTTCTTTTGCAGTCCTTCGTTTGTAGTTATCAAATTCTGCAAATAATCTCATGTATTTGTCTTTTTGATCCTGTAAGGCTGATGTCAGCAGCTCGTTTTCAGTTTCTGCATCCGAAGCTGGGTTGCTTAGATGGTTGTTTCCCGGCACATCTGCATCTGAATTGATGTCCATCGGCATTTCTGCATCTTCAAAAGTTGATCTGTTATCTTCCATAGTTCTGGTTGCGTTAAAATGTTTGCAAAAGTACAATAGACAAACAGTTTGCCAATCAATCAAAGCAGCCAAAATGACATTAAAAAATAAAAAAGGGAGATTATTTTACCACCTGAAATTTGCCAGTCTCTAGAATGAGGCCATTTTTATCGCGAAGCTGAAAAACATAAATTCCACGATAGAAGTCATCAAGATTGATATTGATACGTGGAGCTGTATTCTTTACTTCATAAACTTTTTTACCCATAAAGTTGAAGATAAGTAGAGAAAAGTTGCTTTCATAGTTACGTTGAAAGTCGAAACTGATAGCAGATGTAGCCGGATTCGGGTAAAACTTCATGAATCTGTTGCTGTTCAAAACCTGATCTACGCCAAGTCCATTTTGAGCAACAGTGCCAAAACTCATACCAGCCAGAATAAATAATATGAAGCAGAATTTTTTCAAGTAAGTAAAAATATTACTTTATGCGTACAAATATGCATAAACTTAGCTAAAATAATGCAAAGAACCAAAATTAAGCTCCTGTATTTTTTCTATCAACTTGTTTATGAGTTACTTATCTAAACGCTCAAGAGCTTCATTTATTGCATTGAAATCAGGCAGCTCTCCGGCATTTTCCAGAATTTCCATATACTGTATAACTCCTTGTTTATCAATTACAAATGCCGATCTTTTACTAACGCCTTTTTCATTCACATCCGTTAGAGAAGGATAGATGCTTTCATAAGCTTCTGAAGTGACTTTGTGTGAATCACTAAGAAGCTGAAAATTGAGTTGAAGTTCTTCTTTGTATTTCTCCAAAATCGTTACAGCATCCACTGAAATTCCCAAAACTGCTGCATCAGCATGGTTGTACCTTGCTATATCATCCCGAACAGCACAAAACTCTTTTGTACAAACTTCTGTAAATGCTTTTGGAAAAAAAAGAACTAGTACATGCTGTTTTCCGTAAAAATCGGTTAAACTCACTTTTTGATTTTCCGTATTGTAAAGAGTAAAATCCGGGGCTATTTGTCCAACTTGAATTTTCATGAAATTTTTTTGTCAAAGTTTAAACAATTTTTTTTACCAAAGGTTCAATCATTTTCTTAAAACAGCGAACCCCACCTTTCGGCGGGGTTTCTGTTATCCAAACAATCCATAAAAACAAAAATCTTCGCTTGTTGGTACAGGACTTTTATTTTCTTATGGTGCGGATTAGAATTTGGGGCAACGAACAGCATCACGGCTGCTATTTTGCTTTGTAAAACATTGATAGGTTAGGGCTACTTCAAATCCACCTTGTCCATTACTGCTCGATTTGAGTTCAGAAATATTGGCATCATAACTCACCGAGACGGCAATAGGGCGGCATTCGATTTTTGCAACCGGAATCAATGCATCTTTCCACCGGATGTAGGCACCAGCATGGAGTATGTATTTTGGATTTTCACTCTCATCCAGTTTCCAGGAGTAAAGAGCTCCGCCAACCACTTCCTGATAACTGCCTTGTTTGGAATAATCGGCCTGGAGCGTGAAGAACGACTTATCGGTCATGCTCATCCTTAAGCCTCCTGAAAATACCCATTTTGGTGTCATCGATTGATCATTGGCGCTATAGAAAGAAATCTTCTTCGCTTTATTGAAATGATGATAAGCAACACCGGCAAAAAAATTATTTTGAACATTCTCGCCAATTTGAGAATTGAAACTCATTCCCACAGTTCCATCGAAAAAGGAATAGGATGGCTTTGAAAAGTTTTCCCCATCAGCTAAACCCGGGTTATACGCAGTTCCATCATATTGAGAATTGGTTGTTATCTTGCTGCGGTCGATTCTTCGTTGCACAATACCACCCATAAAACCCAATGATAGATACGTGTTTCTTTCATCACTAAGTGATTTGTGAAAATTGATGGCAGGTAGTACATGGGTAGAGGTAAGTACCGCCGCACCTGCACGGTCGTAGAGGATCTGGCCGCCAAATGTCATGTAGTCGTCGCCGTAACCAAATGATTTTTTCACTTCTCCACTTAGTGAAGTGGTTTGATAGGGGTCTGTAACACTGTTCCATTGGGTACGGTAAACCGACTGGATCCGGATATCACCGGAGAAAATACCTGCCAGTGATGGGTTCCTTAAAATAGGTGTTTCAAAAATTTGTGAGAAGTGGATATCCTGTGCCTCTGCTCCAATTGAACTTAGCAGCATGAGTAAGCCACTAATGAGGGGAATGTTTTTTTTCATGGGATTGGATGGTGTTTTCAGCGTTGTCGCTTGTTAAACGGATATTGTTTGTTTTTAGTATCCTGTTGATCTGTGGTTACTAACATCAACGGATAATGATTTTTTTCTTGATTTTAAAAAGAACAGGGCTTGCGATTAGGCAAACCCTGCCTTATTCCATAAAAACAAAAGCTACTTTATGTTATTTTAAAAGCGCCACATTTCCTTTGAATTGCAGCATTTCATTACTTTCACATACAACATCAATCCTGTACACATACACATCCGGGTTAAGCGTTCGGCCTTTGAAAGTACCGTCCCATGCTTTGGATATGTCATTGGCATTGAAATTGCTTTTTTCAAATACCACTTCACCCCATCTGGTAAAAATTTTCATCGAACTTATCCTGAAAACACCACTTCCTCTTGGCAAGAAAAGATCATTGTTGCCGTCTCCATTAGGTGAAAAGGTATTAGGTATAAAGATGTTTGCATTATTACATATCACATTCACTGTAAGCTGGTCTGTTGCAGTACACCCGCCCTGGTTGCTCACTTCTACCCTATAAGTGGTTGTTTCTCTGGGTTTCACGCTAATACCTGGGAAGATATTGCGGAAAATGGAACCAGTTGGCGTCCATTTTGCATCAATAACATCCGAAGAAATACTTGGTATCAAATCGATGGTCTTTCCAACATTTATGATGCGGTCGATACCTGCTTCCACTGTTGGTATGTTGTACACAACAACCGGAATGAAAGCGGTATCCCTGAAGCAGTTGCGGTCATCCCAGCCAATCACGCGGTAAAGAGTTGTGATCGATGGTGAGGCAATTGGTGTAGGTGAGGCCGGATTATCAAGACCCGCAGTTGGCGTCCAGGAATAGGCGTATGCTCCGGAAGCCGACATCCTCAATGATTCGCCTAAGCATAAGGTATCTCCATTGCTGTTGCGCATGCTGAATGGGTATTTAACACTCACTTTAACAGTATCTCTGCTGATGCAGCCATGGATACTGGTTCCTATTACCGTATAAAGGGTCAGCGAATCAGGATTAGCTATAGGATTGAAGCAGTTATTGCAACTGAGCCCTGTTGATGGCGACCAATCGTATGTGACAGCACCTGATGCACTCAATCTTGTTCCACTGCCCATACAGATCATCGTGTCGAGCCCTGCATCTAATATTGGTATCGCATAGGCTTCAACGGTAGTTGAGGATGATCCTGAACAACCCGAACTGTTTGTAACGTTAAGGCTGATCGGATAATTGCCTGCTACAGTATAGTTTTGTACTGGTGGATTTTGTTGTGTTGAACTTACGCCTCCACCCAGATCCCAGTTCCATTGGATTGCTGAAGTATCCGGCACTGCAGTGTTTCCTGTTAAAGTCACCGTTAGGTCTACACATCCGTTAGCCGTTTGGCTAATAACACTGATAGGTGATACTACCACTTTTACTGGTATTGTACTGGTTACAGAATCTCTGCAGCCGAGTTGTGATTGCATGATCAGTTGAGGGTAATAGGTGCCAGGAGTGTTGTAAAGATGGCTGGGATTGATTGATGTTGACGTTCCGCCGTCTCCAAAATTCCAATTATAACTGGTTATGCTGTCATTTGCTGAACTGTTATTGTTGAATTGAACTGTTCCCTGATCACAGATAGGCTGTGCATTGAAGCTAAAGTCTGGAATGATTCCAGAAACACGTATAGTGTCCGTTCCAATGATCGGAACCAGGCATCCTGCTGCATCTCTGAGAATCATTTTTGGGAGGTATTCGCCCGGTATTGTATAGGTATGTGATACGATTGAATCGTTAGTGGCATTGGTATTGCCATCATTAAAATCCCAGATGAAAGAGGCACGGTCACGGGTAGTCGCCCTGAAATTGACGGTCAATGGCTGGCAACCCGATAATCCACCATAGGTGAATGAACCATAAGGTCCCCTTACAATGATTGTTTGTATTTTTTCTGCTGTACATCCACCTGGGCCTGTTACTGTTAATTTTGAAATATAGGTACCAGGTATGGAATAGAAGTGAGAAGGATTGGCAGTAGTAGATGTTGTACCGTCGCCAAAATCCCATAATTGTGAAGTGAAGTTTGAAGAGTTATTGGAAAAATCTACAACTAAAGGTGGACAAGTTCCAATACTGTCACTCACAGTGAAACTTGCGTTAGGTGTACGTATGGTAACATAATTGTTTCTGGTAATGGTATCCGAACAACCATACAGATCGTATATGATCAGCTTAACTGTAAAGTTCCCATTGGTTAGATAGTTATGAACCGGGTTCTGTAATGTTGACGTATTGCCATCTCCAAAATCCCATGCATAGCTAAGGGATGGCCCTGTGGAACTGTTGATGAAACTTACGTTTCGGTTCGGACAAGTTGAAGTATCCGCAGTAGAGAAATTTGCTACCGGCTGCGAAATAACCAGTAGGTTGGGGCGAATTAACCGGTGCGAACAGCCGCTATTGTCGATAACGGTAAGGGATACCCCATATATTCCTGAAGTGGAATAAGTATGTTGGAAAGGTCCCGATGATAAAGTGTCGATATTTCCATCGCCGTAATTCCATATCCAGCTTACGATCGGATGACGACCATCTGTGGTGGAACTATCGGTAAAGGCTACACTGTTTAAAAGGCAGGTGCCTGCTATGGAAGTGCCAAAGTTGGATGTAGGCCCATTCACCGTAATATAATCTGTTTTTGTCAAAGTATCTCTGCATCCATATATATCGGTTATTACAAGGCTTATCGTATAAAATCCGGATACATTGAAACGCTTGATACTAGTTGGATTGCTGGCGAAAGTACCATCCCCGAAAGTCCATCTGTATGAGGCCACATTGGCAAGGTTATTTCCTGTTGCAGTAAAAGTAACTGTATTGGTGCGGCAGATCACCGTATCTGATGCGGTGAATGCAGCCCGTTCATCAACTACGTTCACATTAGCGGTTCTGGTATAGCTGCAGCCCGTAATATCATTGAATACAGTAAGTGAAACAGCGTAAATGCCCGTTGTTGCATATACGTGAACCGGATTTCTGGCAGTGTCTGAAGTTCCGTCTCCAAAATTCCAGGAATAGCTGTCGGCACCAATCGATCGGTTGGTAAAGCTCTTCATCAGTTTGTTGTTGCAATTTGATACTACGGAGAAATTGGCAATCGGTGGAAGTACCTGGATATAATCCTCTACGATTAAGGTGTCTGGGCATCCATTATTAAATACAATGAGCATGATCGGAAAGTATCCTGTATCGTTATAGGTATGTTCAGGGTTTTGGAGTGTTGAACTGCCGCCATCTCCGAAATCCCAAAACCAGCCGGTAATTTGTCCGGCAGGGGTGGAAAGATCAGTGAAAATGACTGCTGTTTCTGCACATACATTCCTTGGGGTACCACTAAATGCGGCCTGAGGTTTAAACCCGGCACGTACACCAGATGTTACTGTAACTGTATCTGAACATCCGCTTGCAGTGATTATGATCAGTTGGATATCGAATGTGCCTTGTCCGAAAGTATGTGTAGGTACCGAGTCTGTAGAGGTAGTACCATCCCCGAAATCCCAGAAATAACTAACTACAGGATCCGGTGAAGTTACGGTTGAAGTGAATGTCCAGGTCAAGGGCGCACAACCCTGCCTGGGAAGGTCGTTGATACTGGCACGAGGCAATTCTATACTGATGTAATTACTGCGAACAATGGTATCCGAACAACCCGCATTATTGGTTACAATCAAGGTAACAGAATAAGTGCCCTCTGAAGTATAGCTGTGAGAAGGTAAAACCTGTGTAGATGTGGTACCATCGCCAAAATCCCAGGTATAACTAGTTGCACCGGTACTCGTATTGTTGAAGTTTACAATTAACGGAGCCTGACAGGAAGATAATGGGTTAGCATTGAATGCTGCTCTTGGGGCTGGCAAAATTGAAATATTTTGCGAAAGCGAATCACTGCATGAGCCAAAATTATTTACCAGTTTAATGGTATAGTTCCCAGGCGCAGTATATGATTTCAAAGGGTTTACAGCTGATGAAAATGTACCGTCACCAAAATCCCAACTGGTTGAAACAGCCGTAGTAGAAGTATTGTTAATGGCAATGCCGGTATTTACGCATGCGGTTGAAGGAATAGTGAAGGAAGATTGTGAACTGCCTATCACTACTGCATTGGGAACCCTCATGGTATCGCGGCAACCATTTACATTGGTTACGATAAGCTGTAAGGTATAGGTTCCGGAAGTAGTATAGGTATGCGATGGATTGGTTTGGGTGGAGGTTCCTCCATCACCGAAATTCCATTGGTAACTCAATACACCTGTTCCTATGGAAAGATTCTGCAGGTTGATGTTCACCGGTGGAGCACAACTTGAAGGAGTGCTAAACGTAAAATTAGCAGTGGCTCCGTTGATGACATTGATCAACTGGGTTCTCGTAAGGTTTTGGAAACATCCATTGTTATTTCTTACCCTCAGCGAAACATTGAAATTACCCGCTGATGTATAAATATGTGAAGGGTTTTGAAGGGTACTGAAAGTTCCATCGCCAAAATCCCATTGCCAGTTATCGATACTACCGCTTCCGGCTACACTAAGATCAGTAAAGGTCACTTCCATCGGGAAGCAACCTGCATTGCTAGATACTGAAAAGTTTACTGTGGGCTTAGCGAAAATGCTGATGTACTGCGTGCGTATCAGTGAATCTCTCCCTGTGGCATTCTGTACCACCAGCTTGATGGTATACTGACCGGGATTAAAATATGTTACTGAAGGGTTTCTCAGCGATGAGGTTGTTCCATTTCCCAGATCCCATCTCCAGGTGGTTGGGCTTCCGGTTGAAAGATCGGAGAAATTAACAACCAATGGAGCACATCCTGTAAGTGGTGTTGCGGAGAAATTTGCACGTAATTGTGCTTTACTCGAATAGCTGGTTAAGGTTAATAGTGCAGCTAAACAACTGGCTTTAACCAAGTTGGTAGTACGCATAGGGATTGGCTTTTGCTTTTATGAATAGACTGTTTATAATCCAGTCTGTCATAATAAACTCCGATTTCCCTTAAAAATTGTTCAAATGTTAAAAAAAATCTTAAAGCCTTTGCATATGCACTTCCTTGGGATCAGAAGTTCCCCAAGGTGCCAGTTTCATTATGGGGATGGCTTTTGAGGTAAAACGCCATTGCCTGTTCAGAAAATTGAATTCTGAGGGTATATTCGGTTGTGTGAGATTGATCACCAGTTTTCCGAAATCTTCATTGCTCGTCCAGGTACCCGTAATTACCGTTCCGTTCTTTGTTGCTGTCATCGGACCGTCGTAGAAAGTATTTTTTAGTAGCCGAAATACCCAGCCGTCATATTGAGAAGTAATATTGATGCTGTCGTTCGACGCATAGTTTACAATAAAATCGCGGTTGAGAATGTTCGTTTCAAAATATTGCTCCAAAACATTGGTTACATAAGTATCCTTTGCTTTTTCACAACTGGTGGCCAGTAAAATTGTGGCAGTAAGTAATGCAATAATGAAACGGGATTTATAAATCATTGAAGGCATGTTAGTTGATATTTTTTTGATAAATATCGGAAAATTTCCTGGAAGCATAGTTAATAAAATATCGGCTGTTTAAGATTTCGCCTGTTGCACGGCTACAGAGTTCTGCCGCAGTATAATAACGCCCAAATGGATAAATATGTTGTTGCAACCATTGATGTACGGTTTTCGAATTACCCAATTTGAGTTCTTGATCTAAAAAAGGATATTGCCTTGAGATATGCTCAAAGAACTGGGCTGCGTAGATGCTACCGGTGCTGTAAGTAGCAAAATATCCAAAACTCCCATGGCTCCAGTGTACATCTTGCAAGCATCCATGTATGTCGTCGGGCACTGATATGCCAAGATATTTTTGGTACAAATCTTCCCAGGCCAGAGGAATTTCTTTGGCCTTCAAACTGCCTTCTATGAGTGCTTTTTCCAGTTCATAACGGATCATGATATGAAAATGGTAGGTAAGCTCATCGGCTTCCGTACGGATTAACGAGGGACTAACCTTATTGATACCTGCATAAAATTGCTCCACACTTGTGCCTCCCAACTGTTTTGGAAATTGTTGCTGTAAACCGGGATAATGATAAATCCAGAATGGCAAACTTCTCCCTACATTATTTTCCCATAGGCGGCTCTGGCTTTCATGTATACTTAAACTGCAATATTCCCCTAATGGCAATCCATATTGATCTGCAGGAAGGCCCTGCTCATACAGCGCATGACCGCCTTCATGAAGGCAACTCCAGGTCATATTGCCAAAATCATTTTCATCTATCCTGGTAGTTACCCGAACATCATGACTATTGAAATTGGTAGTAAAGGGATGTTCACTGATATCCTGCCTTCCGGCTTCAAAATCAAAATGCATTTCTTTCAGCAAACGGATGCCGTATTTCCATTGCGTATCTTTATCGAAATGCTGGCGCAAAAAGCGATTATCCGGATCCGGTAGTTCAGCAATCTGATCCAACAAATTCCGTAGAGAGGGTTTCAACTCCTCAAATAAGGCGTCGTTACTTGCTACGGTCATGCTTTTATCAAACTCATTCATCAATGCATCATAAGGATGGGTAACATAACCAATCAGGTCTGCTTCCTTTCTTTTCAGTGTAATCACCTGCTCCAGTTCAGGAAGGAAAATGCTGAACTTGTTCAATTTTCTGGCTTTGATCCAGGCATGGAAACTTTTATTTACGGTTTCGCTGAGTTGCTTTACGAAAGCGGCCGGTATTTTTTTGGCTTTCTGATAATCTTCAAAACTTAGGGAAATGTTGCGTTTTTCAGCATCAGTAAGTTTATCATTTTGCAGGAGCTCCTTCAATTGATTCCCGGTTTTTTCATCAATAAAAAGTTCATGTGAAAGTTCGGTTAGGGTGGCTATTTGTCTGCCCCGGAAATCATTTCCTTTGGGAGGTAAATAGGTTTCCTGATCCCACTGCAACAGGGCAGAAGCGTATTTTAGGTCAGCAATTTGTTGCATCTTTGTTTGATAAGCCTGGTAATCAATTATCTCCTTCATCGAAAGCTGTTGAAATGAAAATACAAGATATCATAGATTCATTAGAAAAAATGGCACCCCTGTTTTTACAGGAAGATTATGACAATTCAGGCCTCATTACCGGAAACCCTCAGGAAACCTGCACTGGCATAATGATATCTCTGGATGCCACTCCGGAAGTTATTGAAGATGCGATATCCAACAATTGTAATTTACTGGTAAGCCATCATCCCATCTTATTTCGGGGTTTAAAAAAGATAACCGGTAAAAATTATGTGGAAGAAGCCATTATCAAAGCCATCAAAGCAGGCCTGTCAATTTATGCCATCCATACCAATCTTGATCATGTGATCAACGGGGTTAATGGAAAAATTGCCGATATACTCGAATTGAGTAACCGGCGAATATTACTTCCAAAGGAAGGAAATCTATATAAACTTGTGGTTTATGTTCCTATGGCCTATCTCGAACAGGTAAGATCGGCTGTTTTTGCTGCAGGTGCAGGCGAAATTGGAAATTATAGCGAAAGCAGTTTCACAACGGAGGGAAGTGGAACTTTCAAAGCAAATGATGGCGCAAAACCCTTTATCGGAGAAATTGGCCTCCGTCATCAGGAAAGCGAATGCCGGTTTGAAGTGATTTTGCCTTACTGGTTAAAAAGCAAGGCGCTGAATGCCATGCAGTTAGCACATCCTTACGAAGAAGTGGCTTATGATTTGATTCCCCTGGCGAACCCAAACCAAACAGTAGGTTCCGGTATTATTGGCACTTTACCGGAAGTTTTAAGTGCTGAGGATTTACTTCAAAAACTCGCTGACCTGTTTAAAATCCCCTGTATTCGTCATACTGTTACAACAAACAGGAAAATAGAAAAAGTAGCTGTTTGCGGAGGGGCGGGAAGCTTTTTAATTCCGAATGCCATAGCAATGGCGGCTGATGCCTTTATCACTGCCGACCTCAAATATCATGAGTTTTTTGATGCCGAAGGGAGGATGTTATTGGCAGATATCGGGCATTTTGAAAGTGAACAGTTTACCATTGACTTATTGGCTGAATTTTTAAGCCAAAATTTCCCTAACTTTGCCGTCCTTAAAACAGGGGTGCATACCAACCCCGTCCGTTATTTTGTGGCTCAATAGAGTGATGCGGTTGAAGGGAGTGACACAACGATGGCGGGAAAAGCACCAATGCCGGCAAAAAAATAAAAATCACCATATGGCTTCAGTCAAAGAATTTTCAGTGGAAGAGAAATTGTCTTCATTGGTTCGTTTACAAAAAATCGACAGCAAACTGGATGAAATCCAGATCCTGAAAGGGGAATTGCCGATGGAAGTAAAAGATCTTGAGGACGAAATTGAAGGGTTACATGCCCGTCAAACCCGTGTAGAAGAAGAGATAAACGGGATCCAGGAATTCATTGAGCAAAAGAAAGAAGGTATTAAAGAAGCTCAGGCATTGATCAAGAAGTATGAGAAGCAGAGCGAGAATGTGAAGAACAACCGTGAGTTTGAAGCCATCAACAAGGAGATTGAAATGCAGCAGTTGGAAGAGAAGCTTTGTGAAAAACATATCAAAGACGCAACTGAAGAGATTGCCGATAAAGCGCGCCAGTTAGATTTGGCGAAGAAAGCAGTAGCTACCAAAGAAGGAAATCTGAACGGGAAAAAGTCGGAGTTGGAAAAAATCATCGGTGAAACCGAGAAGGAAGAAACTCATTATAAAAAAGGTGCATCGGAAGCCCGGAGCCATGCCGATGAGCGCCTGCTTTCGAGTTACGACAGGATACGGAAAAATTATCGCAACGGTCTTGCTGTAGTTCCTGTAGAGCGTGATAGCTGCGGAGGTTGCTTTCATGCCATTCCGCCGCAAAAGCAGAGTGAAATCAAATTGCGTAAGAAAATCATGGTTTGCGAAAACTGCGGAAGGATTCTGGTTGATGCAGATTTGAATGATAGTGTAGAAGTAAAATAAAAGTATTGTACCGGTAATGAGGCCACCTTTCAGGGTGGCTTTTTTATTGATTGAATGGAATAGCCTTTGCTGATGAATATTCAGGGACACTAAAAAGTTATACCAATGTGATTTATATAATATGCCAATATTTTATAAATCTTATCCCGAATGCTTTCGGGAGTAAATGCCGATGGTATCAAACAAATAGTACAATGAGGCGACAGCCGATATTGGACTATATTGTTTGTCCAATCGGTATAAATGCCGATGGTATCAAACAAATAGTACAATGAGGCGACAGCCGATATTGGACTATATTGTTTGTCCAATCGGTATTATTATCAACAAAGTGATTGTACCAGTGTTTTCATCAAACTTCTTTCCTTCGATTTTCCTAATTTGCAGTTCTACATGTTAACGAAGCTTTATATCAGTAATTATGCCATCATCGATGAATTGCAGGTTGATTTTGAGCAGGGGTTGAATATCATCACCGGTGAAACGGGTGCGGGTAAAAGTATCCTCATGGGTGCACTGGGCCTGATACTTGGCGACCGTGCCGACAGCAGCATAGTGAAGGGAAATGATTTAAAATGTGTAGTGGAAGGTTATTTCAAAATGGAACCTAATGCTGCTATCCAAACCTTTTTTCATGATAACGATCTTGATGAAGAACCTCTGATTGTGATTCGCAGAGAAGTTACCCCAAATGGTAAAACCAGAAGTTTCATCAATGATACTCCGGTGGCACTAAGCCAGGTGAAAGCTTTGGGACTGTTACTCGTTGACTTACATCAGCAATTTGATACCCTTGAAATCAATACCGGGAATTTTCAACGGGAAGTGCTGGATGCTTTTGCCGGTAACACGGCCGATCAACTGAAATTGCGTAACCAGTTTGAGCAATTCACCATCAGGAATAAAAAGCTGGAACAGCTCATCGCTGCTGAACAGGCAGCTAATAAAGAGAAAGATTATCTGCAGTTTTTGCTTCAGGAATTAGAAGAGCTGGCGTTGCAAGAAGATGAGATGGAATCGTTAGAATCGGAAATACAACTGTTGCAAAATGCAGAACAAATCAAAGAGCAGTTGAATAGTTTGTTGATGGAGCTGAAAGACGGAGAACAACCTTTAGTTGCCCAAATGAAATCTATCACCAACCGGAGTAAATCGCTGGCCGTTTACCAAACAGATATGGCAGATTTGTTTTCCCGATTGCAGGCAGCAACCATAGAAATTAATGATATTGCTGATGAGGTGGAAAAAATTGCAGACAAAGTTCATCACGATCCGGAAAGAATTTCTATAGTGAACGATCGTTTATCGGCAGGTTATACCCTTTACAAAAAGCATAGTGTAAATAGTACTTTACAATTGAAGGTATTGCAACGAGAATTGCAGCAGAAATTGGAGGAGCATCAATCTATTTCTGACGGAAAAGTAATCCTTGAAAAAGAAGTGGCCGAATGGAATGCTGAGTGCATGATTACAGCATCACAATTGACAGAGCGCAGGAAAAAATTTGCTCCGGCATTTTCTCAACAGGTAAACCATTTGCTTTCCAGGGTAGGTATGCCCAATGCAGTGTTGCAGGTTAATATCAAACCGACAGCATTAAGTTCATCCGGCATTGATGAGATATCATTTCTGTTTGATGCCAATAAAAGTAACCAATTTGAACCGCTTTCTAAAGTGGCAAGTGGTGGTGAGCTGAGCCGATTGATGCTAAGTATGAAATCACTGGTAGCCCAAAAACTTCAGCTGCCTACATTGATTTTTGATGAGATTGATACGGGCATCAGTGGCGAAGCAGCGAGGCAGGTAGGGCAGATCATGAAAGAGCTTGCCCTCAATCATCAGTTGGTTGCTATCACTCATCAGCCGCAAATTGCTGCCAGAGCTGATGCCCATTTTTTTGTGTATAAAGATATCAGGGCAGATAAGATAGTCACCCGCATTAAACGTTTGGAACAGGATGAAAAAATTTTAGCAATCGCTCAAATGCTGAGTGGCGAGAAACCTACAGCTGCCGCTATGAAGAATGCACAGGAAATGGTTGGCAATTAAAAAAGGAAATTTAGGTTTATGAAGATTTTCCTCATTGTTTTATTAATTGCCGCTTTGGCATTCGGTTCTCATAAACTCATAAGAAGGTTGATTGATCCAAAGCAATCTGCCGCTCATCTTTTTCTTTATTTTCTGGCCCATTTTCTGGCCATTTTTTTATGTTCTTTTCTGGTGAATTATGTGATCCTTCGATTTTCGGGTGTACTGTTTCGTTGATAAAGTTTATTTTTACTCCTAAACCGATTAATATGAGCCATCAGCTGCTAAAGGGAAAAAAGGGAATTATATTTGGCGCCCTCGATGAAAAATCAATTGCATGGATCACCGCCATCCGTTGCTTTGAAGAAGGCGCTGAGCTCTTGCTCACCAACGCTCCGGTTGCGATGCGCATGGGCGAAATCAACAAGCTGGCAGAAAAGGTATCAGCTCCGGTTGTGCCCTGCGATGTAAGTAATGCAGCAGATGTTGAACAGTTGATTGATAAAGCCCTTGAACACTTTAATGGTGGTTTTGATTTCATCCTGCACTCTATCGGAATGAGTGTAAATGTGCGTAAAGGGAAACATTATACTGAAATAGATTATCCTAATAATCAAAAGACGTTGGATATTTCTTCCATGAGCCTTCACCGGGTACTCGCAACCTGCATGAAAAAAAATGCAATCAACGAATGGGGAAGTGTGGTGGCGCTAACTTATATCGCTGCACAGCGTGTGTTTCCCGATTACAATGAAATGGCAGATGCAAAGGCCTTGCTTGAAAGTGTCGCCCGCAGTTTTGGTTATCATTATGGAGTGAACAAACAGGTTCGGATTAACACCGTTTCCCAATCTCCAACACGCACCACAGCAGGCAGCGGGGTAAAAGGGTTTGACGGTTTCATCAGCTATGCCGAAAAAATGAGTCCCCTCGGAAATGCCAGTGCACAAGATTGCGCCAACTATTGTGTTACCCTTTTCAGCGATTATACCCGGATGGTAACCATGCAAAACCTGTTTCACGACGGAGGATTTTCTTTCACGGGAGTTACCCAGGCTGTAATTGAACAGATGGAAAAATAGCGTATTAATTTTTGTAATATGGATTGGACGGAATTCATCGGGCATCTGGGATCAGCACTAAGCAGTGTAACGTTTATGCCTCAGGTTTATCAAACCTGGAAAACGAAAAGTGTAAAGGATCTCAATCTTACCATGATGCTTATCGTATTTATAAGCACACTTATTTGGATCGCTTATGGCATTGGCAGGGGATTATTGCCAGTGATTATTTGTAATTCAATCATAGCCGTCTTATCATTGGTGCTGATCTTTTTTAAATTCAGGTACGGCGCCAAAAAAGAAGTGATATAAAAAAAACCGCCCGGAAAACAGGCGGTTAATAATATTAATTACAGCGGGTTGAAATATCAATACTCATCTTCATTGAAGAAGAAATCTTCCTGGCTGGGATAATCGGGCCAGATATCATCAAGGCCTTCATAAATTTCTCCTTCGTCTTCCAGTTCCTGGAGGTTTTCAATCACTTCTAAAGGAGCACCACTACGGATACTATAGTCAATCAGTTCGTCTTTTGTGGCCGGCCATGGAGCGTCTTCGAGGTGAGAGGCTAATTCTAGTGTCCAAAACATTTTAGGTAGATGGGTTTATTTTTTGCAAATGTAGAGGTTACTGTGAAATAACCAAAAGTGTTTTACTAACGGAATCTTAAAGTGGATATTATTCATCGTTCATTGTAATAAAAAACTAATTTTAGGTTATGTTAATAGCCAAATCGGTTGAGAAAAAATATGGCAACCTTCAAGTACTCAAGGGTGTGGATATTGAGGTTTCTAAAGGGGAAATTGTAAGCATTGTAGGCTCTTCCGGTGCAGGGAAAAGTACTTTTTTACATATACTGGGCACGCTCGATAAAGCGGATAAAGGTGAAATAACACTTAACAACCAACGGGTTGATCGTTTGAAAGGAAAATCTCTTTCCAGTTTCCGAAATAAGCATATCGGATTTATTTTTCAGTTTCATCACTTGTTGCCCGAATTCACAGCGATTGAAAATGTGTGTATCCCGGGTTGGATTGCCGGAAATAAAAAAAAGGAAGTTGAGGCGAGGGCAGGGGAATGGTTATCGATACTTGGTCTTGCCAACCGCCTTAATCATAAACCCGCAGCGCTTTCTGGTGGCGAACAGCAAAGGGTGGCCGTAGCCCGTGCATTGATCAACAAGCCTTCCATTATTATGGCTGATGAACCTACCGGAAATCTTGATTCTGAAAATGCACAGGATCTTCAACAATTATTCATCCGGCTTCGGGATGAATTTCAACAGAGTTTCCTCATTGTAACACACAATAGTGAACTTGCCCGAATGGGTAACCGGGTATTGCATATGAAAGATGGGCTAATGATGGCTCAATAATTTTGTAATAACCCCGATGCTATTTTATTCTGCTAAAAGCCTTTCGATGCGGAGTCTTAATTTTTCCGCATTGGGTAACATGGCCTGTTCCAGCAACATATTCATCGGTACAGCGGGCAGGTCGAGGGCACCTAAAACTTCCACCGGTGCATCAAGATGCCTGAAACAAGCCTTCGAAATCCTTCCGGCCAATGCTTCTGCAAAGGAATTGGTTTGTTGTTCTTCGGTAAGCAGCAAACATTTACCATGCCTTTTTACGGTTTCAAAAACCAGGGTTTCATCTAAAGGATATAAACTGCGTAAATCAATGATCTCTATTTGTTCGTCGAAATGTTTTGAGGCGGCTTGTGCCCAATAAACACCCATTCCATAGCTAATAACACAGCAACTTGAACCAAGCTCTATAGCATCTTGAGAGGCTTCCTGTACAATCCTTCCTTTACCAAGTGGAATAATATAGCCGCGATCGGGTTCGATGGTTTTGGCCTCTTCCGTTCCGGGAACCTTGCTCCAGTAAAGGCCTTTATGTTCGAGCATCACAACAGGATTGGGGTCGAGGAAAGCCGCTTTCATTAAGCCTTTCATATCGGCAGCATTAGAAGGGTAAATCACTTTGATGCCCTTTATGGTAAGCAAAGTGCTTTCAACACTTCCACTATGATAAGGCCCGCCTCCGCCATAAGCTCCGATGGGCACCCTGATGAGGGTTTGTATCGGGAATTTTCCGCAGCTCAGGTAACAGCTTTTTGAAATCTCTGTAACCAGTTGGTTGAATCCGGGGTAGATATAATCTGCAAACTGTACTTCAACGATGGGCTTTAATCCTACAGCAGCCATTCCAACGGTGCTTCCAATAATATATGCTTCCTGGATGGCTGTATTGAATACCCTGTGATCGCCAAATTGCTCTGCCAGGGTTGCCGCTTCGCGAAACACACCTCCTAGCCTGCGGCCCACATCCTGGCCGTATAACAAGGCTTCAGGATAAGCTTCCATGATTTCCCGGATGGCGAATAATGCCGCATCCACCATCATTATTTTTTCTTTTCCTGCAGGGCATCGCTCTCCTTTTTCAATGGTAATTGGAGTGTCTGCAAAAACATGATTGGTTACAGTAGTGGCATCAGGCTCAGCTGAACTTGATGCCTGGCGAAACGCTTCCTGTATGGCGGTATTTTCTTGTAGATAGATTTCTTCCAGCGTTTCTTTGCTGATTCCTTTTTCTATAAGCTGATTGAACAATAAAGTACCCGGATCTAACTTCTCCGCTTCAGCTAGTTCAGCAGCTTCGCGATAAAAGTCTTTCCGAACTCCGCTGGTATGGTGTCCAAGTAAGGGTACTTTTGCATGAACAAGCCATGGATGCCGGTTTCGTCTTACATCTGCTATTACTTTTCCCATATGGGTATAACAGGATTCGAAGTTGCTACCGTTGAGGCTTAAACGCTGAATACCGGTAAAGCCGGCAATAAAATCATAGGCATTGGCCGTTCGGGCTTCAGATGCTGTGACACTGATGCCCCAATTGTTGTCCTGTACCAGAAAAATGATGGGCAGCTGATGTAGCGCAGCAAATTGAAAAGCTTCACTCACTTCCCCTTCGGTTACAGAGGCATCTCCAAGTGAGCAAATCACAACCGGGTGTTCCCCATTTTGAGAAAGGATAAGTTTATCGGACTTTATTTTCTCCAGGTATTTTATCCCTTGTGCAATGCCGGTTGTAGGTATGGCCTGCATTCCGGTAGCACTGCTCTGATGGATAATGGTAGGTTTTCCTTCGCCTCTAAAATTGGGATGATTGTAATATTCGCGGCCTCCTGTGAAGGGATCATCCGCTTTGGCCAGCAATTGCAACATAAGGTCGGTGGGCTTGAAACCCAGTCCGAGCATGATGCTTTCATCCCGATAATAAGGACTTACAAAATCACAGGGCAATAAATGATAGGCTGTGGCAAGTTGAATGGCTTCATGCCCTCTTGAGGTACTATGCACATATTTACAAATGCTGCGATTGGCTTCATAAGTTTCAGCCATGGCCCTTGCGGTACACATCTGCCTGTAGGCCTGAATAAGAATTTCAGTAGAAACTGACATAAAAATTGATGAAATGGCAGCATGGCTAAAATTACAGCTGCTGAATATTTTTGGTATTTGATGCGAAGAACTGTTTTATTATCGGTTTGATTCCCGGTTATTTTAATGTGAATGTTTCCAGGAATTTGGTGGTGAAATTTCCTTTCCTAAAATCTTCATTTTTCATCAGTTGCAGATGGAAGGGAATGGTTGTTTTAACGCCTTCAATAACATATTCACTGAGTGCCCGGTGCATGGTATCAATGGCTTCGTCGCGGGTTTGGGCAACGGCAATTAGTTTGGCAATCATACTATCGTAATAGGGCGGAATCACATAACCGGCATAAACATGGCTATCAACCCTAACTCCATGACCACCCGGTGTGTGCAATACGGTAATTTTTCCCGGACTGGGCCTGAAATCATTATAAGGATCTTCTGCATTGATGCGGCATTCTATAGCGTGCATCTGTGGGAAATATTCTTTTCCAACAATCTTTTCTCCGGCGGCAATTTTTATCTGTTCTTTGATCAGGTCGTAATTGATCACTTCTTCGGTTACACAATGTTCTACCTGTATCCGGGTATTCATTTCCATGAAATAGAAATTGCGGTGCTTGTCTACCAGAAACTCGATGGTACCCACACTTTCATAATTGATGGCCTGTGCAGCTTTGATGGCCGCATCGCCCATACGCTGGCGCAATTCATCTGTCATGAACGGGGATGGAGATTCTTCTACCAGTTTTTGGTGGCGGCGTTGAATGGAACAATCTCTTTCGCTGAGGTGACAAATATTGCCATATTGGTCACCGGCAATCTGTATTTCGATATGACGTGGCTCTTCTACAAATTTTTCCATGTAGATGCCATCGTTTTTAAAAGAAGCAGCAGCTTCTGTTTTGGCATTTTCGAAAGCTTTTTCAATATCAGCTTCCTGTGAAACAACCCGCATTCCTTTTCCTCCTCCACCGGCGGTGGCTTTCAGGATAACCGGGTAACCGATTTCTGAGGCTGAACGAATGGCATGGGCAACGTCCTGCAACAACCCTTCAACACCGGGTACTACAGGCACGCCAGCTTTGATCATCGTTTCTTTTGCGGTAACCTTATCGCCCATTGCATTGATCATATCAGGGGTAGGCCCTATAAATTTTATGCCATGATCGGAACAAATCTTAGCGAACTTGCTGTTTTCAGCAAGAAATCCGTAACCCGGATGAATGGCATCTGCATTGGTAATTTCGGCTGCTGCCATGATATGTGCCATATTCAGGTAACTGTCGGCACTGGCAGGTTTCCCGATACAAACAGCTTCATCTGCAAATTTTACATGCAAACTATCTTTATCGGCGGTAGAATAAACGGCTACAGTTTTAATGCCCATTTCGCGGCAGGTTCTTATTACACGCAGGGCAATTTCACCTCGGTTGGCTATAAGTATTTTCTTAAACATGCGCTTGATTTGTACTTAAAAAAGACGGTAAAATCTTTTTTGTTGATATTGTTTTGAAGCAAAAAAAACTAACTGGGGTCAACTAAAAACAGGGGTTGATCGTATTCAACCGGACTAGCATCTTCCACCAGTACTTTTACAATCTTACCCGTTATTTCGCTTTCAATTTCATTGAAGAGTTTCATCGCTTCAATAATACAAACCACTTTTCCGGGTGTTACTTCATCGTCAACATTGATGAAAATTGGTTTTCCCGGACCTGCCTGACGGTAAAATGTACCGATCATTGGGCTTTTTATGGTTATCAGGTTATCAGCTTTCGGGCTTTCTGCTTTTGGTGTTGGAGGAGGTGCAGTAACAGCAGTAGTAGCAGCCGGGGCCATACTTGGTGCTGATTGGGGATAGGTTTGGGTATTAGTGGTTACAATATGCTGGGCGGGATCTTTTTTCTGTTTGATGGTTATTTTTCTTCCATCTTCTTCAATGGTAATTTCTCCGATAGAGGTTTTGTTGATGAGTTTAACCAATTCCTGAATTTGCTTGATGTCCATGTTTTAAAATTGATGATGAATGGATAAATTGGAAACGGGCTGCTAAGATAGGGAATGATTATTCATACCGTTTAGAAATGTGACTAAATTGGGCCGTTTCGCCCGAAAATCAGTCCAATTTGAGGAAAAATGCTGAAAAAGGGGTTGTTTTTCTTGATAAAAGGAAAAAATAAAGCCGGATTAATCCGGCCCCTTGTATCATTTAAAATGAAAGATTATTTCACTCTTTCTACGTATTCGCCCGTTTTGCTATTGATCCGGATCAACTCTCCTTCATTTACAAATAAAGGCACATTTACGGTAGCACCTGTTTCCACGGTAGCAGGTTTTAGGGTACGCGTAGCAGTGTCGCCCTTCATACCAGGCTCGCTATAGGTAACCAGCAGTACAATTTTATCGGGTAATTCAACTCCCATTGGTTGGTCGGTTTCGCCATTGATCAAAACGGAAACTTCCTGCCCATCTTTTAAAAATGCGGGTGCGTCAATCATGGTTTCAGCAACGGTGATCTGTTCAAATGTTTCATTATCCATGAAACTGTATCCGGTATCATCTTTATACAGATATTGGTAAGTTTTCCTTTCTACCCTTACCGGGAAAATGGTTTCGCCACTGTTCCAGGTTACTTCAATGGTACGGCTGTTGTCTACCCCTTTCAATTTAGCCCAAACCTTTGCCGCTGCCCGGGCTGTTTTGTTTTGTCCGAATTCAATAACACTGTATAAACTGTTGTCGATTTTGAGAATCAACCCTGAACGCATATCTGCTGTAGTTGCCATAAAAAATGATTGTACTGTTTAAGTTCGAAGCAAAAGTAGCAAACCTGAGCTAAATGCCGAAAATAAGGTTCAAAACAATTCGCATGATACTCTTCTTTCAAGTAAACATCAATGAGGCCTATTATAATTGAAACAAAAGATTTTGTTGACAAATGAAAACACAAGTAAAATAAACACTTTCAAAAAACATCAAATTAATTCTGAAACACATGATTCAATAAGGCTATTCCGGTTAACTTTGCGCGCGTAATATAATTTTTCCAACGATAAAATATTTATATGAAAGTTACTGTAGTAGGCGCCGGGGCTGTAGGAGCAACCTGTGCCGACAATATCGCCCGCAGAGAAATTTGCGACGAACTGGTTTTATTAGACATCAAAGAAGGGGTTGCTGAAGGCAAAGCGATGGACCTTATGCAAACTGCACAATTAGAAGGTTTTGATACCCGTATCACCGGCAGCACCAATGATTATTCTAAAACTGCTGGCAGTACGGTTGCCGTGATCACTTCCGGTATACCCCGTAAACCCGGAATGACTCGTGAAGAATTGATTGGTATCAATGCCGGTATTGTAAAAACAGTAACTGAAAACCTCTTGAAACATTCACCTGAAGTGATTATTGTGGTGATCAGTAATCCGATGGACACGATGACTTATCTCGCACTCAAATCGAGTGGTATTCCTAAAAACCGGATTATCGGAATGGGGGGTATTCTGGATAGTGCCCGTTTCCGTTTCTACCTCAGCCAGGCATTGCATTGTTCTCCAAATGATTTACAGGCTACTGTTGTGGGTGGCCATGGAGATACAACCATGATTCCTTTAACCCGCCTGGCCACTTATTGCGGAACACCGGTTAGCCAGCACCTTGATGAAGCCCGTTTGAAAAAAGTGGCTGCCGATACGATGGTAGGTGGAGCTACTTTAACAGGTTTACTGGGTACTTCTGCATGGTACGCTCCCGGATCAGCCGGTGCCACACTGGTTGAAGCGATTATTCGGGATGAGAAAAAGTTGATGCCCTGCTGTGTTTATCATGAAGGAGAATATGGTTTGAGTGATATATGTATTGGGGTGCCTGTAATTATCGGGCGTAATGGCTGGGAGAAAATTGTTGATTTTCAATTAGATGAAACAGAAAAAGCGGCATTGGTAAAAAGTGCGGATGCCGTAAATAGCATGAACAGCGTTTTAAGTACATTAAGTATTTAAATCATTTCAATATTATTAATTGGATAGAAAGCCGGGCATTTGTCCGGCTTTTTGGTTGTTTTTGATTTTTTTTGTAACTTTAGAGCCCCCTTATTTTATTTTCAAGTTTTTACTATGAAGATCAGTGTATTCATTATTGCTCTGTTTTGCAGTTTGTTAGCACTTTCTGCGAAAAGCCAGTTGGTGGTTACGAATGCTGCTAATGCCTCTTCATTAGCTCAAAAGCTGGTAGGTGAGGGCATCAGCATCAGCAATGTAACTTTCACAGGCAATCTGTTGATGACCGGATTCTTTAAGAATCAGGGGAACACAAATATCAATTTGGATAGCGGAATTGTGCTTACATCAGGAAGAGCAAAAACGGTTGTGTCATCATTTGAAAATGGTGTAGATGGGAATGGAACTTCCTTTGCCAGCTCCGTCAATGCAAGTAACGACTGGTCACTACCGGGCGACCTTGACCTTGCCACTGCTATAGGGTCAGATGTACTTGATATGAATGACGCCTGTGTTCTGGAATTTGATTTTATCCCATCCGGGGATTCTGTAAAATTCAGGTATGTTTTTTCTTCTGAAGAATATGTGCCGGCATTTGCTTGCGAACTATTCAATGACGCTTTTGCTTTTTTTATTTCTGGACCGGGTATTACAGGACAAAGAAATATAGCTTTGGTACCCAATACCAACCTGCCTGTATCCATTGAAAACATCAATAATGTACTCGATTTTGGCAGTATCCCATTATGCCCGGCTAATCCCGGCTACTATGTTTCCAATTCGAATAACACCCGGTTTACCCATGATGGTCATACAATAGTGCTTACTGCTCTTTCAAGAGTAACACCCTGTGTATCTTATCACCTTAAATTGGTAATCGCTGATAACTTCGATGACGTATACGATAGTGGTGTTTTTTTAGAAGCCCGCAGTTTGAGTTCCAACCAGTTAACATTGATTAACAATACGCAATTGGATAGTTTAAACAATACCAGTTATCTGGTTGAGGGATGTGTAAACGGAGGGTTCAAGGTAAAACGCCCGCTTCCATCGCCAACTCCGCTGAGCATCTCATTATCCTATTCCGGAACCGCTGTAAATGGGGTAGATGTGCAATTATTACCTTTAACGGTTACCATACCTGCCAATGACACTGTTGTATTGGTAAATGTGGTTCCTATCGTAGATAATCTACCTGAAGGAATTGAAACCCTCAAAATTTATGGCTTTGCCAATTGTAATAGTGTAACCCCTACAGATAGTACAACCATTCAGATCAGGGATTACGACATTCTATCACTTGTGCCCGATTCAACGATCATTTGCAGGGGAAGTTCTATACAGTTAACTGCATCAGCTGGTTACAATACCTATCAGTGGAGCAGCACGCCCGGATTAAGCAGTTATACCGTAAATGCGCCATTTGCAACTCCATCATCCGACAGTACTACATTTATTTGTACGGCAACGATAGGAAACTGCAATGCCAGAGATTCTGTGTTTCTTTCCTGGAAAAGTATCAGGCTCGATTCTGTGAAACAGGTGAATTGCCGGAATGCTTCTACAGGCCAGATTCATGTATCCGGTTCCGGGCCATGGATTGCGCCGGTAAGGTTTTCTATCAATGGCGGAGCATTACAATCCAGTGGGCATTTCACCAACTTACCTGTTGGTAATTATCTTATCCGTATAAGTGATGCCGGCAATTGTATTGATAGCCTGTTTGCAAATATCACTCAGGCGTACCCTGATTTGAATATTCTTGATACAGCAGTAACCGCTTCATCCTGTACTGCTGCTGCAACCGGAACAATAACCATCACCGCAGGAGGAGGCAAGCCACCTTATCGTTATGCCCTTGATAACGGTGCTTTTCAAACAAATAATGTGTTGAATGTAGCCACTGGTATTCATACCATCAGTGTGAAAGACAGTAATGCCTGTGTGGTTTCATTAACGAATATTTTTGTGCCATTCATCAATACAGTGACCCTTGCTACCGGAGCCAACCCCGTTATTTGCGAAAGCGAAAGCACAACATTACCCGCCAGCACTAATGCAGTTTCGGTAAGATGGACACCGGTTGCTACGCTGAATAATGCCGCATTGCTTAACCCGATTGCCAATCCGGTTGTTACTACTAAATACTACATTACCGCAACAACAGGTGTTTGTACCCAACGCGATTCGGTAACTGTAATAGTGAATCCTGCGCCTATGGCCAATGCCGGTATCGATACCACAGTTTGTTATGGTGGCGATATCACTTTGCTGGGTAGCGGAGGAACAGATTACAGTTGGTCTCCGGCAACTTTACTCATTAATCCAACCAGCGCAAACCCGATCGCTTCCGGTTTTACCGGCCCCCAAAAAATTAAATTCTGGTTGTCTGTTAAAGATGCCAATGGTTGCACTTCTTTATCTCAGGATACGATGACTCTTTACATCCCCCCTCCGGCAAAACTTTTTGCCGGAAGAGATACCTTTGTAGCCATCAGGCAGCCGCTTCAATTGATGGCAACAGATATCAATAATATCGGCTTTGTGAATTATGCCTGGGAACCTTCTGCTCCGTTGAATGATGCAGACATCAGAAATCCTGTTGCTACGCTTACTGCTGCTATCACCAATTTTGTAGTTACCGCAACTACCAGTGCCAACTGCAGTGGAAAGGATACCGTTATTGTAAAAACCTACCGTGGTCCTGAAATTTATGTTGCAGGTGTATTTACACCAAATGCTGACGGAACGAACGACTTGTTGAAAGCCATCCCTGTTGGAATGAAATCTTTCAGTTATTTCAATATTTATAACCGTTACGGACAACAGGTATTCAGTACAACCAATCAGAACAAAGGGTGGGATGGCCGTTTCAAGGGATCTATGCAATCCATGGGCACTTATGTTTGGATTGCTGCCGGTATCGACTACAAGGGAAACCTGGTGCAACGAAAAGGAACAACCATGATCATGCCTTAGTGTTTAACTGATTCCATTTACAACTGCTTCTTTGTATATTTTTTGAACAAGGCCCTGTAATACTTTTCCGGGTCCTGCTTCTGTAAAATGCGTAGCGCCATCATTTACCATCGATTGGATGGTTTGCGTCCATTTTACAGCTCCCGTTAATTGAGCAACCAGATTTTTTTTGATGATTTCCGGGTCTGTTTCCGGAGCGGCATTTACGTTCTGGTAAACCGGACAAATGGGATTATGGAAAGTTTTTTTAGCGATGGCGGCTTCAAGTTCTGTTCGGGCTGAATTCATCAATGGCGAATGAAATGCGCCACTCACGGGAAGCAATAACGCTCTTTTTGCTCCGGCAGCTTTCATGGCTTCGCAAGCAAGTTCAATGCCTTTTGTGGTGCCGCTGATCACGAGTTGACCGGGACAGTTATAATTTGCAGGCACAACAATTTGATGATGTTCAGCAGCGATTTTCAAACAAATTTCTTCCACTTTTTCATCTTCTAATGCAAGGATTGCAGCCATAGCTGAGGGTTGTAAGGAACAAGCTTTTTGCATGGCGTTCGCCCTCAGTGCTACAAGAGGTAATGCATCTTCAAAAAGCAGGGTTTCATTGGCAACTAATGCGGAGAATTCTCCAAGAGAGTGGCCTGCAACCATATCTGGGATGGCCTGATTCAGGCTTCGGTAAGCCGCAATCGAATGAATAAATACGGCAGGCTGGGTGATGGCTGTTTGTTTCAATTGTTCATCCGAACCCGTAAACATGATAGCTGAAATGTTGAATCCCAGTATTTCATTGGCCTGTTCAAAAATAAGTTTTGCTGCCGGGTTTTGTTCATAAAGCGTTTTACCCATACCGCTGAATTGCGACCCCTGTCCGGGGAAAAGGAAAGCCTGTTTCATATAGCAAGTTTACCCTGCAAAGAAAATAAAAAATCCTGCATCAGCAGGATCTATTTCTTTAATGATTAAAAGCAGCTCAATGTAATTTTGATGCAATTAATTTTAAGAATTCACTGCGGGTTTCATTCTTTTCAAATTCGCCGAAGAAGGCTGATGTTGTTGTTACTGAATTCTGTTTAGACACGCCACGCATCATCATGCAAAGATGCGAAGCTTCAATTACAACTGCAACGCCATGCGGATTAAGGGTTTCTTTGATCGCAGTAAGAACCTGATGGGTAAGCCTTTCCTGAACTTGCAAGCGGCGACTGTAAACATCTACCACTCTGGCGATTTTACTTAAACCGGTTATGAAGCCATTCGGGATATAGGCCACATGGGCTTTTCCGTAGAAGGGCAGCATATGGTGTTCGCACATGCTATACAGTTCAATATCCTTTACAATCACCATTTCACTAACATCTTCATGAAATTTAGCCGATTCCAGGATGGCTTTGGCATCGAGAGAATATCCCTGTGTGAGGTATTGCATAGCTTTGGCAATCCTTTCGGGTGTTTTTTGCAGCCCTTCTCTTTCTGCATCTTCTCCAAGTAGACCAATGCTTTTCTTGTAGTGTGTTGCAAGGGCTTCAGTAACTTGATCGTCGTATTGTTCAATTCGTTTGTATGCCATAAGTTGTTGTAATTTTAAGGGGCCGGGAATTCTACAAAATTCCTTTCTGTTTCGTATAACCGTATTTGTAAATCGAGTTTAGCATCTATTTTAGATCTGAGTAGCTGGTAAATCACCATGGCGATATTTTCAGCAGTTGGGTTGAGCTGGCTGAATTCCACACAATCTTCATTGAGGTTGCGGTGATCAAAACGGTCGAGCACCTGCTCTTTGATCAGATCGCTGAGTACTTTAAGATCGATTACATAACCGGTTTCGGGATCAGGAGTTCCGATCAGCCTCACAATGAGATCGTAATTATGCCCGTGAAAATGAGGGTTATTGCATTTGCCAAAAATTTTCTGATTGGTTTGTTCATCCCAATTCGGATTATGCAAACGATGGGCAGCGTTGAAATGTTCTTTCCTGAAAACGGCTACTTTGTTTGTCATGATAATTCTAACAAAGTATCAGCATAAAAGTTTATCAATTAAAACCGTATACTGATGAATGATAAAAAGGGGATGAAGAGCACCTGAACTTTTATTTTAGTGAAATTACAAATTGTTTAATTTGTGCCGGCATTATTCACCATAATATTCTACGTAAATCCTTGCTGTTTCGTAAAGTTTCAGGCAATGGAGTTTAACATCGCCGGGTATATTCGGCTCCAGTTGTTGCCAGATGCCGGCAACCAGATTTTCAATGGAGCATAATTTGCCAGACATGAAATCAACATCCACATTGAGGTTTTTATGGTCGATTTTTTCAATCACTTCCTTTTTTATGATCTGGCTGAGTTTTTTTACATCAAATACAAACCCCGTTTCCGGGTCGGGATGGCCTTTGAGGGTGACATACAATTCAAAATTATGACCATGCCAGTTTTCATTGGCACATTTTCCAAAAACCGCTTCATTCTTTTCTTTATCCCAATTGGGGTTGTAAAGTTTATGTGCTGCATTGAAATGTTCTATCCGGGTGATATAATGCATCCTTGTGCTTGAATTTTTTTGCAAAGGTAGTTTCTAATGGCTTAAAATTAGCTTAATAATGCGAAATTTGCTGATGCAAATACTAGTGGTGGCATCAACAGAAATGGAAATTGCCCCTTTTCTGGCTCAGTTTCCATCCGCTCAATATCTTATCACCGGTGTTGGAATTCCGGCAACCTGCTATCAGCTTACAAAGAGGCTTCATCAATTTGATTACGATATGTTGATTCAGGCTGGAATTGCTGGAGCATTTTTCAACGGTCCTGCTCTTGGAGAAGTGGTATTGGTATCGGATGATTGCTTTGCAGATTTGGGTATAGGCGAAAACGGGAATTGGTTTAACTTGTTTGAAAAAGGTCTTTCCGATCCCGATTCAATTCCTTTCAGCAATGGATGGCTTAGCAATACCGAACCGAATATCAATAATTTCGGTTATCCGCTGGTGAAAGCGGCTACGGTAAATCGTATTTCAGATGACCCATCCTGGATAAAATCCTTATCAGAAAAATATGAGGTAGCTATTGAAACCATGGAAGGCGCGGCCTTTCATTATGTGTGCCTAATTGAAAGGATACCTTTTCTTCAAATCAGGGCTGTAAGCAATTGGGTTGGTGAAAGGGATAAACGGAAATGGGCCATGGAGCCTGCCATCAACAATTTGAACATTGCTTTAAAGCAATTGTATAGTAAGTATCAAGCACTGGCCTAAAACATCAACATGACGCTAAGTTTGGCATTCTCACCCTGCCCTAATGATACTTTTATTTTTGATGCGCTGGTCAATAATAAGATCGACACACAGGGACTTCATTTTGAACCGCTATTAGCAGATGTTGAAACGCTCAATCTAAATGCCATAGCCGATTTGCCGGTCATCACTAAAATAAGTTATGGGGTATTGCCATTAGTTGCAAAACAATATGTATTGCTGGATGCTGGTTCTGCACTCGGAACAGGGGTAGGGCCTTTGCTCATTCACCGTCATGAAAAGCCAGCCATAGGTTCATCATCCGCAATGGAAATGCCTTCAGAAACGGTTGCCATTCCCGGAAAATATACTACGGCTCATCTCTTGTTCACGCTTGCCTACCCGGAATGGAAAGAAAAAATCTTTCTTCCTTACGATCAGATTGAAGACTATGTATCAACAGGAAAAGGCCCGGGTGTGATAATCCACGAAAACCGGTTCACCTATGCCGGCAAAGGCTTAAAGTTATGGCAGGATCTTGGTAAATTCTGGGAACTTAAAACCAACGGCCCCATCCCGCTTGGAGGTATTATAATCAGGAGGGATATAGATTATCAACTACAAAAGAAAGTGGAGCTGCTGATCAGAGAGAGTATCGCTTACGCCTACACGCAGTATCCATTGTTGAATGATTATATCCGATTTCATGCCAGAGAGATGGATGAAGCTGTAATGAGGAAGCATATCGAACTTTATGTGAATGCTTATTCCATGTCGCTTGGTGAAGTGGGGAGATCCGCAGTGTTAGAATTGATGAAGCAATTCAGCATAGTGCATCATTCTGAGGCTATCAATGAATCTGTTTTCCTTACTTAAGTAATATAGTGTTTACCTTAAGCGCTTTACTGTAAACTTCCAGACAGCGTTTTCTTGCAGTTTCATGATCAACTATCGGTTGGGGATAATGGAAATCTTCAAATTCGGGTACCCATTTACGTAAGTATTGAAAATCTGCATCAAATTTTTTTGTCTGTAGATAGGGATTGAATATCCTGAAATAAGGAGCCGCATCACAGCCGCATCCGGCCGCCCATTGCCAGCCTCCGTTGTTGGAAGCGAAATCGAAATCAAGCAACTTTTCGGCAAAATAGGCTTCTCCTAATCTCCAGTTCAGCAGCAAATGTTTGGAAAAGAAGGAAGCAACAATCATCCTTACTCTGTTGTGCATGAATCCGGTGGCATTCAATTCACGCATGCCGGCATCTACGATCGGATAACCGGTTTGGCCATCACACCATTTTTGAAAGGCTTCATCATCTTCCCGCCAGGGTATCAGGTCGTAAGCAGGTTTGAAAGATTTTCCTTCATTGATATAAGGGAAATGCCATAAGATCATTTGGTAAAAATCACGCCAGATGAGTTCGTTGAGGAATGTTGTAGAATAGGCTGATGCCTGTTTGGCCAAATGCCGGATGCTGATTTTGCCAAACCTTAAATGAACCCCAAGCCTGGAAGTACTGTTCATGCCCGGAAAGTTCCTTCTGGCTTCATAGTTTTCCATAATGACGGTGTCAATAGCTGTTGGGGGAATGCTGATTGTTGAAAGGGTGAATCCGATTTCTTTCAGTGGTGGAATATGTAATGGCTGGCAGCGATAAAAATTGGCAAAATAATTTTCAGTTTGAAAGGGGTTTAGTAAATCATCCTGCATGCAGCTTTTCCATTTTTTGCTGTAAGGGGTGAATACGGTATATGGCTTGCCATCGTCTTTAAGTACTTCATCTTTTTCAAATAGTACATGGTCCTTGTATTGATGAAAGCTGATATTTTTCGATGAAAGTAGTTTTGCAATTTGTTCATCCCGATGAATGGCATAACTTTCATAATCACCGTTGCAATAAACGGCTTTTATGTTATAAGTGCTAACTAACTCATTGAACACGTTTTCAGGTGTGCCAATTTTCACCAGAAAGGAACTGCCCAGCAAAAGCAGTTGATCCTGCATTTCGGTGATGCACTGGTGGATATAACTTACCCTTGCATCGGCTTTGTCAGTTAAATGGTTCAAGATATCGGTATCGAAAATAAACAACGGCAGAACGGGGCTATCAGCCCTGAGTGCATGGTAAAGTGCTGCATTGTCGTTGAGCCTGAGGTCGCGCCGGAACCAGCAGATGTTAAGGGTTGGTAAGTTTTGCTTCATAGCCAATCAACAAAATACCGCTGGATTTGTTTGTTGCAGCTGTTCGAATAAGGCCCGGGTTTGCCGGCAATGGAAAATTTTACCTTCACATCCTGCTACCCAACGGATGCGGTAAATGGCATTTGTCAGGAAAATTTCATCAGCATCAAGCAGGTCCGTTTCAGTTATGGGGATTTCATGTACGGGATTTGCAGATTTAAGTTGTTGAATAACCTGCGCTCTCATCACACCTGCAACACAGCCTTCTTCTAATGGTGGAGTGATTATTTTATTGTTTTTGATGATAAAAACATTAGCTATTGTACTATCACAAATACGATGGTTGCTGTTGAAAATTAATGCGTCATTGCAGCGGCTTGTTTTTGCGTGCATTGCACCCATCAGATAAGGCAGATAATTGTTGTGTTTAAGATTACTGAATTTTCCGGGAGCTTTTTCACATTCGCGGTAAAGGCAAATTTGCAATCCGTTTTCCTGTAAGGTAGCATGTTGAATATTCAGCGGCCAGGTTTCAATGATATAATTGGGGTGCTGGGTATCAGGATCATACAATCCGCCATCCCCACGGAACATATTTATCCTAACCCTGGCGGAACTGATTTTATTTTTTTCCAGCAGTTGCCTGGTTTGTGCTTCAAGCAGTTCCGGGCTAAGCAGTTTAGGCACTGTAAAACCCAATGCATTCAGTCCTTTCCAAAGTCGGGCAAAATGCTCATCTGCAAGAATCAGTTGGTCATCTTTAAAGCGTAAAGTTTCAAAGATCCCGTCGCCATAACGGAGCCCGCGGTTTTCCGGACCAACAATGGCCGTGCCGGAGGGATAAATTTTACCATTAAAATTGAAGGCTTGCATGGGGTAAAAATAAAACATCCCCGAAAAACGGGGATGCGAATAAAAATGAATGTGAATTATAGTTCTTCGATAATCTTATGCTTAACTGCATACATGATGAGGCCGGCAGTTGTTTTTGAACCTGTTTTTACTTTGAGTTTATCACGGATGGCTTCTACTGTTCTGGGACTCAGTTCTACCAAATCTGCAATTTCCTTTGTGCTTTTTTCTTCACACATTAACCTTAAGATGGTGGTTTCTTTTTCACTCAGTTGGGCTTCCTGGCTCACCAATTGGTGCGGGGCAGGCATATTGCGTTGCTTCAGATTGGTAAGCAGCGCTTTATTGGTAAGGGAGTTGAAATAATAATCCTGTTCATAACAGGTTTTGATGGCCTCGTAAATGATTTCGATATCACTGGTTTTTGAGAGATAACTGTTGGCACCAAGTTCCATGAGCTTAGTGATCATACTGTTATCTTCTACCATGGTGAGCATGATCACTTTGGTATGAGGAGCGATTTTTTTAAGTTCTGGTAATGTTGCGATGCCGTCCATGATGGGCATCTGGATATCCAGTAAGATGACGTCTGTTTCTATATTACGGATCAGATTGAGCAAGTGCATCCCATTGTCGGCTTCTGCAATCACTTTAATGTCTTTTCTGGTGCTGAGGGAGGTTTTAACCCCTGCGCGATATAAAACATGGTCATCGGCGATGATTACACGGATCGGATCTGTTGATTCTTCTTTCATTGTTGGATTATGACGTAAAATTAGCGAAATTTCTGATACGTAGG
>JAPLEF010000145.1 GCA_026391525.1 Sphingobacteriales bacterium
AATTCCCAATCCCGATTCGCAATGCTCTTCGGGACCTTGTTTTTCATCAACTCCTTTGTCGTTGCGAAAAACTACGGCTGAGCTACCGCACCAATCCTTATTTCTCCAATTAGGGCAGCAAAAATAAGGGGAAATTGTGGAAAAAAGAAAGATTTTTACAAAACGATCTGATACAAAAAGGCCAGTTAAAAAGTACCACAGGCCTGATTTGTATAATTTAAGCTTTCAAAGAAGCAATATCAATTACAAAACGATATTTAACATCTGATTTCAGTATACGTTCGTAAGCTTCATTGATCTGGTTGATATGAATCATTTCCACATCACTGGTGATACTATGTTCTGCACAGAAATCGAGCATTTCCTGAGTTTCTCTGATGCCACCAATCAAAGAACCGGCGAGGGTTTTGCGTTGCATGATCAAATTGAATCCGGTTACCTGCGAAGGCATCGGAGGTGCGCCAACCAAAACCATTGCACCATCGGTACGTAACAATGGCAACAAACTATCGTAGCTGTGCGGCGCAGAAACCGTATTCAAAATGAAATGAAAGGTATTTGTTATGGTGGCCATCTGAGCAAGATCTTTACTGTTAATGAAATGAGTGGCACCCAAACGTTTGGCATCTGCAGCCTTATTGTCTGATGTACTGATTACCGTTACTTCCGCACCCATAGCAGCAGCCAGTTTTACACCCATATGGCCCAATCCGCCCAAACCTACAATGGCTACTTTTTGTCCCTTGCTTACCTTCCAATGACGAAGTGGGGAATAAGTTGTGATACCCGCACACAATAATGGTGCTACTCCTTTGATATCTAATTTTTCGGATACATGTAAAGTGTATTTCTCATCTACCACAACGTGAGTGGAGTAACCGCCATAGGTAAGATGGCCTTCTTTGTCTTTACTGTTGTAAGTTCCCGTCATGCCGTTTTCGCAAAACTGTTCTTCACCGGCTTCGCATTGGCTGCAGGTTCTGCAGGAATCTACAATACAGCCCACACCGGCTAACTCACCAATTTTAAAACTCGTAACGGCCGATCCAACAGCGGTAACACGGCCTACAATTTCGTGACCGGGAACCATCGGGTACATCGAATTGCCCCATTCGTTTCGGGCCTGGTGTATATCTGAATGGCAAACACCGCAATAAAGAATTTCAATTTGAATGTCGTTTTCGCCCACTTCCCTTCTTTCAATATCTAGTGGAGCTAAAAGTGCATCGGCTGCAGGAGTGGCGTAAGCATGAACGGTTGGCATAAATTTTTAAGTAAGGTAGTGAAAACTGGTTAAACCAGATGATTATAAAAAAAAGGTAACATTAATATTTCTTAAGGCACGTTTAGCTTTACATGCAATTATTGAAGGAGGGATAAAAAAGGCTAAGTGAAAAAAACAAGAAAAAAACTCATGCCGATTATGCTTGAGTTTGTCAGCGCTTTATAAATCCTAGCTTTGCGTTATCCTTTGTTATTGTATTTCATAAGTTAAACCGTTATACTTGAATCTTGCAATACCTTTATTTTTTGCAATGAATATTGAGTCAATCCTGGAATTATTTGTATTTGATTTTAATAAGATTATTTCACTATAAATTGTGCCGCCGATATTATAATTTAAAAGGCTCACAATTTCTGAAGTTGCCCCAGCTTTTTTTAGGATATCACATTGATTTAATTCATTATTAAAGTTAGCCACAGTATTAATACAAAAGAAGTTTTTTTGGGTAAGTCCAAAAGCAATAAAATCAG
>JAPLEF010000070.1 GCA_026391525.1 Sphingobacteriales bacterium
ACTAAAAAATGCAGCTTAATAGCTGCAAAATCACTTCTTAAAAACACGTTTCTTAAAAAATCTTCTCTTCGCAAAAATTAAAAACTCAATAATGAGTAAAATGAAAAAAGGCTGTACCAAATAGTTTTGATACAGCCTCTCGTGCTTGCGTCACTTATCCTTAAACAGCCTGAGCTGATTGCGTGATTCGTTATTCACAAACACTGGATTTTAAAGCGGGACGTTTTTCATAGATACTGGGTTTACGAAAAGAGAACAGGAGCAGGAATACTCCTGTTTTACCCTAATAAAACCCTAAACCAGCAAAATATTTATTCACTGATGCTGCCTTGTTCACTGATCAGTAATTCTTTCATGGTAAAATCGGCCTTTGCAACTGTTGCTTTGTAAAAAGGATCTACACCTGCCAACTCCAACCTCATACAAGCGGTAATACTCATTTCAGGGTAACTGGCAATAATCGCTTTTTGAATATGTTCCGGCATTCCTGAAAGCGGATAAGTTGTTTTTTTTTTGATGACCTTACCACCCGGTTCAAATTCAATCACCTGTGCCTGATTCAAGGTATTGGTGAACTGTGCCAGAAAATTTCCATTGCAAGTACGCTTCCATTCCAAATTATTCAACACTTTGAACCATTCCTTTAAATTGACCTGAACCACTTCAGGAACTTGAACTCCGATGCTAACCGGAATCGTCTTCCTTACCTGTGCATCTGAGCAAATAAAAAGCATCAAAGCTGTAACCAGCATTCCAAAGGGTAAGCGCATCAGATCAAATTTGCATTTCATTAGAAAATGCGAATATTATGCCAATAGTGAGTTTTGTGGATAAAAGACCATTAATTAACAGTTTCAGTATAACTCCTTCCCTATTTCGAAAGCTTTACAGCTAACAAATTGACGCTGGAAATTGCTACCTTTGCAGCCGTCATTTCTCATCAAACTTAAGAGGCACAGGTTTTTATGTCAGCTAAATATCAGGAATACAATCAGTTAAACTTGCCCGAAATTGGCAGGGCCGTTTTACAGGAATGGGAAAATGCAAAAGCCTTTGAAAAAAGTATCAGTTTACGCGAAGGGTCAAAGCCCTTTGTTTTTTTTGAAGGCCCTCCCAGCGCCAACGGTATGCCCGGAATTCATCATGTGATCTCCCGTACTTTAAAAGATTTGGTTTGCCGTTACAAAACCATGCAGGGATTTCAGGTTAAGCGCAAAGGAGGCTGGGATACACACGGATTGCCAATCGAATTAGGGGTGGAAAAACAATTAGGCATCACCAAAGAAGATATTGGTAAAAAAATATCAGTAATCGACTATAATAAAAAATGCCGCGAAGTAGTGATGCAGTATAAGGATAAATGGGACGACCTTACCCGAAAAATGGGCTATTGGGTTGACCTCGACCATCCCTATGTAACTTTTGAAAACAATTATATTGAATCGCTCTGGTGGTGTTTGGGCGAATTGTATAAAAAAGGTTATCTCTACGAAAGTGTAAGCATACAACCCTATTCTCCTGCAGCAGGAACGGGCCTTTCATCGCATGAATTGAACCAGCCCGGCACGTATAAAGATGTAAAAGATACCAGTGCAGTAGTGATGTTTAAAGCCAAACAGGTAAATAATATCGCTTCCGCTGGTTTGGAGCAATTTTATGCGGCAACTAATAACAATGATGTATACTTTATGGCATGGACCACCACACCCTGGACCTTGCCTTCAAATCTTGGATTAACCGTTGGTGCTGAAATAGATTATGCGCTCGTAGCTACTTACAATCCCTATACCTTCGAAGCAATAAATGTGGTATTGGCAGAAGCTCTTATATCTAAATATTTTAAACCCGAAGCTGCTGCTTTGGAACTTTCTACCTATAGTGCTGGCGATAAATTAATTCCCTGGAAAATACTGGCATCCTGCAAAGGAAAAGAGCTGGCTGGGGCTCTCTATGAACAACTGATTCCTACAGAAGCCGGAAGTATGGAAAACATCCTGAGCATCACACCAGATGCAAAACCATTCAGGGTTGTAACGGGCGATTTTGTTACCACAGAAGATGGAACCGGTATCGTACACACCGCGCCTGCTTTTGGGGCAGATGATTTCAGGGTTGGAAAGAAAAACAATTTAGGCATTCTCATCCTGGTTGATAAACAGGGAAAGTTTATAGATGGCGTTGGCCCATATAGCGGGCGTTATGTAAAAGATTACAAAGATGATCCTGCTTATGTTGATGTTAATGTAGATATTTCTGTTGACCTCAAAAAGATCAACCGCGCCTTTAAGATAGAAAAATACGAACACAACTATCCGCATTGCTGGAGAACCGATAAACCCATCATTTATTATCCTTTAGATGCCTGGTTCATCAAAACCACGGCGGTGAAAAACCGTATGGTGGAACTCAACCAAACCATCAACTGGAAACCAGCCAGCACCGGATCAGGCCGTTTTGGCAACTGGCTCGAGAATATGGTAGATTGGAATCTCAGTAGAAGCAGATTCTGGGGAACACCGCTTCCCATCTGGCGTTCTGAAGACCAATCAGAAGAAATTTGCATCAGTTCTGTTGACATGCTTCGGGAAGAAATGAAAAAGTCGAACGAAGCAGGTTGCTGGTTCCCTCCCGATGGCGTTAATGCTGAAGAACATATCATTTGGTTGGTGAACGATCTCCATAAACCTTATGTTGACGAAATCATTTTATTTAGTGCCACGGGCAAACCTATGAAACGGGTTCCAGACCTGATTGATGTTTGGTTCGACAGCGGTGCAATGCCTTATGCCCAATGGCATTTCCCATTTGAAAATAAAGAAACTTTTGAAGCCAATTTCCCGGCTGATTTCATCGCAGAAGGAGTAGATCAAACCCGAGGATGGTTTTATACCCTTCATGCGCTTGCCGTTCTACTTTTCGATAGCGTTGCTTACAAAACAGTAGTTAGCAATGGCCTTGTGCTGGATAAAGCAGGCAATAAAATGAGCAAAAGGCTGGGCAATGTGGTTGATCCTTTTCTTACTATCGATCAATATGGTGCAGATGCCACCCGCTGGTATCTCATTACCAATGCATCGCCGTGGGACAGTTTAAAATTCGATGAAGAAGGCATCCGCGAAGTACAACGTAAATTCTTTGGTACTTTATACAATACGTATCAGTTTTTTGCCCTTTACGCCAATGTGGATGGTTTCGCCTTTAAGGAAGCTTATATCCCGGTAAATGAAAGGCCGGAATTAGACCAATGGATCATTTCTGAATTGAACAGCCTCATCAGCAAAGTAGCAGAAAACCTGGATGCCTATGAACCAACCCAAGCGGGTAGAGCTATCGAAACTTTTATTGATACACAGCTCAGCAACTGGTATGTAAGGCTTAGCCGTCGCCGGTTCTGGAAAGGGGAATATGAACATGATAAGCGCTGCGCCTATCAAACCCTGTATGAATGTCTGGAAACCATCAGCCGCCTCATTGCCCCGATAGCGCCTTTCTTTGCCGATTGGTTATTCCTTAACCTCAATAAAGTGAGTGCACGTTATGTAGAAGATTCAGTGCACCATCTTTCCTTTCCAAAACCTGATTTATCGCTTATACACTTACCATTGGAGAAAAGGATGCAACTTGCTCAAGAGGCTTCTTCACTGATCCTTTCTATCCGGAAAAAAGTGAATATCAAAGTTAGGCAACCCCTTCAAAAGGCTTTTATTCCTGCTTTAGATGAAAGCATGAAAAGCGCCATCATACAGGTACAGGAAATCATTAAGGCAGAAACCAATATTAAGGAAATCAGTATCCTTGATGCCGGAAATGATTTCATCCGCAAAAAAGCAAAAGCCAATTTTAAAACCCTGGGTAAAAAATTAGGTGCCAAAATGAAATGGGCTGCACTTGAAATTGAAAAATTTGATAACAATGCCATAGAACAGGTATTACAAGGGCCCTATTTGCTCAACACCGAAGAAGCGGCTGCCGGAGAAGAACCTATCCTGATTGTTGCCGAAGACCTCGAAATATTCACCGATGAGATACCCGGTTATGAAATCGCCGGAAAAGGAACCCTAACCGTTGCCCTTGATATCACGCTAACCGAATCTCTGATCAGCGAAGGATATGCCAGAGAACTGGTAAACCGTGTGCAACAGATCAGAAAAGAAAACGGTTTTGAACTTACTGACCGGATTACCGTAAAACTTAGTGAAAATGCAGTTCTGCAATCTGCTTTAATTGAATATAAAGATTATATTTGCCGCGAAATTTTGGCGGAAACGCTTGATTTTGAAGCCAACCTTTCTGCAGGAACACCCATAGATTTAAATGAATTGTCCATAACCGTAAAGGTTTTTAAAAAAAGCGAATAGTATGGCATCTAAAAAACCAGCCGCAAAACCAGCACCCAAAAAGCCAACTGCCAAAGTAGTGGCCAAACCGGTTAAAAAAGCTGCTGCCCCTGCTAAAAAGGTAGCGAAACCTTTACCAACAAAAACGGTAAAGCCTGTTGCTAAGAAAGTTGCACCGAAAACTCCTGTAAAAAAGGCTTCGATAGCAAGCAAATCTGCATCTCCAAGCAAATCTGCAGCCGTTAGCAAACCTGCAGTAAAAGCAAAACCAGTTCAGGCTACAAAAAAAGCGGCTCCTGTTATTGCAAAAAAAAGTACGGCTAAACCAGCAGCTAAACCGGTTCCTGCTGCAAAAGCAAAACCAGTAGTTAAAGCTGTTGTAAAACCAGTAGTTGCAGCTCCAGTTGCTAAAAAACAACCTGAACCACCAGTAAAGCAGGTTGCTGAAAAGAAGCCTGTAACAGCAAAGGAATTACCCAAAGCGCCAATTGTACGCAAAGCGGTTGCAAAAAATGCAAAAGACATTAAAATTGCACCTGCTAAATCGGTAACCTTACCTAAAATCAATACCACTACAGCACGTAAATACGCACCAATATTCGTGAACTCTGTGCTCGATCAACCAAAAAATAACCCGGCTGCTCCCTCAATGAGGTATTCTGATGTTGAACTTTCAGAATTCCGTGAGCTGATTCAACGCAAACTGGAAGCAGCCAAAAAAGAACTCAATTATCTTCAGGGATTGATTACCCGTAAGGATGAAATGGGTGGAGATGAAAGCGAAAACAGGTATATGACCATGGAGGACGGAAGCCTGAGTATGGAAAGAGAGCAACTCAGCCAGATGGCCAGCAGGCAGATCACTTTTATTGATCACCTCGAAAAAGCCATCATGAGAATTGAAAATAAAACCTATGGTATTTGCCGTGTTACCGGAAAGCTGATTGATAAAGCCAGACTCCGTGCCGTACCACATGCTACGCTCAGTATAGAAGCAAAAATGGGAATTGTAAAATAATTCAGTACAGAATAAATTATCGAAAGAGCGGCTATTGTCGCTCTTTTTTTATTTACCTGCTACCTCACTTCCTGCATTTCCACCAGCCTTTTGTAAAATCCCTGCATACCAATCAGCTGATCGTGGTTACCCCTTTCAACAATTTCGCCTTTTTTTAATACGATGATTTCATCAGCATGACGGATGGTACTCAACCTGTGTGCAATTACAATAGAGGTACGATTGTTCATCAAATTATAAATTGCATCCTGAACCAATCTTTCACTTTCGGTATCCAGCGAAGAAGTGGCTTCATCAAGAATCAGGATCGGAGGATTTTTAAGCACTGCTCTGGCAATTGTGATGCGCTGCCTTTCCCCGCCGCTGAGTTTCGACCCCCGGTCGCCGATATTGGTTTCATAGCCATCCTCTTTGGCTTCAATAAAACGGGCTGCGTTTGCGATGGTTGCGGCTTGTTTTATTTCTTCAAGAGGAGCAGTTTCTTTTCCTAATGCAATATTGTTGGCGATACTGTCATTAAACAGAATAGCTTCCTGGGTAACGATTCCCATCTGTGCACGAATAGATTTGAGGGTATATTCTTTGATGTTGATTCCGTCGATCAGAACCTCTCCTTCTGCTGCATCAATAAAACGCGGGATAAGATCTGCCAATGTACTCTTCCCTGCACCACTGCTTCCAACAAGGGCAACAGTTTTTCCTTTTTCAATTCTTAAATTGATATTGTTAAGCACTTGTTTGTCTTCATAAAAAAAACTTACTCCACGCAATTCAATAGCCTCATGAAAATCTTTGAGAACCCGGGCGTCAGGTTTTTCTTTTATGCCAACTTCTTCATGAATGAGCGATTCTATCCTTTCAATACTTGCAGCGCCACGTTGAATATTATAAGAAGCACTGGATAAAGCCTTCAACGGTTGTATCAGTTGAGAAAAGATAGCTATATATGCCAGAAAATCTCCGGCATTCAAAGTAAATCCGGCATCCCCGCTTAAAACCAAACGCCCACCATACCATAATATACATAACACTGCTGTAACACCCAGGGCTTCAGATACCGGTGAGGCAAGATCGCGCCTACGGTTGGCTTTATTCTTAAGGTGGTACATCACTTCATTCTCATCATCAAATTTCTTCTTTATTTTTTCTTCCGCATTGAACGCCTTTATGATACGGATACCGCCAAGCGTTTCTTCAATAGTAGAAAACAACGTACCAAATTGCTGCAGTACCTGCTTGTTGTCTTTTTTCAATGATCTCCCGATACGGCCTAAAATCAAACCAGATATTGGTAAAAATAAAATCAGGAATAAAGTGAGTTGCGGACTCAATATGATGAGATAAAGAAAAAACAAGATGATTTGAATCGGTTCACGGAACAAACTTTCCAGCACACTGATTGTAGAACTTTCTACATCGGAGAGATCATTAGATAGTTTACTCATGATATCTCCTTTACGTTGCTCACTGAAGAAGCCAATTGGAAGCGCAAGGATTTTTGCATACATATTACTTCGCATATCATTCACAATCCGGTTGCGTATCGGATTGAGAAAATACATGCTGAGGTAGGCAAAAAGATTCTTCAGCAGGATAGATACGAATACGATCAAACAAATGAAAACTAAAGCCTTTATATCACCTCCTGGCTCGCTCATGGTTTGGTACAGGTAATTCTTAACATAATTAACCGGATTGTATTTCCCCATGAAACCTCCCCCGGAGACGGCTTTGAAAGCATCACCCTGTTTGAAAATAAGCATCAGAAAGGGGCTGAGCAGACCTAACGACAATACCCCAAAAATTGCAGCGAGAATATTGAATCCAAAATAAGCGGTCACCAGCCTGGGATACTTACTGATGTACCTGAAAATAACACGTAAACTCTTCATGGATGCCTTTGGAAAATATTAAAGGATATAAACCTGTAAAGTAACTAATTTTACTAAGATTAAACAGGTAACACATGATAGAAGGCAAAAGACAAAAACAGGTTGCAGCCGTGCTTGAGAAAGACCTCAATGAAATTTTTCAACGTCTGGGGCTTAGTATGATGGATGGTGGTATGGTTTCTATCTCAAGTGTTAAGATCACTCCCGACCTTTTTGATGCAAGAATTTATCTAAGCCTTTTTCAGGTTAAAGACCCTATTCAAACCTTGAAAAACATACAGGAAAGAAGTTGGGAAATAAAAAAAGAACTCACTTCAAGGGTCAGGCATCAGCTCAGAAGTATGCCGCAACTGAATTTTTATATTGATGACACGTTGGATTATGTAGATAAGATGGAAAAGCTGTTCAAGGATATCAATAAAAACGAGGAACCGGAGAAACCTTAATTTCAAGCTTTACATGTACCTCAATTTCGCCTGGCGTTATTTCAAAGCCAAAAAATCGGCCAATGCCATAAACATCATTGCCTGGGTTACTGTTGGTGTAATTGCATTTGCCACTTGTTGCCAGGTGCTGGTGCTGAGTGTATTTAATGGTTTTGAAGGACTGGTAAAATCGTTGTATTCATCTTTTTATACCGATCTTAGGGTAGTTCCGGAAAAAGGAAAAACCTTTACCTTATCGCCCTCATCATTACAGCAAGTTCGCAACACTTCAGGTATTCAGGCCATTTCGATGATTGTTCAGGAAAAAGCATTGCTGCAAAACGGAGAAGCGCAATCGGTTGTACAACTCAAAGGGGTAGACGAAAATTTTGCTGCAGTAAGCGGAGTGCCAGAAAAAGTAGTACGCGGACAATTCAACCTGGGTACCCGTGATGAACCTGCACTTTTAGTAGGTATCGGCATACAACAGGCAGCAGCCATTTCTTTGCAACCTGCTTTTGGTCCGGATAACCTCACCCTCATTTTACCCCGAAATAAATCTACTTCAAACGATCCACTCGAATCTTTAAGCGAAGGAAATGCAGTAGCCACCGGCGTTTTCAGCATACAACAAGATTTCGACAACAGTTATGCCCTCACCAATATTGATTTTGTAAAACAACAAACAGGACTTTCAGCGGATGAATATAGTTTAATGGAAATCAAATTGGCTCCAGCTGCCAATATGGAAAAAAGCAAACGCTCCATCCAGCAATTGCTTGGGAAGAAATTCAGTGTGCAAACCCGTTACGAGCAGAATTCGAATCTTTACAGTACCATGCAATTAGAGAAGTGGGCCATTTATGCCATACTTACCCTTATCCTGGTTATAGCAGCCTTTAACATGATCAGTGCATTAACCATGCTGGTGCTCGAAAAGAAACAGGATATCGCCATTTTGCAAAGTATGGGAGCAGCTCAGGGACAAGTGAAAAAAATATTCCTTGCCGAAGGGATCTTGCTGGGTTGTATAGGCACTGCCCTTGGAATCGGTTTGGCTGTATTGATCTGTTTGCTCCAACTCAAATACAAATGGATAAAGCTGCAAGGAGGTTCATTCCTGCTTGATTATTTTCCGGTAAAATTTCTGGCTGCCGATTTCATACTCGTCATCAGTACGGCATTGGCAATCACAATAATCGCATCGTGGTTACCTGCGAAGAAAGCAGCAAGTCAGCAGATTTCATTGAGATAAATGAGTTAATAATCTCCCAGCGTTTCCGGAAGTTGATTCAAAGCTTTGGATAATTGCTCATCATTAGGGGCGATCCCGTGCCATTCATGGGTACCTTCCATGAAATCAATACCTTTACCCATTACTGTTTTCATTAAAATCACCACAGGTTTACCTTTTCCGGTAAGGCTTTTGGCTTTTGCTAAACCCGAAACCACTTCATTCATATCGTTACCATCCATTTCCATCACTTCCCAGTTGAAAGCCTTGAATTTTGCGCTTAGGCTGTTAAGTGCCATCACTACTTCAGTAGGACCGTCTATTTGCTGACCGTTACAATCTATGGTGGCAATCAGGTTATCAATTTTTTTATGTGCAGCAAACATGATGGCTTCCCAGTTTTGACCCTCATCAAGTTCCCCATCTCCATGAAGGGAATAAACCAAAGTATCTTCTCCATTGTACTTTTTGGCAAGAGCTGCGCCAGCTGCCACACTAAGGCCCTGGCCAAGAGATCCGCTCGCCATTCTTACTCCGGGTAGATGTTCGTGAGTAGTAGGATGGCCTTGTAAACGGCTGTTCAACTTACGGAAAGTAGCCAGTTCTGCGATGGGGAAATACCCGCTTCTGGCCAATACACTATAAAAAAGGGGTGAAATGTGCCCGTTGCTGAGAAAAAAAAGATCCTCCCCTTTACCATCCATATCAAAACCTGATTTTCGGTTCATGGCTTCAAAATACAATGCCGTAAGAAAATCGGCACAGCCAAGAGATCCGCCCGGATGCCCACTTTGAACGGCATGTACCATCCTTACGATATCGCGGCGAACCTGGGTGGCAATAGCTGTTAGATTTTGCATTTTGATAAAATTGGGGTTTTGTGCTTCATTTGAGGCTGCAAACCTATGCTAAATCAGTCCGATTTCAAAGAAAAAACTGCCCCGGGGTAGAAATCATACTAAGCCGGTATACATACCGTTATATCAAAGAGTTTTTCTATTTAAAAGGGTGGTTTTTAATATAAAGAAAGTCATTGTTATGTCTATTTAATATGTTTTAAATTCATTATCCAAAACATTATTAATACATTTGTAACTGCAGGAAATATATAACTTATCGCATGGATAATATTTTACTTAGTGCAGGATTGGCTTTTCTCATCAGTTTTTTTTCTATCCCGGTGATTATTCAGGTAGCAAAAGACAAGAAATTGTTTGATGAACCTGACGAAAGAAAAGTTCATAAAGCGGTCATTCCAACCCTTGGAGGATTGGGCATCTTTGCAGGCTTCGTTATCGCCACTTTACTTGGCGTACCTCAAAGTGTTTCTTCAGAGTTACAATATTTCATGGCTGCTGCCATTGTTGTTTTTTTCCTGGGCATCAAAGATGATATCCTAATCCTTTCTGCAAGCAAGAAATTTGCAGGCCAGTTGATTGCCGCAGGTATCCTCATAAAATTCGGTGGAGTGCATATCAACAATATGCATGGTTTGTTGGGTTTGCATGAAATTCCTAATGTAGCATCAATAGTACTTTCCTTATTCACCATCATTGTAATCACCAATTCTTTCAACCTTATTGATGGGGTGGATGGCCTGGCCGGAAGTTTGGGCACACTTACCACGCTGATATTTGGTTGCTATTTCTATTATATCGGTGAGCTTACCTATGCAGTAATGGCTTTTGCCTTAGCAGGTAGCTTGATCAGTTTTTTGATTTACAATTTTCCTCCGGCGAAAATTTTCATGGGCGACACCGGTTCCCTCCTTCTTGGATTAGTAAATGCAATTTTGGTAATCAAATTCATCAATCTTGCTCAAAATCCGGGAACGGCTGTACCCCTAGAATCGGCTCCAGCCATTGGTTTTGCTATTCTTATGATCCCTTTGTTTGATACCCTAAGGGTTTTTGGATTGCGCATTTTAGACAGGCGTTCGCCTTTTAGTCCAGACCGTACCCATATCCATCATTTCCTTCTTGATCTTGGCCTTTCACACCGTATGACAACCCTTATTTGTGTGGGTGCCAATATCCTGTTCATCGCTCTTGCCATCGTTCTTCGTAACCTCGGCACTACAACTGTAATGGGCATCTTATTACTCACAGCACTCTCCTTTACCGGCCTGATTTATTTAATACGTCAGAAGAAACGCGCTGTCAAAGTAGAAAACAACCCTGAAAAAGAATTGATCAAATCGCATAAGATACTTACACTGGTTTCTGATACCGTTGAAGTAGATTGACCCTGCAGCACTCATTGGGCAATTTAGCCAACTAATCCTTTATGGCTAATTTTTAATAAATTTGCCCGCAACAATTTAATTTATGTCAGACGATTTGCAACTTATTTTAGCTGATACAGCCGAAAGCATGAATAAAGCCATCGGCCACCTCGAAACTGAATTATCAAAAATCAGGGCTGGCAAGGCATCTCCGGCCATGGTTGATGGCATTTTGATCGATTATTATGGCAATCCAACCCCGCTCAATCAGGTAGCCAATGTGTCCACACTTGATGCAAGAACCATATCTATACAACCCTGGGAGAAAAATATGCTGCAGCCGATAGAAAGAGGTATCATGCAAGCCAATATCGGAATCACTCCACAAAATGATGGCAATATCATTCGTCTTTTTTTACCGCCATTAACTGAAGAAAGACGTAAGGAATTGGTAAAGAAATGCAATGGAGAGGGAGAACAGGCAAAAGTGTCAATCCGCAATATCCGCCGGGATGGCATAGAACAAATAAAAAAACTTCAGAAAGACGGCACCAGTGAAGACGCCTGTAAAGATGCAGAGAAAGAAGCACAGGATACCACGGATAAATTTATAGCCTTGGTAGAAAAGCATTTAGCTGCCAAAGAAAAAGAGATCATGGCTGTATAGCGATCTTTTTCATCTTGCAGTTTACGCTTCCTTACTTTCCTGAATAGGAATCTTTGCCATACGTTTGGGTTTACTGAAATAGCCTTTTAGCTGAAATTCATAAAAAGTATCAATGAAATTGGCATCAATTATAGTGTTGATATTTGTTTTAACTGAAGTTTCTTTCTCTGTACATGCGCAAAGTTTTACAATTGCAAATGATAGTGGTAGAAATTCAGTTGATATTTCCGGGCCATTTAATGGTGCAGAAGTAAATCTTCCTGCTGTAAAAAAACTGCCTCAATTTTATGGTGGAAAAAAATCATGGCAAGAATTTCTTCGCTCTAATATCAATATTAAAGTTCCCTTTGTAAACAAAGCTCTACCTGACATTTACAAAGTAATGGTTCGATTTATTGTTGGAAGTAATGGCAAACTATGGGGAATAGGAGCTGATTCAAATTGCGGTTATGGAATGGAAAGCGAGGTTATTCGCTGTGTTAATAAAAGCCCTGATTGGACCCCAGCTGAAACTAGCAGCGGCGATAAAGTGAGTTTTACATTACGAACAATTGTGATTTTTACCGTAAAACCAAATGATGTCATTATCAGCTTCGACTAAGCTGCAGTAAACAGCAACGGTGCATCAAAACTAAGCCATATTCAAGTGCAATCATCTGTTCTTTTTTGAGAAGAAACAGTATTTTCAAAGCTTCACAATGCCTAGTTCTATTCATGCTGTTTGCTAAAAAGTGTTTTACTCCCACTCACCGAATAAATCTTTAATTTTATCGCATGCAAATGCAGCAGGTTATCAGTTTGGAGCAGCAGGCAAAGTTTATGGCTGTGCCGGATATGATTTATAAAGATGATCCGCAATGGATAAAACCCCTCGATAAAGACATCCTGGAAATTTTTGATGAAAAGAAAAACAAAACCTTTCGCTTCGGAAAAATCATACGTTGGGTACTTACCGGAAAAGATGGAGTGCTGTTGGGAAGAATTGCCGCTTTCGTAAACAAAAAATACAAAAACAAAGGAGATGAGGTAGCTGCTGGAGGAATCGGTTTTTTTGAATGTATCAACAATCAGGAAGCCGCTAACCTGCTTTTTGAAGAAGCCAAAAAATGGCTCGAACAAGAAGGCATGGGCTGTATGGATGGCCCAATCAATTTTGGGGAACGCGACCGCTGGTGGGGTTTGCTTACCCATGGATTTACATCGCCCTTATATGGCATGAATTACAATCCACCCTATTACCGCGAGTTGTTCGAGCAATATGGTTTCCAGGTATTTTATAACCAGGTTTGTTTGGGTATGCACCCCAAAAAAAAACTGGATGAGAAAATTTGGCAGCGCCACGATGCTATTGCCGCTGATCCCGCCTATTCAGCCTGCCCGATAAGCAAAAATAACCTGCAAAAATTTGCAACCGACTTTTCTATTGTTTACAATAAAGCTTGGGCAGGGCATGGAGGTCTTAAAGAACTGAGTAAGGAACAGGTGCTGATCATGTTTAAGAAGATGAAACCTGTGATGGATGAACGGATTATCTGGTTTGCCTATCATGCGGATGAACCTATAGGAATTTTCATCAACCTTCCCGATCTCAACCAATGGTTTAAATATCTCGATGGAAAATTTGGATTATTTCAAAAACTAAAGTTCTTATGGGTAAAACAATTCAAACCTAACCGCAAATTTACCGGTTTGGTTTTTGGCATTGTACCTGCATTTCAGGGAAAAGGCTTGGATGCCTATATCATTGCCGAATCTGCCAAAGTGATACAGAGGAATAACGTTCCTTACACGGCTTACGAAATGCAGTGGATTGGCGACTTTAATCCCAAAATGCTCAATATTGCTGAAAACCTCGGGGAAGTTTTCCGATCAAGGAATCTGGTTACTTACCGTTACCTTTTCAACCGTCAACAGGTATTCCATAGGCATCCGATTTTAAGTTAACAGCCGAAGAATTAGCTTATTTTTGTATAGCTATTCAGCGAAAAAGATTGGATGTATATGGATAAATTTATTGTTTCGGCGCGTAAATACCGTCCGCAGAATTTCAATACGGTTATTGGACAGTCGCATATCACTACCACCCTTAAAAATGCCATCAACCACAATCAGCTGGCACATGCGTTTTTATTTTGTGGTCCACGTGGTGTAGGTAAAACAACCTGTGCACGTATCCTTGCAAAAACCATCAATTGCGAAAACCGAACGGAAGATGGAGAAGCCTGCAACAGCTGCAACAGTTGTACCTCATTCGATAACGGCATTTCGCTGAACATCCATGAGCTTGATGCGGCAAGCAACAATTCTGTAGATGATATCCGTAACCTTACCGAACAGGTTCGTTTTGCTCCTCAGGCAGGCAAATACAAAGTATATATTGTGGATGAGGTTCATATGCTGAGCAGTTCGGCGTTCAATGCTTTTTTGAAAACATTGGAAGAGCCGCCCTCTTATGCAATTTTCATCCTGGCTACTACAGAAAAACATAAGATCCTGCCAACCATCCTCAGCCGTTGCCAGATATTCGATTTCAAGCGCATCACTACCAATGATACTGTAGAACACCTTGAAGAGATTGCGGTTAAGGAACATATCACTGCCGAAAAAGCCGCCCTCCATGTTATCGCCCAGAAGAGTGAAGGCTGTATGCGTGATGCACTCAGCATGCTCGACAAGATCGTGAGTTTTACCAATGGTACACTAACGTACACGAATACCCTGGAACATCTTAATATTCTGGATGAAGATTACTTCTTTCAACTGCTGGGGCTGATGCAAAACCAGCAACTGGCTGATGCGATGCTGTTGTATGATGAAATCAACCAGAAAGGGTTTGAGGGAGATACCTTACTGGAAGGCTTTTCAGAATTCCTTCGCAACCTGCTGGTTTCAAAAGACCCTAAATCGGTTGTTTTATTGGAAGTTGCGGATACCTTTCGAACCAAATACCTCGAATTTGCCGGCACCTTGGATACAGGATGGGTGATTGCAGCGCTCAATCTACTCAACGAGTCGGTAATTCAATACAAGCAGGCAAAAAATAAAAAACTGCATGTTGAATTGTTGCTTATCAAACTCACTTATCTGCATCAGGCCATTCAATTGAGTATAGAAGAAAACGGCTTGCAGAAAAAAAAAATAACGGCAAAGGCTAGTCCGGTTGCCTTTCGTGCAATCCCCTCCATGAAAGCGATGGTTTGGAAAGAACCCGCTCATCAACAAACTGTACTTCAGCCAGCCAGATTAGAGATAGAAACTGAACCTGAGAAAGTCTATCAGCATATCCCTGTAGTACCCATAATTGAAACACTGTCACCGGATAAGTTGGAATCGAAGAAAAGTACGTTGAGTAAGATCAGGGAACAGATGAATGAGAAAAAGCAAAACCAGGCCGGGGCGAAGCCGCTTTCTCTCCCCAATCTTCAGGATGCATGGGAGGCTTACATCAATCAATTGATAGCCCGAAAAAATCCCTCTGCGGTAACCAATTTTAAAGACGTACGATTGACGCTGATTGATGAACATAGTTTCCTCATCTGTGCCGAAACGCACATGCAACAGAAATTTATTGAAGCGGAAAGGGCTCATTTGGTTGCACACCTGCAAAAGTTTTTCAACGATAAGCTGATTAAATACCAATTTGCTGCAGTTACGGAATCAAATGCAGATACCCCGAAGGAAAAAACACGCAATAGCAGGGAACAATTCCAACTGATCAGCGAAAAATTTCCTATGGTAAAAGAACTGAAAGAACGATTGAAACTTAACCTCGACTTTTAATATTCGATAGCAAATACAACACGTCGAAGCACATTTTGAAGTTATAGGATTAGGTATTTGAATCTCGAAGATAAAATAAATAGTTGTACAAATCTAATATATTTAGTATTTTAGTGCTAAATATATTAGTTATGTTTAAAGGTATAAATGCAATTGAGTTTTCTAAGCGTTTCCAGACCAAT
>JAPLEF010000188.1 GCA_026391525.1 Sphingobacteriales bacterium
ACCATGTAAATCCGATCCAATGGCTTACCTACGTTTTTGAAAATATCAACGACCAAAAAATAAACAACATCGAACAATTGCTACCGCAAAATTATGCAGCATTGATGGATAAAAAATGATGGGGTTGGTAGAGGAGATACGTTATTGCAACTTATAAAACTACGGCTACTCCTACAAATTCGGTTAATACAAATGGCAATTTCATATTTGGTGACACTTCGAGGTTTGTATTTAAAGGGTGTGTAACTTTTGGTGGGTGCCCTGGATTTTCACTTGAGTATGTCCCTTAAATTATCTCCTTTTATTAATGCAGGTAAATAAAGAATCGCAGATCATATACTTTAAAGTGAAGGTCAATTTTAACACCCCAAAAAATATCCAATGATCAGATCTTTTTTCGCAGCGATGGTTTTAAAACTGGTTTCTTGTACAAATGCAAATCAGTCTGCTGAGGCCGGTAAGGCGGATGAAGTTGTAATGGCAAATGATTCTAAAAATAAAAGCAATATCATGATCACTCAATCAAAAAATTACACCTTATTTGTGGGTGGAGAAAGATGCTAAAGCTGTGGCGGAATATTATTTATCCATTTTTAAAGATGGTAAGCTGAAAGATTTCCGCAGGTTCGATAGTAGTGAAGCCGGGAATGATGCCGGCATCGAAACAGCAGTAATTGAAATTGCCGGAATGGAGTTCAGTATATTAGCTGCAGGCCCGTTGTTCAAATTCAATGAAGCGGTTTCTTTTGTCATCAATACGAAAGACCAGGCAGAAACGGATTATTACTGGGATGCGCTTACTAAGGATGGGGGTGAGGAAGGTTCTTGCGGATGGTGTAAGGATAAATATGGATTGTCGTGGCAGGTGGTACCGGTTGAGTATTTTGATTTGATACATAGTGATGATCCGGCAGTGAGGGGAAAGGCGATGAGGAATACGTTGAAGCAGGGGAAGCTGGTTATAGAGGAGCTAAAATAGTAATTGATAATTGACAATGGACAATTGAGAATGAATGATGACCAGTGAATGTTGATTTTGGCCACGAAGGCAGTAAGGCGTGAAGTTTTTTTAAGCAATGTTGGGCCACTAAGACGCTAAGGCGCAAAGTTTCAAGTAAGGTTTTTTTCTTCCAAGCAAGGTCTTCCGGAGGAGATGTTGATGTCGGCTTCATTTATTTTTGTAGCTTTTCTTCTCAGCAACGTCTTCCGAAGGAGACGTTGATGGATATCTAAGTTTCTTCATTCATTGATAATTTCAATTTGGTTTTTTTGACACGCAACGTCCCGTTCCGGAGACATTGCTGGAAAGAGAAGTTTTTTTGAGTAATGTTGGTTTTTTTAACGCAAAGACGCAAAGGCGCAAAGTTTTTTTGACACGATGATGAATACATATTTGCTTAAACAAGTCTGATTTTTTTCACCTGCATTTTTTTATGGGTAAGAGGGGATTTACACGCAAAATAATGTGCAGAAAACCTTGTTGGGAAGAGAGAAAAACAATCAGCTGGGTAGCATAGGAAAAAATAATTGAACTTACATTTGCTGTTAGTTAAAATATAATTACCTTTGCAGTGGAAATAACTTTTACCGATCAGAAACTGGAGAAACTTTCAGCCGATTATAATAAGTGCCGTCAAAAGATGGGTGATATAAGGGCAAAGTTATTTGTAACCAGGCTCAATGCATTGCGGAATGCCGCCACTCTCGAAGATGTAAGGAACTTGCCCGGCAGGTTTCATGAACTAAAGGGTGAAAGAAAAGGACAATGGGGCTGCGACTTAGATCACCCTTACAGGTTGGTTTTCACAGCTCATGGAAATCCTATTCCAACCAATGAACATGGACAGTATGTTTGGTTGGAAATCACTGGGGTAAAAGTTATCGAAATAGTAGATTATCATTAAACAACAACTTAATGGCAATTGAAGCTTAGCTGAAATCGCATTGCCAAAGGAAAATAAACAAACTAATGACAAAGGAAAATCAATATTTCCCTTCAGTAGTTTTCCACCCGGGTGAAACCCTCGCTGAGAAACTGGACGAAATGGAAATGGGACCGAAAGAGTTTGCACTGCGTACCGGAAAGCCTGAAAAGACCATCATTGCAGTGCTTAAAGGCGAAAGTTCCATCACTCCCGATATGGCAGTGCTGTTTGAAAATGTCACCAAGATCCCTGCACATTATTGGATGAACCACCAAAGAGGCTATGATGAATTTATGGCAAGGGAGAAAAGGCAAGCCGTTATACAGGAAGCTGTAGTATGGGCAAAGCGATTTCCGCTGGCAGAACTGATCAGGAAAGGATGGCTGCCGAAAAGGGATAGCATCCAGGAAAAAACAATGGAAATGCTGACTTTCTTTGGCTTCTCCAATCATACCGCCTGGGAAGATTATTATTTCAATCAGCAACTCAAAGTGGCTTTCCGTATTTCACTGGCTAATACAAAGGAACCCTATGCCATTTCTGCATGGCTTCGCAAAGGTGAATTACAGGCGGCTGAATTGCAAGCAATGGTCTATTCAGAAAAGAAGTTTAAAGAGGCTTTGCCGGAATTAAAGCGGATCATGGCCATTCATCCTGAGGGTTTCTTTATGCAGTTGCAAGCTATCTGTCTGGAAGCAGGGGTTAAAGTGGTTCACACGCCTTGCATCAGTAAAGCCCCCATAAGCGGGTCTACCCGTTGGTTGAACGATACGCCTTTCATTCAGTTAACGGGCCGTTATAACCGCAGTGATAGTTTCTGGTTCACTTTCTTTCATGAAGCAGGGCATATTCTCTTACACGGCAAAAAAGATATTTTCCTGGAGAATCTCGATTACAACGATAAGGACATGAAGAAGGAAAAGGAAGCTGATGCATTCGCCTGTAAATGGACCTTGACCGAAGATGAAGAAGCGGAAATAGTAGCAGCTGCAAAACTCAGCAAGGAACTGATCCGTGATTTTGCAAAACAATTCAAAACGCATCCGGCTATAATTATGGGAAGGTTGCAACATAAGAAGTTAATTCCTTTCTCATTGGGGAGGGCATTTATTGAGGAGGTGGTATTTGATTGAAATATTTTGGGCCGCGAAGGTTTGGGCCACTAAGGTTTTTGGGCCACGAAGGCGCTAAGGCGGGAAGTTTCAAGTAAGGTTTTCTTGCCGCCGCCTGGTGTTTTACCAGCGGCTTTATTAATTAGAACATAAAGGCTGTAAGTTACATCAGGTTTTCGCTGTGCATCGTACTGAAATAGGTTGACTCATTTCCTCACCTTACCTCCATCAACTCATCCCATTTAGTGGTAAACCTTTTGCTGCGCAGTTCCTGGCGCATTTTCCAGTCGCGGCGGGTACCGGAGCTGCCATATTTCAGCAGGTCGCTGCGGATACCGAAATTGATATTGTCTACCACATCCATAAGCTTTCGGTCGTTGATGTTTCCGGTGCTTTCAAACAGATTGGTTTGTATTGCCGCTTCCGGAGTGATATGGCTGAGGATCACGCCTGCCTTCAGGTATTTGTTGCCTTCACAGAACAGGGCTTCTACCAATGGCAACGCCTGTTTGATGAGCACCGGCGTTAATGCTGTACCCACCTGCAGCCGAGTAAAGGCATAATGGGTTTGTGGACTATAAACTTTATCGGGTACCCGCTGCGCATGCACTACAAACACCTGTATTTCGTGTGCAACCGAGTGTTGCCGCCGTAGTTTTTCTGCCGCCCTGCTGATATAAGTGGCTACCGCTTCTTTCAGTTCGGTGAGGGTATATACCGCGCGCCCGAACATCCGGGTGCTGGCAATCATTTTTTTTTCCAGCAGTGGATCTTTCATTTCGATACAGGCTTCGCCATGCAGTTCGCGCCACATCCTCACGCCCACCACGCCGCCGAGGTTTTTACGCACCCAGCCTTCATTGAGGTTGCGAAGGTCCCATGCCGTATTGATGTTGAACAACCGTAATTTTTTCCCATTGGCACGGCCCACGCCCCAGATATCTTCCACCTGGGTTTGCATCATGGCTTCTCTTTGTTGCTCGGGGGTTTGCAGGATCACCACGCCACGGGTGCCCTGTTTATCTTTTTTCGCCAGGCGGTTGGCCAGTTTCGACAATACTTTGGTGGGCGCAACGCCAACCGATACCGGTATGCCCGTCCACAATTCTGTAGTATGTTTTACAAAAAGGGCATAGTCGTACAATTTATTTTCGTCGATGCCCGTGAGGTCGAGAAAAGATTCATCTACCGAATATACCTCCACGGATGGGGCGAGGATGCGAAGCGTATCCATCACGCGCCGGCTAAGGTCGCCATAGAGATGGTAGTTGCTCGAAAAAACGGCCACGCCATGTTTTTCGATCTGGTCTTTAAACATGAAATACGCGCCCGACATTTGGATACCGAGTTTTTTGGCTTCATCGGTACGCGATACCACACAGCCATCATTATTGCTGAGCACTACCACGGGTTTGCCGTGCAGAGCGGGCTTAAACAGCCTTTCGCAGGCCGCATAGAAACTGTTGCAATCTACAATGGCTTTCATTTTTATTTCTTGTTCGCTCTTTGGCGTGTGGAACGTTCTTTACGCTTTGTATTTTTGTCTTTACTGTTTTGCATGATCTTTCTAAAATCAACAAACTCCTTTTCTGTCTATGTTTCCTACTTGGCAGATAAGCAGATGTACTTTGGTTCTTTAATGAGACCCATAATTTATACCGATTGGACAAACAATATAGTCCAATATCGGCTATCGCCTCATTGTACTATTTGTTTGATACCATCGGCATTTAAGATTTATAAAATATTGGCATATTATATAAATCACATTGGTATTAGCTTTTAAAATATTTTGATATAAGTTTTAATGCAGCACTGGTTCAATAAACATTCTTTGTATGCTGGAATGTGTTGCTTGAATTTTTTCCTGACGTATTTTCCAGCTCAGATGAAGCACCGTGAAAAATGTCATTGCTCAAATAGCCGGCCAGCCTTGTAAAAAAACTAATGTGATGTGTTCGGCTTCGTTAAAATAATTTTGTTTGTAACTCAATTTTGGGGTGGAATGTCCCAATGATGATAAAAGGGTTTAAGGAAACATGATGATGAGCCTGTGTGGTACCTAAGTAAAAATGAAGGTCTTTAGTTTTAGCAAAATCGTCGAAGTACTTTTTACGTACATCGGCGATTGCTTTCTTTTCATCTCCTTCGTTTCGGGCAAGGCAATTCCAAAAAAGTTGTCCGGTTTCCCAATCTTCAATCATCATTTTACTTTCAGTACCGCTGTTGTCTTTGAAAATGAACCTGAATTTGTAAGGAAGTTTTTTTACGACTTCAAGTTTACCTTCTTTGCTAGTTTCAAAAAGGTTGAGTTGGTTCAATTTTGCTAGTTTATCCCTGTCCCATTTGCGGTCAACTAGTTCGGCAGTGAAATCTAAAATTTCCGTAGGCTTAAATACAGCTAGGGAAGTGCAGATCTTCTTATTCTTTGCCTCAGCAATTAATTCAGTTAGATTATAATAAATTCTCCCTAAACAGATTTTCTTACGTTCTTCCCAATTGTTGGTTGTGTCTATGTGTCCGATAACTGTTATTTCACTTTCAATGGTTTTAGTACGATAACTGTCCGGTCTGAAGTCGCTGGTATTTTTTACTAAGTCAACTTCAATCCAGTCATATTTTTTATATTGCTCGTTATAAGATTTTTTTCGGAAAGGAATTGGATAAATCCTAATCCAAGAGCCGTCTTCTTTGAACCCGGCAGTGCACACTAATTCGTCATATTTAGCCGAGAGTGTGGGATAGGTCTTTACCGTAATTAATACTTTCGTTAACGGCATATATTAGATGTGTTTCACTTCATACTCAAATGCCGGAAGTTTTTCAATGGCTTCTGCTAAATGTTTGCGATGGCATTGACAAATATTGGCTTCAAAACATGTTAACGCTATGCGTTTGTGTTTTTTTAGTAAGGTTAAGATATCAGTTTGCGTGTCAGTTGTTTTTGATAAGTTGTCTTTACGGTAAATGGTAAACAATTTATCATAGTCAGCTTGTGTATTCAATTCTTGGCGCTGTTCTGATTGTATTCCAACTTGTGGGAAATGTACATACATAACACCTAAACTTTCGCAATACTTCTTTAATTGGTTTTTACTAAAACCATATTTCATACTTAAAGCATTTTTACGAACGTCTACTAAAATCCTGACGTCGTTTTTTAGCAGCCGAACTAGATAATTCTCTAGAGAAATTCCTTCATATCCGATAGTAAACAGAATCGTTTTGTTCTCTGCAGATTTGGAATTGGTAACTTTCTTCAATTCTTCTTTGCTTAATATAGTTTCCGCTACTTCACTTCGTGTGGCATAGAAGGGAAAGTTCAAATAGGTATGTTTCATTAATGCCGATGCAGACATTGTGCCGTAATTGGCTTTTACTTCCAACAACAATTTATGGTCAGCCGGCTTTATCTGTTTCAAGTAGTCAGTCTTATCATTCTTTTCAAAACTTTTTTCATCCTCTTTCAAAATACCTTTTCTTACCATTGCTGTCATATCCGCATTGGCGGAATAGGAATAGCACCCGAATTTATATGGAATAAACTCATATTCTGCCTTTCCTTGTTTGTTGGCAAATAAGAAAAGCAACTTTTGTAATCGGATTTTATCCAATTGTCCATCAAACAGTTGTAGTAGCGATAATATTATTTTTCGTCTGTAAAACATATGGTAAAGGTATGTTTCTTAAAATTCGTCGTCAATGCTAAATGAAGAACGAACTGTTTAAATCGGGTGATGTATAACATAGTAATTTACGAATTAATAACCTTCTTGTCAAACGCCTCTCAAGTTTGAATCAATAACAAAATCGCTAAAGCAGCCTGGCATCAGTTGAGCAACGCGTGTCAATTTTGGTATGCTTCATCCATACTGTTTGTGGTCGCTTGATTTTTATTTCAACGGCGAACGGATTGAATAAACTTCATCGCCACAGCAAGGCCATACCATTGACAGGCTTTTATTTATCCGCCGTTTCCGTCACACTGCTTTAATCACATAAGTAACCACGCCCCAAACTGCAAAATCGCTGTATTCGCTGATTTCGAGGGGAGATAGGTTGGATGTTTCCGGCACCAGTCTGATCCGGTTCATCGTTTTTTCAAAGCGGCGGATCAGCATCTCCCCATCTACAATGGCGATGATCACTTTGCCCGATTGAGGCTTGATGCTACGGTCTACAATCACGATATCCCCGTCGTGAATACAGGCATTGATCATGCTGTTTCCGGTTACCCGCATGAAAAACGTTGCCGGTTTGTTGCGCACCAACTGTTCGTTAAGGTCGATGCCACGGTCCATATAATCATCGGCCGCCGACCCGAACCCGGTTGCATTGGCCTGCGGCACATCCAGTTGCCGGTAGGCTTTACTGCCCGCATAACCGGCAGTGAAGAAATGTTCTATATCCATATTTCAGGGTTTAAAGCTAATTAATTTAGTAAATATAATACTAAATAAATTAGTATTGTATTAACTCCGGCATTATTTTTTTGCTCGGGTAAAATGGCAGGTTTTGGGTAGTAAGAAATAGGTAAGGGTTCCGCTTCCCTGTTATTTTGCCTTAATTTTACCCCATGACGGCATCTGAAATCAACAAAGCAATTGAACATCTTACCCAAACCCTTTATCCCGGAACGGAAATAACGATTGAAAAAATACCCCAAAGTGGCAGCGACCGTGCCTATTTCAGGGTCAAACCGCAGGATACCCGCCAATGCCTGATCGCAACGTATAGCGAAAACCTCCGGGAGAATGAAACCTTTATCTATTTCAGTAAGCATTTCGGTAGCATCGGCGCCCCGGTGCCCGAAGTATTGGCCATTAATGAAACCGGTAATATTTATCTGCAGCAGGATTTTGGCAACCAGTCGCTGCTCAACATGCTCGAAGCGCAGGGCACTAGCGCAGCGGTATATTCACTTTATCAGCATAGTCTGAAGGCACTGGCGCATTTACAGATTAAAGCAGACGAAAACCTTGATTACAATCGTTGCATCACCAGCCGTGAGTTCGGGCAACAGGCGATCATGAGCGATCTGCTTTATTTTAAATACTATTTCCTCGATACGCTCCAGCTTCCTTATGATAAGGAAAAACTAATGAACGACTTCGAAGCATTGAGCAGTTATCTCGCTCATGTGAGTTACCGCTATTTCATGTTCCGCGATTTTCAGAGCCGCAATATCATGGTTCAGGATGGCAAAGTGCATTTCATCGATTTCCAGGGCGGAATGAAAGGCGCTCTGCAATATGATGTAGCTTCTCTTCTCTGGCAGGCAAAAGCCAATTTGCCCGACGACTGGAAAACAGGTTTGCTTCATGATTATATGGATGAAGCGGATAAACTATTGCCCAGGGTGCTCGACCGCACTTTATTTGTAAGCCAGTATAATGGCTATGTACTCATTCGTTTATTGCAGGTGCTTGGGGCTTATGGGTTCCGCGGGTTGTTTGAACGCAAGGCGCATTTCCTTTCCAGCATCCCGCTTGCCTTACGTAACCTGCAGTGGTTCCTGCAAAATAAACAGGTAGTCATCAGCTTCCCGGTTTTTGAAGCTTTGCTCCATCAACTGGTAGAAGAAAAACTGATCAGCCGTTTCGAAACAAAGAAGGCATCTGAAAACAGTCTGTTGGAAATTACGATACAGAGTTTTTCGTATATCCGTAATGGTTATCCCGAAGATGCTTCAGGAAATGGAGGCGGTTTCGTATTCGATATGAGGGGTATATTGAACCCGGGACGTTACGAGCCTTATAAGCGCTTATCGGGATTGGATAAGCCCGTTACCGATTTTCTGGAACAGCAATCGCATATGCCCCGGTTTTTGAATAGCGTATTCGATCTGGTAGACCTCACCGTTGAAAATTATCTTGAACGCGGTTTCGAACAACTCACTGTGAGTTTCGGTTGTACCGGTGGTCAGCACAGGAGTGTATATGCCGCAGAAGCGCTTAACCGGCACCTAAAGAACAAGTTCGCCGTTAAAACACGGCTATTACATCTCAACAAAGAAAACTGGCAATCATGAAGGCAATGATTTTTTCCGCCGGATTGGGCACCCGTTTCAAACCATGGACGGATGAACATCCCAAGGCACTGGCATTGGTGAACGGGAAACCGCTGATACAAAGGAACATTGAATACCTGCAACGGTATGGGATAAACGAAGTAGTGGTGAATGTGCATCATTTTGCCGGTCAGCTTATCGATGAAATTGAGCGCCATAACGGATGGGGAAGCCATATCACCTTCAGTGATGAAAAGGAGGAATTGCTGGAAACCGGTGGTGGTTTGCTGCATGCCCGGCATTTGCTGGAAAACGGGCAGCCTTTTATTACTTTAAATGCCGATATCCTAACCGATTTCCCAATTGATGAACTGGTACAGCTGCATCATCAACAGCAGGCACTGATCGCTTTTGCCGTGAGCAACCGCAGTAGCAGCAGGCGTTTTTTGTTTGATGAAAATTATCGGCTCAGTGGCTGGGAAAATCAGGCAACCGGCGAAACTAAAATCGTAAGAGCGGTGAGCCAACCGAAATCCCTGGCTTATGGTTGTGTAGCCCTATTTGATCCGGCTGTTTTTATGCTCATCCCGCAGCGCGGTAAATTTTCACTTACCGAAACTTATCTCAGTCTCGCTGCAAACGAACTGATCATCGGTTATGAAGCAAACGCAGTAAAGTTTGTGGATGTGGGTAAACCGGAATCTGTTGCCATTGCTGAAAGTATTTTTTCATGAATGGTTGCCAGATAAATCTCTAACAAAATACTCGCTAATAGTTTTAATTCTCTTTCGTTTCTGCAGGTGCATCAAAACCTGATTTCTTTTCTTCTTTGGGTTTGAAACCGAAATTATACCTGAACGTAATTCCCAGGCGCCTCGTATCATTCACCCTTTTACCCGACGCCACCACATCTGCCTGGTTGATCTGGAAACGCACCTGATTGGTTCTTAAGGCATCATTCAACGATAGGATGATATTGCCTTTCTTCTTCATGATGCTCCTATTTGCCGATAGGAATAAACCGCCGAAATTCTCCAACTCATAAAAATTCTGCAACCCCTTTGTACGCAGGAAACCTTGCATACTCAACGTGAGTAATTTTGACGGGCGAAATTCATGATAGGTAAAAAAAGTATAACTACCACGGTTGTAATCGAGGGGTTGGTTCTGATACTGGCCACGGTACTCATTGTAATTGTACTGCATCCCCATGTAGAAAAAATATTTTCCGCCGGGTGGAATACCGCCGATCAGCTTAAGGTACACTTCCTTATTTTCTCCAAGGTTATCGTAAGTACGAAACGAAATCTTGGTATTGTCATCCTGATAAGTTACGCTGCTGAAAATATCTTTGGTCTGATTGATACCTACAGCAACTACAGGGAAATTATCGAAGGTTACATTGAATTCATAATTGGTGGTGAATTGCGGCTTGAGTGAAGGGTTCCCCGCTTCAAACAAGAAAGGATCGATGAATTTAGGGTATGGATTCAGCGTTTCATAATAGGGCCTGCGGATGCTTCTCCTGTAAATGGCATTACCGATAAGCGACGTGCCAAACATCTTGAATAGTTTGTGCTTCAGATAGATATAGGGGAACAGATCGGTACGTTTGATTCGGAAAACGGTATCTCCCGGCACCAACTGACGGCCTTCTATATCCGTTGTTTCGAGCCTGAGGCCGGGCTTAAAAGTAAATCCGAAAAAAGTACGCGCCACTTGCAGGTAAACTGCACCTATGCTTTCCCGGTACTTGAAAGTGTTGGTTTGGAAGGGATCCGGTCGGCGGACATTATTACCCGTATCGATAAAATATTCCGCACTGTTCCGGCTATTGCTGATACTTAGTTTTCCACCTGCTTCAAGGGTAAGTTGCTTGGGAAGTTTTTTAACAAGATCCGTTTGCAATACCCACATGTTTTTCCTATTGTCATTTTCCCCATCCCCTGAGATATAAGGCCTTGGGGGGTTATAGAACTGATTGTAATAATCCTGACTGTTGCGGTAACGGTAATAATTGTATTCGAAAACATTGCTCCATTCGCTCCCGCTGGAATCAATCTTATATTTTGCAGATATGGTATTTCCCCAATAAATAGACCTGTTCTTGTTATTCACATCCGACGAATTATCGGCAAGCGGAAACCCGGTTGGTTCTTTAAAAACATCAATCTTATTATAAGCTATACTTCGGTTATTGGTTACCGTTAATCTGTAATGATAACCTAATGTCCATTTTTCGTTTAAGCTGTAATCTACCCCTCCGGTGCTGTTGTGTGTTTGGGTAGGGTAAGTGGTATACGACGACTGAACGATATCGCTGCTGTCGCGAAGGATTTTCCTTACCGATTCCAGTTTTTCAAAATTATTACGCGCGGTATACTGGTAACTGAAATAGCTGTTCAGTTTGCCAATACTTCTGTTGAGATTGAAACCTGCCGTTCCGGTTGCATACACCCCCTGAAACCAGGCGATGTTGGCGCTGCCGCTACTACCCAGTTTAACACCTTTCTTTAAAACAATATTCAATATTCCACCACTGGTTGCCGCATCGAATTTTGCCGATGGACTTCTTAATATTTCAACTTTGCTTACACTGTTTGCAGGTAAGCTTTTTAACAGGGCGGCTAAATCGGCACTGCTGAGTTTCATCTCTCTTCCATTGATATAAATGGTGGCAGGAGTGGTACTGCTGAGATAAACATTTCCATCCTGATCAACAATCGCCCCGGGTGTTTTTTCCAGCACTTCATAGGCATTGCTGCTGCTATTGGCAAGAACAGTGGCATCGATGATGGTCTTATCGTCTTCCTGTGTGAAAAGCGCTTTCCGCGACGAAACAACCGTCACGGCACTTAGGTCACCAGCTTTCGTGCGAAGAATGGCTGTTAAGGTTTCTGTTGTTTTGCCGATTTGGATGGTGGTTTGGAAAGGATCTTTTCCGGTTGCCGTAACTTCAATCCTGTACGAAGCACCTAAATTCACATCAAAGATTACAATCGAATCACAGACTTTCCTAACCGGTTGCGTGGAATCGGGCAATTGATAAACACTTACCGTTGCACCGGATAGATACAATCCTTTGTCATCCTTTACCCTTATTTGCAATTGCTGAGCATTTACAAACATTGCAGCCAACATCAGGAAGGTAAGCAGAAGAATTTTTTTACAGGGCACAGGATGAAATCATTAAATTAAAACAGCTAAACTTTTAGTTTATTTCTTATCGAACAAGGCTTTCTTATCTACCACTTTTACCTGGTCGTTTTCTTTAAGTGACTTATTTACTACATCATAAGGTCCAGTAATGATTTCTTCGCCTTCTTTGATACCGCCAGTGATTTCGATATAGTTGATATCCTGAATACCTGTTTTCACCACCACTTTTTTCACTTTGGCATCTGTGCCCAGTACAAACACCACCACTTCCAGATCGTCTACAGATGGTGCGGGAGCTTCAACATCTTTCTCCTTTTGCTTTTCTTTCATTATGGCTTCTGCTTTCTCCCTGGTAGTAACGGCATTGATGGGCACGCTCAATATATTGGTTACCGTTTTGGTTTGGATATCTGCGTTAGCACTCATGCCCGGCCTGAATGGGAAACTTCCTTTGCCCAGCAAATCGGCATAACTTTCTGGTAACAGGCGGATATATACTTTGTATTGGGTAACATCTGACGAAGTGGTGCTGGTAAGCGTGCTCTGGCCGGCTGCTCCGTTATTACTGCTGGCAATCTGTGTTACGGTGCCTTTGAATTTCCGGTCGCTATAAGCATCAATTTCAATCAGGGCACTGTCGCCTAATTTCACTTTAGGAATATCGTTTTCGCCTACATCCACTCTTACTTCAATGGAATTCATATCAGCGATGCGAAGAATTTCAGTACCAACATTAAAACTATTACCGGCCACTTTTTCGCCTTTTTTCACATTCAGTAAACTTACCACACCATCCATTGGGGCTACGATTGAAGTTCTGCCCAGATCTTTTGCCGCTTTGCTGAGATTGGCTTGCGCCGTTTGAACAGAAGCTTCTCCGCCTCTGATGTTTTGCTTTGCTGCGTTGTAATTTGCTTTTGCTGTTTTGAGTGCAGCATCTGCCGTATTGAATTCATTCCTGCTGATCACTTTTTCATCGAAGAGTTTCTTCTGCATATCGAATGTGCGTTCTGCCTGTTCGAGTTGTGCCTGTAAAGCGTCTAATGATGCCTGTGAGTTAGCTACCTGGGCACGGCTCTGGTTCACACCAAATGCAGCCTGGTCGCGCTGGATGCTGTAGATATCGGCATAGATCCTTGCCAGCAACTGCCCTTTCCTTACCGTATCGCCTTCCTGCACGGTGAGTTCGGTGATTTCTCCGCTGATATCCGGACTGATCTTCACTTCTATTTCAGGATAAACTTTTCCACTGGCATTCACCATTTCGATGATGGTACGTTTTTGCACTTTTTCTGAAGTAACTTTCGTGCCTTCATCTTTGCCGAATATACCGGCTTTAGAAAGACCGAATAAAGTAGCCAGTAATACCAGTGTTAAAATTAAAATCCATTTTGTAGTCTTGTTCATAATACGTTTTATTAATGGGCTTTTCAGGAAAATTTCCTTTGCGCATGCTATTCAAAATTGTTCTCACTGAAACGGATCCTGTTTCATATTTACCTGTTATAATTTTAAACCGGCTCCCTTATAAAATTCCAGCACTTTCATCTTGAATACATAATCGTATTGGTTGATGCTGTATTCGAGTTTTGCGCGGAGCAGGTTGTTTTGCGTAGTGATAAGTTCGAGCGTACTGAGCGAACCGATGTCGTATCGTTTGGTTGCAAACAGTAACGCTTTTTCATTTGCCTCAACCGATTTTTTTCCGGCATTGAATTTTTCCAAAGCAATCAGGGCGGCATTATAAGCCTGAAAAATATCCTGCTTCAGGTTCATATTATCCAGTTCCTGCTGTAATTGGGCAGATTCGATATTGAGTTTGCTTTTTTCGTATTGGGTGCGCAGCGTATAGCCATTGAAGATAGGCACGCTAATGGCGATGCCAAAGCTTTTACCAAAGTTATCAGAGAGCTGAGAGCTGAAGCCCGGATATTTCTGGTAGCCTATACGGTTGCCGTTAGTGAAAACTGGGCTTTTTACATCATATAAACTTCCATTCACATCTGTTACTAGAGATGTGGGCACATAACCTTGCAGCAATGACTCATAAATCGGCTTGTTGATAAAAGTGAGGTAATTGGTGTTGAGGTTTCCAAACGCTGAAATTGTGGGGTACATGCTTGCCTTGGCAGCAGCCTTGTATTTTTCTGCGGCTTTCAATTTATAATCATTGCTGCGCTGCAGGGGCTGGTTCTTCAGAGCTTCCTGATACACCAGTTCTGGTTGCAGATCGGCGATGGGGTCAATTGGAATGGATGTTATCGAAGGGTTTTCAATATCAAAGTCTTTTCCTGCATCTATGTTCATGAGCGATTTCAAAGAAAGGAGTGCCTGAACATAGTTTCCTCTTGCGTTGATATAATTTCCGCTATCGGATGCCTGCTGGGCTTCCAGTTGGGTGGCATTGAGTTCAGGTAAGTTGCCGGCATCTACCAATTTTCGGGTATTGTTCAATTGGGCTGTGGTTTGTTGCAACTGCACCGAAGCGATGTTTTGCTGCTCTTTGGCCAGTAATGCCTGCAGGTAGGCGTTGGCGGTAGATAAGGCGAGATCGTTTTTGGTCTTATCCACGTTAGCTTTCGCTGCCAGTACATCCCACTCATTGGCAGCAATAGTGTTGCGTTTGCTGAAAAAGTTGAAGATATCCGCACTCGATTGCAATTGGAACCCAGAAGCGAAATAGTTTTCCGTTACCCGGTTGAAGGTGGTGGGATCCTGGCTGAGGCCGCTATTGAATGAATTGGAGTTATTGAGAAATAAACTTGGCCAGCGTGATAGTTTGGTTTGATTCAACGTAAGGTCGGCTTGCTTTGCCAATACCGAGCCCTGACGTACGCTAATATTGTTCGCCATAGCATATTCTACACAATTTTTCAGGTTCCATTTTTCCTGGGCTTCAACCTTAAAAAGGCCCATAAGCAGGATGGTTAATAAAATACTTTGGCGCATGGCGCAAATTTAATCGATTCGAAGAGTACATCAGTCAATCAATTATATAAATGGCAAATCCTTTTCATTTTTTTGTGACTGATGGAGTTTAAGCCCTTTTCTACCCGTTTATCTATTTATAGAAGCAAAAGCCTGTTTGAAGTCTTCAATCAGATAAGCCGCATCTTCCAGCCCGGTATAGAACCTGCACATCCGGTGTTTCTGGTTCTTGGGGTCAAAATCAGCTTTTTGGATGCCGGCGCATCCCGGTATTATAAGCGATTCGTGGCCTCCCCAACTTACGGCCATCAGCACATGCCTGAATTGCTCACAAAATTTTTCGATCTCATGCAACTTTTCACATCGCAACACAAAACTGAACAGTCCACCTGCGCCTTGCATTTGTTTTTTAGCCAGTTGGTATTGAGGAAAGTGCTGATGAAATGGATAAATCACTTTTTCTACAAGGGGTTCGGTTTCAAGATATTCGATAATCGTTGATGCGCTGGTTGAAATTTGTTTGAGGCGCATGGGAAGGGTGCGCAGTCCACGCAACAATAGCCAGGCATTGAAAGGCTGGATGCCGCTGCCGATATTCAGGTATTCGTGGTTGAAAATTTTTTCTAGAATCGATTTCGATCCACTCAAAACACCTCCTAACGTATCACTATGTCCGCTGATATATTTGGTTGCCGATTGCAGCACAAGTTGTATCCCCAGTGTCGCAGGTTGCTGATAAATTGGCGAACAATAACTGTTATCGCAAATCGTGACAATGCCCTCAGCCACAGCCAGTTCTGCAACTGCTTTTAAGTCTTGGAGCTCAAAATCCCAACTGTTCGGACTTTCCAGATAAATCAGTCGGGTATTGGGCAGAATGGCCCGTTCAAAATTTTCAATATCCTTACCATCTACATAAGTGGTTGAAATGCCAAACCTGGGAAGGATTTCATTGAACAAGTTTTGTGCCCATGAGTAAGGGTTGGCTACCGATACGATATGATCGCCATTCTTAACCTGAGAAATTACTGCTGCAAAAATAGCTGCAGCGCCACTATTGAATAGCAGGCAGTCTTCGGCACCGTCTAAAGCGGCAAGTTTTTTACGGAGGATTTCAACGGTGGGGTTTAGGCCACGGCTATAAAGATATCCGCCATACTCATTTTCAAAAGCGGTTCGCATGGCATCCACCGTAGGAAAAGCAAAATTGCTGGTTTGAACCAGGGGAGGCGCAATGGCATTGAAGTAGTTTTCGCGGTCTTCAGCATATTGATTGATGATAAAACTCTGATCCATCAGATTGATTTAACACGGTTGATAATAAAATAGATGCCTATAAATGCAGCGAGGATTCCAATGCCCCACAAGCCTGTGGAAGGTTTTTCGATGAAGATGCTCACTGCAATAAAGAGATAGGCTGTTATGAAAATTACCGGCATCACCGGAAACCATTTCATCTGATAAATTCCTGAGCCGTTCAGGTGGCTGGTTCGTTTGCGTAATTTGAAAATAGTGGCTGCCGATAATACCATACCAAAGCAATCCAGAAAAATGGTGAAGCTTAATATTTCATCAAATGTTTTTGCCCAGAAGATGATGAGTGCACAAAGGGAAGCAAATACACTGAGTGAGGTAAAAAGCACTGCATTTTTTTTAGTCCTTTTTGCAAATGCAGCCGGAAGCATTTTTTCTTCACTCATAGCTTGCATCACTCTTGGATTGCTCATCAGCAAAACATTCACATAAGCCAGCACCGATAGGAAAAGAAAAACAGAAAGGATATTGCCTGCTGCAGTTCCAAAAATATGTTCTGCCATAAGCGCAGCAATACCGGTAGCCGATTTAAGCTGATCAAAACCTATCACCCGATAATAAGCGTAGTTGATACTCAGGTAAAGCAAAATGATGATGAAGATGCCAATACTGATAGCTCTTGGAATATTCTTTGATGGATTAACCACTTCTTCCCCAAAGTTGATGGATTGCTGATAGCCCCCATAGGTGAAAGAAACGGCTACTAAACCGATACCAAATGCTTTCAGGTATTCGATGATTCCGGGATGATGGGTAGTTTGGGCAATGATTTGTGTTTGTGGGGCAGCAAAAAAAAGTGGCGCAATCAGCAGTAAAATCATACTGATTTTTATGATGGTAAGCAGGTTTTGTGTTTTGGCACTCATTTTCAAACCGAGAAGGTTGATGCCATAGAACAATACTATCGAACCGATGGCTATTGCGATCTGCAGATTTGATGAATGAACAGTTGAAGGTTCAAATACACGGATGATGTATTCTGCACCTATCAGCGACACACCCGCCAAAGATGCTGCATTGGAAATAAGGATGATGCAGTTTACCCCAAAAGCGATGGAAGGGTGATAGGCATAGGAGAATATTTTGTAGTAACCGCCGGTAACCGGATAACGGCTTCCAATTTCGGCATAAGTTAGGGCACCACAAATGGCAATTAATCCGCCGGCAAGCCATGCCCCGAAAAAAACGGCAGGGTTGGGGGCAGCAGCGGCAACATTCACGGGGGTACGAAAAATACCCATGCCTATTACAAAACTTACCATGATCATGGTGAAATCAAAAAGGCTGAGCTTTGTTTTTGCCTGCATGTCAACAAGTTAATGAATGATGAAGAGAATCTGCAATTTTGGATATTTTTTTCATCAGGGAGAATAGCTTTTGAAGTTGTATTGAAAATTCATCCGGCTTTTAAAAAATCGGGGTAATAAAATGTACGCTAAATCAAACAAAAAATGTATGTTTGGGTTCTTATTTTCGGGCTAACTACCCGTATTTTCATTAGTGATTATATTAACAGCCAATTCAAACTTAAAAAGAAAATAGCAACATGAAAAAAATCAACCTTCTCTTAGTGGTTATGCTGATGCTTACCGCTTCTTGTTTCGCTCAAACTCAAAAAGCCGCCTGGCCGGAAATGAAAAATTTCCATAAGTACATGTCAACCACTTTTCATCCTGCAGAAGAGGGCAACCTTGCTCCCTTAAAAGCTAAAGCCGACAGTTTGTATTATGCTGCAAAGGCCTGGATGGGTTCTCCAATCCCTTCAAACTTCAAAGCTGATGAAACCACTGCGGCTTTAAAGAAATTGAATATTCAATGTAACGATATCTGGGCTGCTGTACAAGGCGGAAAAACATCCGACGAAAAATTGAAAGAGATGATTACTGAGGCTCACGACACTTTTCATAAAATTGCAGGAGAATGCAGAAAGGCTGATGACTAAGCATTTAGACTAATATTTTTAAGAAGCTACCAATAGGTGGCTTTTTTATTTTTGAATTTGTATTCAGGTGACTACATTTGCAACCTATCTGGTTTCCGATGTTCGGAATTAATAGGGAAGACCGGTGCAATTCCGGCACTATCCCCGTAGCTGTAAGCTCCATAAACTGTTCGTTCTTCATGCCACTGTCTGTTGATGGGAAGGCAACGATCAGGGAGCAAGTCAGAAGACCTGCCAGGTAAATTTATTCATCTAAAGCTTTCGGGTGAAAGGCTGGAGAAGCAGTTTTGCATGACGTGGTATGTGCTGCCCTTCGGTGTTCCCTGTTGTTTTACATTATTGTTGCTTTGCGTATTCCGGTTTCGATTTTATTGCTTTTCGGCTCGTTGCCAATTTTGGGACAGTCCCGGTTGGGAAAAGACACCCTTATGCCGGTTAAAGTATGGGCTGCAAAACCGGTCATGGAAGCAAACGCTGCCATCCCGGTTCAGCAACTCGATCAGGAAACACTTTCCCGGCTCAATAGTTTATCGGTGGCTGATGCCGTGAAATATTTTTCAGGCGTGGTGGTAAAAGATTACGGCGGCATAGGCGGGTTGAAAACTGTTTCCGTTCGAAGCTTAGGCGCTAATCATACCGGTGTAATGTACGACGGGCTCATGATGAATGATGCCCAGGCCGGGCAAACGGACCTTGGCAGGTTCTCACTGGATAATATCAGCCTGATACAATTATTCAATCCGCACCAGCCTGCTTTATTACAACCCGCAAGAAATTTTTCCTATGGTGCCGTACTATCCATGATGAGCAGGGTTGAGGAAATCTCTAATGATGTAGAACTAGCGGCAAAGATTAGGGGCGGTTCATTCGGATTCTTCAATCCATCGATCTATTTTGCGCAACCTTTCAAAGGAGGGTTATCCGTTTCTGGGAATGCAGAAATGCAGGTTACAGATGGTGATTATCCTTTCAGGGATTATGAAACCGGTGATGCATCTGTACGGCGTATCAATTCGGATGTTAGGAATTACCGGCTGGAAACCGATCTTGCTTATCAGTTGAAAGATAGCGGTGTGTTGAAAGCGAAAGTTTACTTTTATGACGATAAGCGGGGTTTGCCCGGGGCAGTAGTATTGTATAACCGCAATGCCGGCGACCGGTTAAACAGCAGGTTATTTTTTACTCAGGCAAGCTGGCAGAACAAAATCGCACCACGATCGCAGCTAAAGGTTTCTGCTAAATATACGGCCGATCAGAAATATTACCTCGATCCTAATTTTCCCAATAGCGCCGGAAAAATAGAGAATGATTTCAGACAAAGAGAATATTATATCAGTGCAGTTTATGCTTCACAACTGGCAGAAGGTTTAGGATTTTCATTAGCATCCGATTATCAGTATAACCAGTTAAGGCGGAACGACCCGTTTGCTTCAGGATTTGCGAATCCCAGCCGTGGAATACTTATGACGAACCTGGCTTTAAAATATGAACGAAACAGATATCATTTGTTCGGCAACTTACTTTTTACAGGCACGGCCGATAAAGTAGCAACCGGAAAAGCGGCTAAGCCTTACCGTGAATTAACACCATCTTTGGCTGCTTCATTTCGTTTGACAGCACATTCGCCATTAAGGCTCAGGCTTTCCTATAAACGAATCTTCAGGCTTCCTACATTTGATGATCTTTATTATACCAATGTAGGAAATACCTCTTTGAGTCCTGAGTATGCCCACTGCTACAATATCGGTGTAACCGGACAATGGCAGCAGCAACATTACTTCCAGCGTTTGTTCTTTACCGTGGATATGTATTACAATCAGGTAAGGGATAAAATACTTGCCTTGCCACGGCAGAACCTCTTTCAATGGTCTATGCAGAACATTGGGTTAGTGAATATAAAAGGTACAGATCTTGCCGTTCAGGCTGATTTCGGAAAATCGGGGCGGGTACAAACATCAGTGCAGCTTTCTTACAGTTATCAGGATGCACGTGATTTTTCAAATCCTTCCTCCCTATTGTACAAAACCCAACTGCCTTATACGCCTAAACATTCAGGAAGTGTTAATCTGGGTTTTTCATGGAAAGCCTATACCATTGGATACAATGTGCTTTTATCTTCCTACCGTTACCGTGCTGGTGAACCCAATAATTCCAATCTGGTAAAAGAATGGGCTACGCAGGATTTGTCGGTAAGGTATGCATTGCCAAGAAACAAAAATTTCAAAGTCCAGATCCTTGCAGAGCTCAACAATATTTTTGATCAGCAATATGAAATCATACGTTATTATCCCATGCCCGGTAGAAATTTCAGGGTTGGGATTAGTTTTTCTAAAAAAGTGAAAAGAAATCATAACGCTTAATCAATATTCATCCTGATAAAATCTTACAGTAATATTAAAATAAACAACATGAAATTTCAGTTCAACAAATTAATGGCGGTTTTTATGATAACCGGATCGTTATTTATTCAATCTTGTTCAAAAGATGATCCTGCTCCCTCACCGGTTACCAGTGCAGCAAAAGGACTTTATGTGCTGAGTGAAGGTGGTGGCGATAGTAAGTTGGGTTATTATAACAAAACAACGGGTGCGTTTCTGGGTGATTTTTTCTATCAGCAGAATGGAAGCAATTTGGGCCAGATAGGAAATGATATGATCCAGTATGGCGGTAAATCGTATATCGTGATGAATACAACCGGCAATGTAACGGTGATTGATCATTCAACCGGATTATTACTTAGGCGTATCAATTTTGTGAATGTGGTTCCGGGCCGGTTGCCGCGTTATGCGATAGCCCATCAGGGAAAAGTTTTTGTTTCTGCACAGGATGGTACGGTTAGTGTTATCGATACCGCTTCGCTTGATATCACCCGAACGATTAACGTTGGCGCTAATCCTGAGGAAATGGCCATTTCAGGAGATAAATTATTCGTAACCAATTCGGGCGGTTTCAATTTTCCCGATTACGATTCAACCCTTTCGGTGATTAACCTGAACACACTTGTTGAAACTGGTAAGATCAGGGTGGGTATCAATCCCCAAAAAATTACTGCAGATGAAAATGGGAATTTATACGTTGTTGCCACAGGCGATTATGCAACAGTGCCTTCCAGTATTGTAAAAGTGAATGCAGCAACCGAAACGGTAATTTTCAGGGCAGATACGGCAGTAAGTACCATCAGGTATTATAACAATGCCCTGTTTGTAACCAATGACTTTCCTTACACCGGGTTGAGTTCTAATGTGAGGATGCTGCGCACATCAGATTTCTCGAATAGGAGTACAAGTTTCATTTCCGATGCTACTGCAATCGCAACACCTTATGGATTGGATATCGATGAAAACAATGGCGATGTATATATTACCGATGCAAAGGATTTTGTGGTTTCGGGAGAAGTGTTCTGTTTTGATAAATTGGGAAAGAAACGTTTTTCATTTTCCGTTTCACCGGGCGTGAATCCTAATTCAGTGGTTTTTATCAGATAGCGGCAATAAGATAAGCGGGTGCATTTTCAGTTGGGCAGCTTATCTTTGTGAAAAATATGATGTTCGACTTCAGCCGGATAACCATTACAGAAATTCTAACGGTAACGTTTACCCTGTTTGCGGTGATCGACATGTTAGGTTCTGTTCCTGTGCTGATCACTTTGAAAACAAAAATGGGCGGTCAGATCCGCAGTAAGCAAGCTACCCTTGCATCCGGTGCGCTGATGTGTCTGTTTCTCTTCCTGGGCAAACCGTTCCTGGCATTACTTGGGCTTGATGTGAAATCGTTTGCGGTGGCAGGAAGCATCGTGATTTTTATTCTTGGTCTTGAAATGGTAATGGGTGTTGAATTCTTTAAAGCCGACAGCAACCCTAAATCGGGCAGTGTGGTGCCGATAGCATTTCCATTGATTGCAGGTTCGGGTACGTTAACTACCATCATGTCGCTTAAAGCCAATTTTTACGATATCAATATCCTGATAGGTATCCTGATCAACCTTGTAGTGATATTTGTGGTATTGAAATCGCTGGGCAAGATTGAAAGAATTCTTGGTCCGGGTGGATTGATTGTGGTAAGAAAATTTTTCGGTGTAATTTTGCTGGCTATTGCCGTTAAGATATTTGGAATCAACATACAGGATTTTGGTAAATGATTTTGGCCTCGTAGTACAATGGATAGTATAAGAGTTTCCGAAGCTCCAGATCCAGGTTCGATTCCTGGCGAGGCCACAGAAGATATTGTGAAGCTCCAGATCCAGGTTCTCTGCTTGCTTCGCTCAGCAGACAAGGATTCCTGGCGAGGCCACAGAAGATATTGTGAAGCTCCAGATCCAGGTTCTCTGCTTGCTTCGCACAGCAGACAAGGATTCCTGGCGAGGCCACAGTTTAGTGAAATGTTATTAGTTTTTAGTTTATGGTTTTGACTTGCTGTGTTTCAGAAACCAAAACTAACCTTGCAAGCTCCAGATCCAGGTTCTCTGCTTGCTTCGCACAGCAGACAAGGATTCCTGGCGAGGCCACAGTTTAGTGAAAAGGTATCAGTTTTTAGTTTTGACTTGCTGTGTTTCAGAAACCAAAACTAAC
>JAPLEF010000069.1 GCA_026391525.1 Sphingobacteriales bacterium
CAAATGAAAAATATATTGATTGGCATAATACCAATATTTATAAAGGATAGGTATTATGAATAATTATAATTTTGGCGAAAAGAAAGCCTATTTTCATATCGGCCCAAAATTCGGCACAGTAAGTAAAACAGCAGTAAATGAAGCGGTAAAAGAATGCAGACAGCGTGGGGATGCAGGTTGGTTAATCATACTTGGTTTTAGTTTTGAAAGCGATATTGAAGGCAGTACCCAAACAATGAGTATGGGCAAATTTGAAGTAACCAAAGTCCGCATACACGATGATTTGTTGCAGGAGGGTTTGAAAAAGAAACCAGCAAAATCAGCCGCCAGTTTTGTAACCATTGGCGAACCCGATATTGACTTAAACATTAAAGGCAAAGAAGCAACCATTGAAATAAAAGGCTTAGACATTTACGACCCTATCAAAGATGAAGTGAAACCTCGTAATGTTCACGACATTGCATATTGGATGGTGGACGAAGATTATGACGGAAGTAACTTTGTGGTAAAACAAGTTTTCTTCTGCGGTGGCGAAAAAACGGAGTTTGAAAAATGGAAAAAAGGACTTGATAATTTAGCCAAAGACAGCACCAAAAAGAAATTAGAGAAAACATTGAAAATTGAAATAGACGATGAAGCCTTCGACCGTTTGTATGGTCACATTTCTCATCCAATCGAAGTAAAAAAGAAAGGACAAAAAATTGCGGTTAGAATCATCAGTCAGTTTGGTGAAGAATGTACAAAGGTTTTAACAGCTAACTAAGCCAACGCACAGGCAACACTCTCCGGTGCGCCACAGTACCACATTTTAGATGTCCACGTAGAAGGGCGAACACATAGGAAACGGTTTATTGCTATACCGGCTGGATTGCTATGGAAACTCATCGAACAATTTTTTATAATCAAAAAGTAACAATCCCATTTTTCACTGCATAAATTGCCAGTCCAACCCTGCTTCTTACATCTAATTTTTCAAAAAGGGCGTCCCGGTAGCCGTCTATTGCCCTGGGGGTAATATTGAGCTTAACGGCAATTTCTTTATAGGTAAGATCGGTGCTGGCCAGCCGGAGAAATTCCATTTCCTTTTCTGAAAGGATCACCCTGTCGAATGAAGTATTTTCTTGTTGACTTTTCTGAAAAAAACCAGCCAGTTTGCCGGTTGTATTATGAGAATAATAATAACCGCTTTGAGCAACGGCCTGTAGTGCTGCACGCAATTCTCCCGGGTGGATGTCTTTTTTCAAAAAACCTTTCACACCTGATTGTAGCAAACGGATCAATGCAATTTCAGAGTCGTACATGGTTAAGATGAGAATATTTATTTCAGGATACTCTTTGCTTAACCATTTTGATGCTTCAAAACCATCCATCCCGGGCATGTTCAGATCAAGCAAAACCAATTGCGGCAAATGCCCATTAGCAATCGCTTGCTGCAATTCCTTTCCGTTGCCTGCTGTGGCGATCACTTTAAAATCGGTGAACGAATTGATCAGGTTGGCCAAGGCATCCCTGAGCAAAACATGGTCATCAACCAATATTACTTTGTAACAGTTCTTCATATTGCTCATATATGGGTATTTGTATCGTGATTGTAGTTCCTTTTCCTGGTGTAGTTTGTATGTCAAAACTTCCATTTAACAGGGTTGCCCTTTTTTTCATGTTCCCTAATCCATTCCCGGGCTGAAGCATCCCCTGCCTGAACCCCTTTCCGTTGTCGGCAACAACCAGTTCGAGATGAGTGGAGGTAAAGTGGATATCGATATAAATCTGCGTGGCTTCGGCATGTTTCACCACATTGTGAAGCGATTCCTGCACGATGCGAAACAGCATCAGCTCTTTCTGTGCATCCATATAAATGGAATTGCCGGTTACCCTTAGGCGCATGTTGTACATTCCTGGCTTGTTCAGCTGATTCACTTCAAATTCCAAGGCACCCAGGAAGCCATTGTTATGGATGATTTCCGAATTCATACTTCGGCTGAGGTCGCTAAGATCTTCGATGGATTCGCTGATACCCTTGATGGCTTGGGCAACCTGCGATTGGCAGCTTTCGAGGTCTGTATAAGGTAGGGTATTCAATTGTAATTTGGCAAGGGTTAATTTCTGACCGATATTATCGTGTATCTCCTGTGAAATGTTTTGAAAAGTCTGCTCCTGGATTTCTACTTTAGTCTGCAGCATATTATTTTCATGCGCAGCCTTTATTTCCTCAATGCCCTTGAAATAGGCATTTTGTTTCTGTTGATACCGATAAATAATAATTGCAACAAACGTTATCATCAGGAACATGAAAACCGAACAAATTACCATAAATATTATTAAGCCCTGATCGGATTGGTTGAACATAGTA
>JAPLEF010000148.1 GCA_026391525.1 Sphingobacteriales bacterium
CCAACCTATTTTTAAAGACGACCCTTTGGTTAGCATTTTGATGACCTCTTTTAACAGAGAAAAGTATATAAGTTTTGCTATTGAAAGTGTTTTAGCTTCTTCATTTGTAGATTTTGAATTGATGTAATATCTGGTGGTATCATTGGGTGATCTAATCTTGCTCCCACTTTTTGTTTCCGAAGTGTTTTTTGCCGGTAAAACTCCTCATATCTCTGAAACAAGGAATGATAATTAAAAGAAGTTTCTTCAATGTTGAAGTTCGATCTGGTAAGTGCCCTACACTGTTGCGACAACTTTTGTAATAAATGCCTGTTGTGATGTAATCGTGCTATGGCATCTGCAAATGCAGCATTATCGCCGGGTTCAGGGGTGAATCCGATCTCAGAAGTTACAATATCTGTAATGCCTCCAGGTAAACGTGAGATAACTGGCACCAAACCTGCACTCATCGTTTCTATCAAAGAAACCGGGGATCCTTCAAACCTTGTAGGCAATACGAATACATCACGAGAAGCACATATGGCCATCACTTCTTCATTGGTTTCAGGACTTATAAACAATACATCAGCACCTTCAGGCCATGCCTTAATAGCTTCTTCTTTTTCTTGACCGCTGCCGATACATATCCAACTGCATATAATGCCGTGTTGTTTGAGTATTTCATCTATAACGGGCAAATCATAAATGCCTTTGAGTTGAACCATGCGGCCCAGAAACAATAGTTTCAAAGGATTATTGGTTATTTGCTCCTGTTGCTGATACAGCAAAGGAATTTTTACTCCATGAGGCAGATAAAATATCTGTTCTAATCTTTCGGGGAAAAGGTTCTGTAATTTAGTATTGATAATAGTATTGTGGCAGATGAAAACGTCAACAAGATGACCGTACTTCGCTGCCAAACGCAGGTTATAATCATCATGTACCAGCTGATAAGTGGTTTGAAGTACTTCGTGATGGTCGAGCATCGCCATTTCATTCTCATAATTCAACACCAGGGCTCCGGGTAGATCGGGTACCTGATTTCTAAGCTGTTTCAAAAACCGGTAAGCATGATTCATCCCGCTATATCTGATTTTTTGTACCGAAGTATTTGGAAAGCTAAGGTTTGCTCTAGCCATCATCCATTCTTCCTGTTCTATTTCTAAAACGGTTTGTACTTCTCCAGGTAATGGATGACTGATGAGATTGTAGTTGAGTGAAGTAACTCCTCCTAGTTTATTATCGATAAAATACCAAACGTTAAACATATTTATCCTTTCCCTTCTTTTTGCAAGCTGTTCAGCCAGTTGGCCAGTTGCTGTGTTCCGGTGATGAAATCAATGGCAGGTACAAATCCAAGATCAGTCATTTTTTTAATAGCCGACTGCCAGTAAAGCGGGTCTCCTTCCCGGTGTTGGCCATTGAAATGAATTTTTGGATGGCAACCAAGACCTTTAAACAACATCTGTACGGCTTCCCTTATGCTAGTTGAAATACCAGTGCCAACATTGTAACACTCTCCTTGCATAGGTGCTTTTTCAAGTAGCAGATCAAAAAAATGCACTACATCATCGATATAGATGAAGTCGCGGGTTTCATCTCCGGTTCCCCATAACATTAATTCAGAAGGACTATTGAGGAACTTTTGGTAAGTATCCCAAAACAATTGTTTACGCAAACCGGGACCGTATATCGAAAACGGCCGGACGATTGCAATAGAAAGTCCATAGATTTCATGATACTCCCTGCAAATCATTTCAGCCATTAATTTGTGCCATCCGTAAGGAGAAATAGGCTTCATCTCTGCGGTTTCTTCAACTGGCAACACTGTAGGGTTCCCATAAACAGCAGCACTTGAGATGTGCAAGTATTTGCAGGACGGATTGAATTTTCTAATGGAATCTAATATCTCTATAGTATCAATCGCATTCGATTCAAAATCCTCAAAAGGCGAAGTAACTGAATAGCCCACATTTCCGTTACCGGCCGCATTGATACAATATTCAAATTCCTGTCCCGAGAAAATGGCGTTCCACTGCAAAAGATCTTTTTGCATTTGGTAATAGGTGAAAAATGAGGTTCGTTGCTCTACCACATCACAGCCAAATACACTATAGCCTTTCGCATTGAAATGATTTATCAGATACTTTCCGATAAACCCTTCAGAACCAAGAATAATGATTTTCATCTTTTAAAAATGTATACCGTTGAATTTACCTGCGTTCAACAACTCGTTTACAATGGCTTCGGTATTTATGATTTCATCTTGATTTTTTAGAATATTAGTAACCGTTAGTCCAGACAAACTAATTACCTTGTCTTTTCCTCGACGGGGTTCACGGTCCGTATCCCAGGATTCAGAAAAATGAGCGAAACGGTAACCTTCTTCGGCAGTTTTTTCCTTAATCGGGGAATGGTGCCTTAAACTTTCGTGGATGAAATAGGCATTGTTACCTGCCTTATTGCAACCAATGAAAAAATAGCCTTTTTCTTTGGCCAGCAAACAAGCTGCTTTAAGTGAAGTACCATAAAAGTTAAGTGGCGTATGCTTTCCTCTTACAAAATCGGGTTGGTAAGGTATGGTGATGGGTGCTGAAAAACCGAACAGACTGTTGTATTCTGTAATCACGATCCTGGGCTGTATGGCATGTATAGCTTGCCAAACCCAGTAATCATTACCATCGATATCAACGCTCAATAAGCCCACCTCAGGATGAAACCCCTCAGCGGCGATTGTTTCATTGATATTCTCTTTGGTGATAAAACATTGTCGGGCCCTAAGGTCATAAAAAGAGTAAAGTTGTCCCGATTTAATAGAAGAAATATTACTGGAATCACCATCCATCACCAAACCCGACCAGCCATTATTGATAAGTAGGAACCTTGTATTGGACTCGCGGTAATCTTCAACCCCGAATTCAACAAAAGTAGTATTGCTGAGAGGAAGCTTATTAACCAGGTATTGGATGATGCCATCATCTCCAAATTGAGAAAACACTTGGAACTCTAGCTGAAACAAATCCTCAACAGATGATTGGGCACTATTCAAAGTAGCTTGCAACCGACCTAAATTAATTTTTGAACTTTTAATATTACTATACTGATTTC
>JAPLEF010000086.1 GCA_026391525.1 Sphingobacteriales bacterium
CGATTTGCCAATTGGTTGCTTTTGAGGTGAAACCTTTATGGGTAGGCTTCAGGTTTTCATCAATAGTATTACTCATTTCTAATAAATTATTTTTGACCTATTTATATCGACTATTCTTTATGCTACTTGCATTCTAATTTAATTTACACATGCATAATTACCAATACCAACAACCCTTTACAGCAATAACAAAGTTTTACCCACAGCATCCCTCAAATCTGACTTTACATTTATTTGGGCTGCAAAATCATTCCATTTGCTTACAACAGCATTAACCTGTTTAATGATTGTGTCTGCTTTTTTAATATTCATGTTTTTGGCAACTTCCAGTAAATCATCACGGGTAATATTTTGCCGCTTGCCATTTATACTTAAAGAGTGCTGGCTTACCCATGTGCTACCCGGACGGTAAGAATGGCAAACATCAAAAGCCGGAGCCAGTTTCCATTGGCCTGTTTTGTTCATGCTGAATGAAAAGTTCTTGGTGTGGTCATCACAGTTTCTTGCCATTACATTAAATACCATTCTTCTGTATAGCTGTTCTGCATCGGTGTAGGGCAATAACATGCTACGCATGGTTTCAAATAATAGTTCGTAACTAAACGATGTTATCTCACTAAAATCGTAATGAGCAATGCCACAAAAACTTTGTATATGCAATTTGCCTTTGCCGTGTTCCCTGTCAAAACGCTTAGTCATAAAATGAGCCCTGCCGTTTTCTTCCAGCAACTTGCATTCGGTCATTTCTATTTCGGCTTCTTTTGCCATCAGGTGATAAGCCATTTCAACGCGACCATAGCCGGATGATGTACCTAACTGCTGGTCTGTAACACCGTCAAATTTCAGCAGCCAATGGGTGAACCCTTCCGGTGCATCCGCTTGCCCGGAACGAATTTCTTTTGTATCTGGATTAAATGCAATCACTGCTTTAGCCCTTGCACCACCGGCAGAGGAGCCAATCTTTAAAATGTCACTTAATGCTTTTGCTTCATTGGCGGAAAGGTTGGTATTAAAATCCTGCCTGCCAGAGAGTATTTCCTGAGCAATATTTATCAAGCTGTCTAACGCAATTTTGCTGACTCCATTATTTGTTTTCGGAACTATAGGTTCAAACTCTAATGCCCCCATACCTCTTTTGCCGATAAAGCAAAGCAGTTCTACCGGGTTCATACTATCCGCAGGGCGGCCATTTCTTGAAAGCCAGGCATTAATAAGGCTGTTACCATATTTATCCGGCAATACATCGGCCAGTAAGCCCGGTAAGCCTTTGAATGTAGTTGTGCCTCTTAATTCAGGAAAAGAAAATACCCGTTTTGCTGCATCAGCAACCGGCATTTTCAATGGCGATAAATCCCACTTATTTGTAAGGAATGAGGATTCAAATTCAAAGGAAGCCACCTCTGTATCCACATCCCATGCAACGGCTCCAACCCGTTTGTTCCATATGTTGATGAATGCTGTTGATATCATTACCAGTCGCTTTTAGGTTTTTTGATTGGGTTGGCTTTTTTATTGCTTGCTCTCTGCCGCTTTTTCTGGTCAATTTTAGCCAATTGCAGTGGACTGAGCTGTTGTTTCATCTCAAAACTTTGAAACAATTGCAACTGCTCTAACGCCCTTAATATTTGAATAAAAGAAAGCAATGTACCGCCGCCACCATTTTCAATCTGCACCATTGTAGATCGGTTGATGCCCGCCGCCACCGCCACCTGCTGCTGCGTTTTGTTTTGTTGTATCCGGGTTTGCTGAATGAAGTTACCCAATAGCTCCAAAATTACCGGGTCACTCATTGCGTACCAGTATTTGACGGCTTTTTCCATCGTTAAATGTATTATTGGTGAATAATGTTGGCAAATACCAACACTTAAATTAGTCTATTTTGTTGGTAAATTCCATCACAAATATACTAATTTGACATTAATGGTGGAAATATCCGACATTTTTTTAAATAAAGAAATGATTAATATTCAAAGAGTTAAGTGGTGGTACTAAATTTCAAAGCCTTGCTTTGAGATAAAATGAAAATTCATCAGGCAATACTTTTAATCAATTTTGATACTTAAATCCAGCTTTCAATAAAGTATTTAACTATTCTTCAGCATTCGATTTATGAAATGAATTCAATATTTGAGTTCATAAGCGAAATCAGCTAAATAGGTTCATTGACTGCGTTAGGATTCAAACCTTCCTTTGAACACCGCACTGGGCGGGGTTTTTGCATGGCCAATTATTTCTGTTCACCGGTTTGTTCACCACTTAAAATGATTGATAATAAATCAAATTTAATTTCTCTCTGCTATGGGATTGCTTGAGTTTTTTGTTCAAGCCAATGAATACCATGATCCTTTTCCCGCGCCATGCTTAACCAACTGATTTGTCTGCACAAGATTTTCCAAATGCTTCTTAATGGTATTCCTATTCGCATTGCTTAATACAACAACATCACTGATCGTTAAACGACCTCTCGACTTAGTCATCTCTAAAATTTTAAGAGAGAGCTCGGGCAGTTTTCCTAAAAGTAATTTTTCCCTTTCTACTTTAACCTCGAGTTTTTGCTTTTGCTGATTAAGCGCTTTTAGAAAGAAAATGATCCATGGCTGCCAGTCAGGAATTTCTTCCTTTAATGTTCCTTGGGTTTTTCGTAAAGCGAGATAGTAACCTTCCTTGTTATTCTCTACCACTGATTCGAGCGAACTGTAAGGGACATACGCATATCCGAGTGAAAGTAAAAGATAGGTAGTCAAAACTCTTGACAATCTTCCATTACCGTCCTGGAACGGATGTATTGCAAGAAACACGACAATGAAAACTGAAGTGATCAAAATCGGATGTAAAGCCTTTTTATTGATAGCTTCATTTGCCCAGGATACCAATTCTTCCATCCTTAAAGCTGTATCAAAAGGACTGGCAGTTTCAAAAACGATTCCTAAACTTTTACCATTTGCATCAAAAGCTTCTACATGATTTGCATGCTTCTTATATTCACCACGATGCCGGTAATCCTTTTCACTATACTGGAGAAGATCCCGGTGCAGTTGTTTGATATAGTTTTCTGTTAACGGAATTTCATTGTGATGTTGAAAGACGGTATCCATTACTTCTGCGTATCCTGCCACCTCTTGCTCATCCCTTGATGAGAATTTTTGTATTTTCAGATTTCTGAGCAATGCTTCAACTTCCTTATCGCTTAATTTACTTCCTTCAATTCTTGTAGATGAGCCAATGCTTTCGATGGTAGCAACCCTTTTTAAAGCGCTTAGCTGCTCTGGAGCCAGTTGACCCAATGCCCTCCATGCACCCTTAAATTCATCTATTTCTGTAATTAAAGAGAGTACCTGAGAAGTAATTTTTATTGAATTGATATTTATCATATACCCATATAGTTACCCAAAAATACCCATATAATGGTTTTTATCCAAATATTTACCCATAAATATCCAAAAATGGGTACGAGGCTAGATATAATTGACAATTCAGATTGACTTCATAATAAGGATGTAGTTTGCCAAATGAAAATCTACTGACTGAGAATTGTTTATGACTCTTTAATTCCATTATAGTAATGGATTAAAATAAATTACAACTTCACGAACTCTTTCCGAATTGCCTCATCTCTTTGCATAGCTAGTGTTTTGCTGGGAAATGTTTCGGTATAAACGATTTGCCAATCAGTTGCTTTTGAGGTGAAACCTTTATGCAATGCAAGGTGCTTTTGTAGCCGCAATTCAGGTGCGGTACTCGTGTAGCCAATGTAGTATTTGCTTAACGATGCTGAATATAGGATGTAGAGATAATGCATAAAAAAAGTCCTGCAAAACAGGACTAAATGGTGACCGCGTTAGGATTCAAACCTAAAACCTTCCCGACACCAGTGTCGGGACGCGCTGTTCAGTTGAGCTACGCTTGATGAGTTCTTCAATCCGGATTTTGCTCTTCCAGCTTTTGAGTTGCTTTTCTCTTTGCA
>JAPLEF010000067.1:0-427 GCA_026391525.1 Sphingobacteriales bacterium
GTATCATGTTGCTAACGATATTGGGAGTTCGTGAAGTTAATTGTTGTGAAGGGGTATCTTATTGGAAGAGATATTGAAGGCGATCTTCCTTCGAGCCGCTGGTGAAAACACCAAGCGGCGGCTACCAATTTTATTCTTTGAACACCAAAGGCGGAAAAAGAGCTAAAAAGGCATATGCCTCGTAAAATAAAAATATCGTAGTCAAAGACATACGGACAGCACAGATTTTATAATTGTTGAACTCTACTGAAAACATGGTGTTTCACTCATTAAAGCAATCTTGGGCAAACTGCATGAGTCTTTTTATTTGAAAGTCGTTACAATGGGTGCATTTCTTCAGTATTGCTGTGGTAAAATTCTTCAATACAGCTTTTGCATTTTCAGATTGCTCATTGCCATAGTAGCCACTATAATTAATTGCTGTTTG
>JAPLEF010000067.1:458-3843 GCA_026391525.1 Sphingobacteriales bacterium
ATCTATGTAATATAAAAATTCCACAGGAAACTCTTCAATATACCTTCTGGCTGGCTCTCCTACATATTCCATTAGCGCACCATCTGCATTACTAATAATATCATTTAAACACCAAAAATAAAATGGTCTTAGTGTTGTATCAGTTGTCAATGATAGATTTAAAAGTTTGTCAGTTTCCGGATTGTCTGTGGGCTTAAATTTGCCTGTATAATAATTTTTTGCTAATTCAGAAATGTTTTTTTCATGTAAATAAAATTCAAAATTCATTTTTTGGATAGTATCATTCGTCGAATATTTTTTGATGGTTGTATCTTCTTTAATATCGTTGTTGATTTTGGGATTGTTAGTACAACTAATGAAAACTAAAATGTTTGTAAACAAATACCCTATAAAGAAACGATTATTCACCATAACTAACTTTTTTCTGTCCTTTTTCATTTTCTTTTATATATCCAATGTTAGGATTGTTGGCAATATTTACTGATATGTTTATATTACCGTGAGTTCGTGTGTAGTTCTGCATTAGCGATTTGAATAACAATAATCCATCCTTTCCTGATTGTAAAGCAATGCAGCCAGCACTCCCTGGATTATTCCCATCAGGGTGTACTCTAAATAAGCCTCTATTCCATATCAATACCAGTTCCTACATAGTCATTTCGGTTAGGCAACGGATGTAATATTTTACCTCCCTTTCCTACAGTTCCAGATAACGCATCCCATTGATTAATAGATAAGGAAGATCCATTGTCAAAAATTGTATTAAGTGATAATATCCCACTTGATAAATGAGTCTTATTGTTATGATAACCTGTGAATGTTAAATTTTGAACTCCGGTTTCTCTTGAAATTAAATCTCCATATTTTCCTGTTGCTTCTAATTGGTCTAATACTCCATTCAATTTAGTTACATAATCGTTTGCATCAGGATTTTTTCCATCTTTTCTTGCTGCCGCATCAAATATATTAAATAGTTTTTCTTCAACTTTTACTCTATTTAATGCTCCATCATTATTTATAGTACCTAATTCTTTTCCTGCCATACTAAAATACTTTGTTGTATCGCCTAATGGATCAGCAAAAAATATAGGATTATTGGCAAATGTTGCATAATTAGAAATATACGGATTAGGCTTAGGATCAACATTCCAACGCCGCCCTAAAGCTGCATTGTATTCCCAAAATTCAGCAGTATAACTATTCTCGTTGATTTCTGTGCTTTTCATTTGACCATTAAACCCAAACCTATACAACCCACCACCAGCTGGGTATTTACGTCCCGGCATCACCATTCCGCCCGGAGGTAGTTAATACTTTCGCTATGGCATCCTAATACTACATTTTGGCCAAATCAAAGAACTGCTAATTCGGTATAAAAATACGAAAATTGGCAAATTAGAAGTGTGTTTTTTGATACTTACGAAAACCACAACGAGGAGGAATGTTTTAACTTGAGACCGTGTCCCTCAAGATATTGGGAGTTCGTGAAGATAGTTATTGTGAAGGAGGATATTATGGAAATCTTGAAGGTGATCTTTATTAGAGCCGATCGTGAAAACATCAAGCGGAGGCTAAAAAGGGTGGCAGTTTGATCTTGCTGAGGGGGGCAATCTGAGAGTATTTTCCACATTACCTTGAAATGGCAGATATTATAAGTAAATTTGATGAAAAGGTAAAGATGTGAATACAAAGCAAAGAAGATTTGGGAGCTAGTGGAAAAAAGCCTTTTTGATGTGTTGGATGCTTAACCCTAAAAAAACAGGCAATTTTAAAATAATTCAAATATGGAAACAGTATTAGTACAAATCAACAATAACAAAGCTTACAAACTTTTAGAAGACTTGGAAGATTTACATATTATCAAAGTGCTGAAAAAGAGTATTCTGCCACAGCAAAAACTTTCTGAAAAGTATGCTGGTAAACTGCCTGCTGATGTAGCGGACGAACTTCAAAATGATGTAACCCAAAAACGTAATGAATGGAACAACCGCAGTATTTAATTGATACAAATGCCGTTATTGATTACCTCAGCAATAAACTCCCTGGTACAGCTATGGATTTTATGCATACGGTTATTGACGCCGTGCCGAATGTATCGATAGTTACTAAAATTGAAGTGCTTGGTTTTAATGCTCCTGAACAACATTATAAAACACTTTCCAATTTTATCAGTGATGCTACTGTATTGGATTTAACAAATAATGTAGTGGAAATAAGTATTGCAATTCGCAAAAAACATAGAACCAAATTTCCCGATGCAATCATTGCTGCTACTGCTCTTGTTTATGACTTGGTTCTAATCTCTCGCAATATCTCTGATTTTAAAAACATAGATGAGTTGAAAGTGATTGATCCGCATCGCCTTTAAACTAGAAAATGTTAAACCTAAGTGGTGTAGAAAATTTGGGTGGTTTTGGAACTACGTATTTCTGAAGCCCGGACACAGCCGGCAGAAACCACTGACACAAGTGGCCGCCTAAAGCCGAACACTTGTGTCAGTGGAATTGGATGAGATAAGGGAACACTCTTAAAGTTAATCTCGTTGGTAAGAACACCAAACGACGGCGTCTGATGGTTGTGAAGCTGTTTTTGGGGAAATTAGTGAATAACAACAGCGAAAAAGACTTCTTCACTACTATGGCTTCGTCCGACGCTCGCCTGTTGCTTCTTCCAACTTTGTTGGAATTGAGTTGCAGTATGAACTGTAAAACATTTGTTGAACAGTCGCTTCCAAAAAAAAAACTTCCTGCAAAGCTTTTAGCACATCAACAGGTAAGCCTCTCACGTTCCGAATAAAAGCCTGTGTAAAGCTCCTGCCGCCTTAATGCCGGTATGCCTGTAACCAGTAAGCAGCTATCCGTTACAGTTGGTCGCTTCAGTTGAGGAGACTTCAGCTTTTGCAATACGAGTAGCCGTTTCGACACTTCATCAGCGGTTCAATTTCGTTCAGCTTCTTTACACACACCTGATATTGTTTATACAATATCTTTACCTGAATGTTAAGCACCATGCCTTTTGAACACAGCACCTTCAGGTGGTTTGCAAACGCTGTCTGCACAGCCTATGCGGTAGACCTACTACCATCTTTTATTCAGCATTGATAAGAACTATCCATTCTAATCATTCGTGACACACCCCACGGCGGCGAAAAAATTAGGGGCATTTCTGCTAGGTTTAACCTGCGCTAGTGGTGAATTTCAAAATGTTCTGTAGAATCAATCAGCAGAAAGGATTTGGCTGGTAGAATTTCACATTCATTTGATGAATCAATAAGAATTGTTATAATTTTTTTCTCACTAAGTTTTTTAGAAAAAGAATACTCTATATCAAAACATTCACTAAGTTTATTTAGCCTCTTAGCAAATAATCCCAATATTGTTGTATC
>JAPLEF010000001.1 GCA_026391525.1 Sphingobacteriales bacterium
GTTAATCTAGACATGAATTTGAGTGGCAATGCACAAAAAGTTTTCCATGTTTTCAAGTTTAATAAAAGTCCTTTACTGAATATGCCAGTTGATACTGGGTATATTAAAGTTACTATAGGTGAAGTTGAGAGTATTAAAAAAATTATAGATATTGATTGGTGCTTCCAGTTTCTAAATAAGTCTGATGCAGAAAAGTTTTTTCAAATGTTGATAATGATTTTTACACCAAAATCTACAAAGCAAAAAATCGCCGATGATGAACTAAACTCAGGGAAATATGCAGAGTTTTCTACAAGGACCGAAAATGCTGGTGGAATAAAAGATGTAACTTTCTTTTTTGGTAAGTCTTTTGTTACTAATAAGTTCGAAGTGAGATTTGTTCCTTATAATGAGTTTATCGAGTAAATTGGAAAATTCGGTGATACTGACCACCCAAAGTTAACTGCCATTCGACTGCATTAAAAGGTTGTTTTTGGTAATAAAAAGAATTTGTTTATTTCGCCGCCTTTGGTCTTCCAAGAATAAAAGTGGTAGCGACCGCTTGGTTTTTTTCGCAGCCGTTGGAGTTCCAATAATAAAAGTGGTAGCCGCCGCCTGGTGTTTTTCACCAGCGGCCTTTAATTGGTTAACAGCATTACAAAATTTATTACATCAAAAATGTAATTAATTTTAAAGTTGATATTTGTAGTAATTCCATCTATATTTATTTCTATTATTTTATTTTCAATAGTTCTTTGAATTGAATTTTTCAGCAGTGTAGTAGCCGACCCGCTGATTAAATCCTCTGCCGCCGAGATAGCTTCCTTACTATCGGGCAGTGGGGGCATAGGCACACCCTTGTACAATGCCACCTCGCCTGATGCTGGCGGTGTGAATGACCCCATCCCGAAAGCCTATCTAACGGTATTGTTTTTTGATGAGCGGTTTAATTTTATAGGTGAGGGCAGTGCAACCGACCGGGTAGATGCGCCGGGCAATGGCAGCGATCGTGTGTTGGTTATAGACCCTGTAAAAGCACCGAGAAACGGCTATGCGTTCGTGTACCTGAGCAATGAAAGCGATGAGCATGTGTATTTTGATAACCTGAAAGTACAACTGCGCCACAAGCATATCATCGAAGAGAATCATTACTATGCTTATGGGTTAAGGATAGCAGGGATAAGTTCAAGGAAGATGGGTGATGCAAGAGAGGGGCAACTTAACAACCCATACCAGTACCAGGGAGATTACAGTGAGTTTGATGATGAAACAGGCTGGAATGATTTTACATTAAGAAGCTACGACCCGCAAACAGGCAGGTTTATCAATGCTGACCCATATGATCAGTTTGCAAGTGGGTATGTAGGTATGGGTAATGATCCGGTGAATAATATTGACCCAAGTGGAGGATTTAGTTTAGGTGGGATTGTATCCGGCATTACAGGAAGCAGTAATGTTTTTTTTAACACTGCAGCATTAGCGGTAGGTGGTGCTTTAGTTGGCGGCATTCTAGATTTTGCAACAGGAGGTGATGGGCGTGGTGCATTGATTGGTGCAGGAATTGGCGGTGGTTTAGGTTTGGCAAGTGGAATTAATGGGGGAGGACTTGGCAATATATCAGGAACGAGTATTGTAAGTATGGGTGTTCATGCTATTAGTTTTGGTATTGATTTAGCCATGAGTCTTAGTGGTCCCAATGTAGGTGTTAGAAATTTTCAAACGAATTTCAATTGGGAAATTAGTGTTACTGGAATTGCATATGATTACTATGGCTTCAACGAAACGATTTCCCGTTCACAAGTTGGTATAGGCGTTATGGAGATTAGAGATTTGGATAATGGAGATGTTTTGGCTAAATATGAAATTGTGAGCGGGCCAGGTGATAGAGGACTAATGCCAGACAGCCCAGATAGCGGTTATGACTATGATGGAGGTATTGAAGAGACCCCTACCGATGCTATAAACAGATCTTCCTATGAAGCAGATGATGGATTCTCTTTCAAAATGAAACATAAGCGATTTTATTTAACGGGAAAGAGGTTTGCGATGTGGATACATCCGACAAAAACTTTAAAAAAGCCCAAAAAAGTAGGTTTTGACGCTGATACAGGTCAGGATATTTATATGGTTGGAACAACTGATGGGTGCATTGGCATAATTGGGAAGGATAAAGCTTATGATTTTTATAAAAGAATGAAAGAATATTTTAGAGCAAAAAAATCTATTAAGGTGAAAGTAAAATTCCGAAAGAATAAAAACAGAACAAAATGAACAGAAAGAAAGCAATGTTGCTCTCGCTGTTTTTTTTCAATGCCTGTTTATTAATAGCGCAGGCGAAAATAGTATTTGATATTGACAGCGTACCAATAAAATCATTAATTAATATTGGGGGGTATCAGCAAAAGAAAATTTTTATTGATGGAAAAAACAAAGCCCGTTTATTTGAAAAATTGTTTTTAA
>JAPLEF010000045.1 GCA_026391525.1 Sphingobacteriales bacterium
GAATATGAAATAAAACTTTTGAGTAAAAAAATAAACTTCGACTACCTGAATTGCGTAACACAATATGAAAATATAAATAAGCCGTCATCACAAATGCAAAAAGGGATATTAGATTTTATTATTTTTTAGAATAGCAATATTCAGTTATGAATTTCAAAATATATCATCTTCTCTGCAACGTTTTCCAGAATTAGACCTTTCGTATTGTTTTTATCAGCATTCTCAGCAAGGTCTCCGCAACGGGACGTCGAGTATCACTCTCCTTCTAAGCGACATCTCAGGTTCAAGACGTTTTATATCTTCTCAGTATTGTTCCCTGCACGGGACGTTGTGTAGCCTTGTTCAAGCCTAAATGAGATAGCTTCCCCTCGCAAGCCAATAAGATTAGCCTTCGCTCAGTTCCCGTAAACCATTGCAATAGCTAAACACTCCGTACAAAAGTCTTACAGATGTACTCGAATGGCAAGCTTTTATAGTACCTGCTGGCCTGGTGCTTCCTGCCTGATTGTTGTATCAAAGAACTGGGTGTTACACCTAATATTTGAGACAATACCGGCTGTCCGACAAATTTTTTAACTTCACTCATAGTAATGTTTGTTCTGTGGTAAGTTAAACATAGCTAATCTGCGCGGTTCTTAAGATCTGCACTTTTTATGGCACTTTATTTTTAATTTAGTTGGACAATAGTGAAAAAAAATAAGGATTTATCAAAGGTATCTGTCAATCACTATCTGTTGATGATGATAAACATGTCCCACAATAATAAATCCCGCTGCGATAACCGTGCATGGGTTGCCGTTAGCTTTACCCGATTTTTCCAGTTGAAGCGGCGTGAATGATTCAAACAACAACTCAGTGCTTGTACGGAGCTGTTTGAGTTCCTCGCATAAACTGTTCCAGGTGCGGCTGTCTGCTTCACTGCTTATTGCATATGCATTCTCGTCAAATCCTGGAAGCGATTGCCCTTCATTTCTGGAAAAACATAAAGCCCTGTAGGCGAATATGCGCTCCGTATCGATGACATGTTGTAAAAGCTGTTTTAAGTTCCATTTGCCAGGAGCATATGCATAAGCTGCTTTGCTTTCAGGTATACTGTCGAAAAACCCTCCGATCAATTCACGTTGATCTATAAACGCACTTATAAGGTCATCAGCATTTACCAGCGAAATATACTTATCAAAGTAAACAGGGTAGGTTGCTGATTGGGGCCTGGCCATTTGTTACAATGTTTATTAGATCGAAAAGTTATTAAATACCTGCTCAATCTTTTTTACTTTTATTAATATTCGATTTTGGCAACACTTCTTTATTTTTCGAAGGTTTCAGGGTGCCAGCGATTTTCACTGCTTCATAGGCATTGAGAAAACCACCGGTACGGCTGAGTTCTGATAAGGGTACTTTTTCATCGGTGCCGGGTTTGTTCACCAATTCGGTAGATGAAACCGTTGCCGATTTCTCAATGGCATATTTAACCTGCTGCGGACTCAGTGCCGGATAATATTGCAATATCAATGCAGCTACACCGGCAACAACCGGGCCGGCCATGCTGGTACCACTTGCCTTTCCGTAAGTGTTGCCTCCGGGAATAGTTGAATAAATATTTACACCCGGAGAAAATACGTCTATTTCGTTTTTCCCATAATTGCTGAAAGAAGCTGTTAATCCACCATTCAGTAAATCGCCGCTTGCACCAACTGTAATCACATTACTTGCCCTTCCTTTTCCATTGGCATAAATTGGATTAGGAAAGTTATCTGCCGTATCTATATTCTTGGCATCATTTCCTGCCGCATGAATCAATAACACACCTTTTGATTCGGCATAACGGAAGGCATCATCCACCCACTCTTTTTCAGGAGAGAAATCTTTACCAAAGCTCATGCTGATCACCTTTGCTCCGTTATCTACCGCATAACGGATCGCGTTAGCGATATCCTTATCATGCTCATCTCCATCAGGAACTGCCCGAAGTACCATGATACGCACATTGTCGGCTACACCATCCATTCCCTTGTTGTTTCCCCTTACTGCTGCAATAATGCCCGCACAATGGGTGCCGTGGAACGGGGTAGATGCCATAATGTCATTGTTGCCATAAAAGCGGTCTTTGATATCTTCTTCATTATCCTTTACAATTTCCTTGCGGTATTCTTTTGGTGCCTGGGTAGCAGATTCTGCTTTACGCATTTGGCCCTGTAATTCGTCAATAAGCTGCTGGTTGGTGATGTCGTAGCTGTTATTCGCCTTGCTGATATTTAAAATCAATCCCCTTGTCATTTTCGCATCTGCCTCAGTAACAGTGATGTCTTTCAGGTCGTTTCCGTTGTATTCTTCTTTACCCAATTGCTTGCGCAATAAAGAATCACCGGCTTGAAATTTAGGCATCAGGGTTTTGAAATAGGCGGCTTCTTCAGGATCTACGGCTCCAACTATTTTCTTCTCCGCTTTGAGGTAAGTTTCGTAAGAAGCTTTTTCAGAAAGGGATAGTTTTTCTACATCTACTGTTTTTCCTTCCCAGATAGGCTTTAATTTATGGTAAACACGGGCTCCTTCGTAACTATCTTCTTTTACATTCCTGCCATCTTTCCCTCCAAGGAAATTCCAGCCATGCACATCATCGATAAAACCATTGCGATCGTCGTCTTTTCCATTTCCGGGAACTTCTTTGGGGTTCGTCCAAAGTATGGGCTTTAAGTCTTCATGCAAGGTATCGATACCGCTATCTATCACAGCAACTGTTATAGTGGTGCTTTTACGGCTGGAAGCCTGCAAAGCTTTATAAGCTTTATCTAAGCTGATGCCATTAAAACCGGTTTCTGTACGATCGAGTAAGTGCCAGTTATTAGGGACTGTTTTTACAGAATCCTGCGAAAATGCAGTGAGGTTAAGAACGATGGTTGCCAGTAAAATAGTAGTGTGCTTAAGCATTTGATTTTTTTTGATTATTACGAAAATAAGCGATTGTAATTTCTTTTGCTTTCCGTCCATCTTATTTAATGAAATTTTACAAGTCGAAACGGATTCCCTGAGCTAGCGGGAGTTTGTCGGTATAATTGATGGTGTTGGTTTGCCTGCGCATGTACACTTTCCATGCATCGCTTCCGCTTTCCCTGCCGCCGCCGGTTTCTTTCTCCCCACCAAAAGCACCGCCGATTTCGGCACCGGATGTGCCAATATTAACATTGGCGATTCCACAGTCGCTTCCGCGTTGACTCAGAAACCATTCAGCTTCCTGCAGGTTATTGGTGATGATGGAAGAGGAGAGCCCCTGTGGAACACCGTTTTGTAAAGCAATGGCTTCATCAAGGGTACTGTACTTCATGATGTAGAGAATTGGAGCAAAGGTTTCATGCTGAACGATTGCAAAACTATTCTGTGCTTCGGCAATGCAGGGTTTCACGTAACATCCGCTTTCATATCCTTTTCCTTTCAGAACACCTCCTTCCACAATGAATTTGCCGCCTGCTTTTTTACAAGCTTCAATGGCGTGGGTGTACAGGCTTACGGCATCGGTATCAATCAGCGGACCTACATGATTCTTTTCGAGAAGGGGGTTGCCGATTTTCAACTGCGCGTAGGCATGAGCGAGTTTCTCCTTGAATTTGGTATAGATCTTCTCATGGATAATAAGCCTTCTTGTGGTGGTGCAACGTTGACCAGCCGTACCTACTGCGCCAAAAGTTGCTGCGGTAAGGGCGATGTTCAGGTCGGCATCTTTCGAAATGATGATGGCATTGTTGCCACCAAGTTCAAGCAGACTTCTACCCAGGCGTTGGCCAACAGTTGCTCCAACTGCCTTTCCCATACGGGTACTACCGGTTGCGGATATCAAAGGAATGCGCGTATCGGCACTCATCCATTCTCCAACTTCCCTGCCTCCTGAAACAAGACAACTAACACCTTCGGGTACACTATTTTTTTTGAAAACGGTTTGAATGATTTTCTGGCATGCGATACCGCAAAGGGGAGTTTTTTCGCTTGGCTTCCAAATGGCTACATCACCGCAAACCCATGCCAACATGCTATTCCAGCTCCACACAGCAACGGGGAAATTGAATGCGGAAATGATTCCAACCAATCCCAGTGGATGGTATTGTTCATACATCCGGTGCCCCGGCCTTTCGCTGTGCATGGTTAGGCCGTGTAACTGACGTGATAACCCTACGGCGAAATCACAGATGTCGATCATTTCCTGTACTTCACCTAGCCCTTCCTGTAAGCTCTTTCCCATCTCATAACTCACCAGTTTACCCAGATCGGCTTTATTTTTACGAAGTTCTTCACCCACCTGCCTTACCACCTCTCCACGTTTAGGTGCCGGCCAATTGCGCCACTCGATAAATGCTTCCTGTGCTTTGTTTATGCAGGTATCATAAGCCTTACGGTCGGATCCGTTTACAGTACCAATCAGTTTTCCATCTACAGGAGAAAAAGAAGCGATTTTTTCACCTCCCGATTTCAACCAAACAGAACCGGTAGAAACTCCGGCATTCAGTTCCTGTATTTTTAATGCTTTTAGAAATTCCATCTGATAAAAATTTTGTGCAAGTTACGTTTGTAGGTAAGAATTGACATCGATACTGTAAAAAAGCTGAAAAAGAAAAAAACTCCACATGAATTAATACTGTTCCTTTTCACTGGGGAAATCTTTGCTTTTGATATCAGTGATATATTGTTTTACCGCCATGTTGATTTGCACACTTAAGTTAAGGTACTGACGTAAAAAACGGGGCTTGAATTCGGTATTGATTCCCAGCATATCATGCATCACCAGCACTTGTCCATCACAGTTTCCTCCGGCTCCTATTCCAATGGTTGGGATGTGGAGGCTTTCTGTAACTTCTTTTGCCAGCAATGCAGGTATTTTTTCCAGCACCAGAGCAAAACATCCGGCTTCCTGAAGCAAGAGCGCATCTCTTTTCAATTTTGCTGCTTCTGCTTCTTCACGTGCCCTTACGGTGTAGGTGCCGAATTTATAAATGCTTTGTGGTGTCAATCCCAAATGACCCATTACCGGAATACCCGTTCCAACAATTCTTTTTACCGATTCAACCACTTCCTCTCCTCCTTCCAGTTTTACAGAATGGCCTCCGGTTTCTTTCATCACCCTGATGGCAGAATTCAATGCTTCTTTGGAATTGCCCTGATACGAACCGAATGGCAAGTCAACCACAACGAGGCAACGTTCAATACCCCGAACCACACTTTGTGCGTGATAAATCATCTGCTCCAGCGTAATAGGCAAAGTGGTTTCATGGCCTGCCATCACGTTACTGGCACTATCGCCAACAAGGATGATTTCAATGCCCGCCTGATCGAATAGTTTTGCAAAAGAAAAATCATAGGCAGTGATCATTGAAATTTTTTCACCCGCTTCCTTCATTTTTTGAAGGGTATGGGTGGTGATTTTTTTCAATTCGGAGTGTATGTTCATGCTCATTGTTTTAAACCTTCTCTTTCATTTCTGCATAGAGGTGTTGAATCAGGCCATCAGCCAGTCCGATTTTCGGAACATAAATATCAACGGCACCGGCCCATCGCATAGCATTGATATAAATCAGCAATGCGGGTACGATCACGTCTGCCCGGTCGCTTCGCAGGTTATATCGAATGATGCGGTCTTCTACCGGAACGGCATCCAGTTCCCTGTAATAATCCCTCAACAGTTCAATCTGTAGCGGCTTGCCGTCTTTTTTCTTGCTCATCGAGAATATCTTGTTGATATTACCGCCGCTTCCGATGGCTACCACTTCCTTCTGGCCACGTGTTGCGTTTTTGATTTGCTCTTTCATGTATTCCCATTCCTGATCGGTAACCAGGTTTTTCAACAATCTGATGGTTCCTATATTGAAAGATTTTTTATACAAAAGCTTTCCGTTGCTGAAAAAAGAAATTTCGGTGCTGCCACCACCAACATCGATGTACATATAGCTGTGGTCCATATCCATGTTTTCAGCCACATGGTTTTCATAAACCAGATTGGCTTCCATATCTCCTGTAATCACTTCAATATCCAAACCGGTTTGCTCTTTAACCAAATGAAGTACTTCTTTGGCATTGACAGCATCTCTCATGGCACTGGTGGCACAAGCCCTGATAGCATCCACCTTGTAGGCATTGATCAGGTGACGAAAAGCTTTAAGGGTTTGCAATAGCATATCAATCCTGGCCGGGGAAATCACCTGCTTTTCAAAAACATCAAATCCGAGTCGCAGGGGAACTCTAACCAGGTTGAGCTTGTTGAAAAGGGGTTTTCCTTCGGCAGTAACCAGTACTTCTGAAATCAGCAAACGTGCTGCATTGCTTCCTATATCTATCGCCGCAAGTATCAATAGCAGTAGTTTATGGTTTGTAAGTTGCTTAAATTTTATTGAATAAAAAAAGAAACATCATCAGGGCAGGTAAAAGTCTGGTACAAGCTGCTTACCCCTTTTCTTATAGAGATAATTATATATCTCAACCTGTGACCTGATTTTTTTGGTGTTCCTTGGGTTTACATACTGGTTGTTCTGTTCATTGTTCAGCACACGGGCTTTGATGTTATCGTGCAACTGGATATCCAGCATCTCCTTGATTTCTTTCTGGATATTTTTTTCAAGTATGGGGCAGGAAGCTTCAATCCTATGGTCGATATTCCTTTGCATCCAATCGGCCGAAGAAATGAACACTTTTTCATCACCGCCATTGTGAAAGATAAAAACGCGTGCATGTTCAAGGTATTCATCTACGATGCTTATGGCCTGAACCGGAGCTTTGAATTTTTTATTTTCGGTATACATGCAGCAAATGCCTCTGATCACCAGTTTGATTTCCACACCAGCTTTTGCCGCTTCATAAAGTTTGCCGATCATCTCTTCATCACTAAGCGAGTTAAGTTTTAAAGTGATGGATCCTTTTTTCTGCAGTAGTACATTACGGATTTCCTTATTAATCAAACTGATCATGTTGCGACGCATTTGCGTAGGGCTTACGATGAGCATTTTGCATGCCTTCAGATAGGGCAGGCGGGTACGTGGACTTTCCAGATAAGTGAACATGCGGTTTACATCAGCCATGATATGGCTATCTGCAGTAAGCAAACAATGATCGCCATAAACCTGTGCGGTGCTTTCGTTCAGGTTACCGGTACTTACAAAACCATAATGCCTGTTAACGTTATTGATTCTTTTTTTGATCAGGCAGAGTTTGGCATGCACTTTCATACCGGAAACCCCGATTAGCACTTTCACGCCGGCTTCTTCCAATTCTTTTTTCCATAAGATATTCGCTTCTTCATCAAACCTGGCCCTGAGTTCAATCACAGCGGTTACCTGTTTTCCATTCCTCACTGCATTGGTAAGGGCGTTGATGATCTTGGAACGTTTTGCCAAACGGTAACAGGTGATTTTTATGCTCGTCACCTGCGGATCAATTGCCGCTTCGCGAAGCAGATCAATCACGCTATTGAAACTATGGTAAGGGAAATTGAGGAGGATATCTTTTTCAAGGATGGTATTGGTTACACTATGGGCGTTTCTTAGCTGTGGATGTGTGAATGGTTTCTTTCGAAGTTTTTGTGAAACAAAAACCTGATCAGGAAAATTCATGAAATCTTTAAAATTATGTATCCGCCCACCGGCAATGAGATTGTCTTTATGACTCAGCCCCATACGCTTAACCAGATAGGTTAGCAGGGAAGGAGGGATATCACGATCGTAAACAAACCTCACCGGCTTGCCTTTTTTTCTGTTTTTCAAACCTTTTTCAAGCTTCTGTATCATTGAGGTGGAAAGGTCATTATCAATATCGATTTCAGCATCACGTGTTACTTTGATGGTGTGAGCAGAAAACTGATCGTATCCGAAGAAAGAAAAAATATTGGGCAGGCAGTAACGGATCACATCTTCCAATAAGATGATAGATTGTTCCCCTTCTGCAGAGGGCAAGATGATAAACCGGGAGAGGCTTTTAACGGGAACCGATACCAGCGCAAACCTGGCCGGAATGGTTTTATCTTTTTTGGCAAGTGTACAGGCGAGATAAATCGATTTGTCGCTTAACACCGGAAAGCTATGGATGCTTTCAATCATCAACGGCACGATATTGCTTCGCACTTCTTCATTGAAGTACTGCAACACGAATTTCTGTTGCTGGATATTGAGTTTTTTCTCATCGGTGAGGAAGATCTTTTGTTTCCGCAGTTCACGAAGAATCTCATTCCAAATGCGGTCGAACTCTTCCTGCAGTTGGATTACCCTTTCCTGAATCTCTTCCAGGATCCGTCCGGGATCAAGTTCGAGGTGCATCCTGGCTTTTGGTCCTGCCTGGATCATTCTTCTTAGTGTAGCTACCCGCACCCGGAAAAACTCATCCAGGTTATTGGAGAAGATACCGAGAAAACGGATGCGTTCTTTAAGTGGTACATCATGATCTGCAGCTTCCTGCAAAACCCTTCCGTTGAATGCCAACCAACTGATATCTCTGATAATCGTCTTCCTTTTGAGCAATGTTTTTGTTTTTACTACTAAAATAAAGCCTGCTACCTGAAACCATCAGGGCAGCATATTAATTTAACATGAATAAAGGCTAACTGTTTTTCATGCGTTCAATAATCAACGTTGTTGAAATGCCTTCAACCAGTTCGGCAAGCACCACTTTTCCACCATTGTCTATAACTTCTTTAGCACCAGCAATATTTTCTATACGGTAATCACCACCTTTAACCAATACATCCGGCATGATTTTTTTGATGAGTTCTAATGGGGTATCTTCTTCAAAAATCACAATGGCATCCGTCATCACTAAAGAAGCCAGTATTAACGCCCTTGCATTTTCATCGTTAATGGGGCGTTCGGGGCCTTTAAGCCTTTTCACCGATGCATCGGAATTTACACCTATGATAAGCACATCGCCTTCTGCAGCAGCTTGCGATAATGAAGCGATATGACCTTTGTGAAAGATATCAAAAACTCCGTTGCTGAAAACAATTTTTTTGTTTTTAAGTCTGAGCCGGGTTACTTCTTTAATAAGTTCATCCGTTTTATAAATTTTATTCGGTATCGATTGAACGGCTTTCATGTTGATGTTTTTTGTTGAGATAAGGGAGTGCCAGTAAGGCAATCACACCAACGGTTACAATTAATCCGGTGGATACTCCCCACATCACCCAGCCAAATGCTTTTCCCAATGGTGGTGCGATATGATAAATAGTAAGGGTTTGCATTACGAATATCGGGAACGATCCTATGCCTCCGGGAGTTACAATCATCGCTAAAGTGGCCAGTGATAAAACAGAAAAAGCAGCTTTTATGCTCAAATGTTCAGTGCCGTCCATGGCGAAAAAACCAATATAAATTTGAAGCAGGTACATCATCCATATGAAAAAAGTATGCAGGATAAAAGCGCGGCGTTGCTTAAGGTTTTTAATTGATGTAAACCCTTCGCCGATTCCTTTTAAGATGTTACTTATTTTGACTATGATCTTATTGTGGGGAAATTTTTTCAGCAGCCAGTTGATGATCAGAAATAAAGCAATTATACTTCCTGTAACAAGCATCAATTTTTGCCACACGGGCATTCCTGGTGCAGCCGATACCGAAAGTATTTTCTTTTTTACGAAAGCACCTACATCGCTAATCTGTATGAGGATGGTTATGCCGATAAAGGTGGCATAGCAGATAAGGTCGAAGCTTCTCTCAACAATAATAGTTCCTACCAGTTTATCTACTTTCAGTTTTTCATATTTGGCCAGAAAAGTACATTTTAAAATTTCACCGAGCCTTGGGATTGCTGCATTGGCAAGGTAGCCAACCATGGTAACTGCAAAAACGTTGCTCAACCTGGGATTAAACCCCAGCGGTTCCATTAACAGTTTCCAACGCATCGACCGGCTGATATGGCTCAGGATGCTAAATAAGGTAATCGGGATAACCAACCAGTAATTGGCATTTTTTACCGCTGCATAAAACTCTGTCTTTTCAATTTCGGTCATCGATTTCAATTGCCACCAAACCAGGAAGATGCCTCCGCCCAGAAACAAGAGATACTGCAAAAAAGTTAATGCTCTTTTCATCATACCGGGTACAAGTTACAAATGCTTTCTTATTTATGCCTGCAACAGTCAATTTGATACACACATATTATCAATTAATCTTACTTCATTGAGATAAGCAGCAATAAGTGCCTGCACAATCGATTCCCCATCCCATCTTTCCTGAGCTTCAAGTTTATCGTTGCATAAACTCACATAATCAATTTTGAAACCTGCTTGTTTCAACTGTATTATAGCTTGTTCCTGTAGATCTTTCAACTTGTGGGTATGAAAATGATCCCTGATGAATGTCAGTGTGCGATAAATTTGAACTGCTCTTTGTCGTTCTTCGGCATTTAACCTCATATTACGGCTGCTCATGGCCAGGCCATCAGATTCGCGGATGGTAGCTCCGATGTGCAACTTTACCGGTATTTTTTTGTAATCAATCAGGGCCCGTATCACCATACATTGTTGAAAATCTTTTTGTCCAAGGTATAAATTGGTTGCCGGAATAATTTGCAGTAACCTGTCTACCACCTGACAAACCCCCTGAAAATGTCCGGGGCGAAAAGAACCTTCCAGCACCGAATCAAGGTAACCTAAAGGATAGTGAATGGTTTTATACCCATCCGGGTAGATTGATGAAGTATTGGGGAGAAAAAGCGCCGAACATCCGGAAGCTTCCAGCAAATCGATATCTTTTTCGAGTGTTGACGGGTATTTGGCGAAATCTGCCGGATTATTGAATTGGGTGGGGTTGACGAAAATACTGCAGATGGTAATGTTATTAGCTTCCCCGCTTTGCCTGATCAGGGAAATATGGCCTTCGTGTAGAGCCCCCATAGTTGGCACAAACCCGGTATGCAAACCATTTCGGTGTTGGTTTTCAACATAGTTGCTAATGGCGGCAGTCTGGTGGAAAATGATCATAAGTAATCTTTATGGGGCCTTGAATGCCTGTAAAACCGGATAAATAAATAAAATATCAGTACCTTTGCAAACCGTTTACAAATTTCACGGAACTAACATATCCCAAATGTCTACAAAGAAAAGAATATTATTCATTGCAAATGAAATGTCGCCTTACCTTGAGCTGACAGAATTTGCAGAGATTGTGAACAAGCTGGCGGTTTTATCCAACGAGAATAATCTGGAAGTTAGGTGTATCATGCCACGCTTTGGGGTTATTAATGAAAGGAGACACCGTTTGCATGAAGTAGTACGTTTGTCGGGAATCAATGTTACTATCGATAACGACGATTATCCGCTTGTAATCAAGGTGGCATCTTTACCCAATGCCAGATTACAGGTTTACTTCCTTGATAATGAAGATTTCTTCAAGCGCAAATCTATTTTTGCAGATGAGAAAGAGAACTGGTATGATGATAATGGATTACGTACCGTTTTATTTTGTAAAGGAGCTCTGGAAACCGTAAAGAAGTTTGGCTGGCCACCCGATTTGATCCATTGCAGCGGTTGGATGACGGGACTTATTCCCATGTTTATCAAAACAGCCTATAAGAAAGAGCCTGTTTTCAGCAACTCTAAAGTTATTTATACTATCGGTGATAATACTTTCAAAGAGAAGCTTGGCGCCGATTTCCTTTCTTTGGCTACTATTAACGATCTGGTTACAAAAAAAGAGCTGGATATTTTCAAAGATATTAACAACACGGCGATGTTCCGTGGCGGGGCTAATTTTGCGGATGCCATCACTTTTGGGGCAACCAATGTAGAGAAAAAACTGGTAGATGAATTTTCTAAAGTGAAGGGTAAGAAGGTGTTGAAATTCAATGCAGAGAGTGATTTAACAGACTATTTGCAATTATATACCGACCTTGCCGGCCAGCATTAATCAACGCCCAGATTCTATGAATTTATTGCAAAAGCGACTGCCTGAATTTTCTATTTTCTTCATTGTTGCAACCATCGCCTTTTTTACCGGATGTAATAAATTAGATACCACCAATATCGGCTCCGATCTTATTCCGGAAGTAGATAATGTGACCACATTTGCTGATACGCTCGATATCGTTACTTCTATGGGTGCTTTTGAAGGTAGCCTGGTAGATTCTACTACACTCGGATTAACCGAAAATTATGTAATTGGAAAAACCAACGACCCAATGATGGGCGGTACTGATGCCAGGCTTTTTCTTCAGCTCAAACCTTCTTTTTATCCCTATTTCATCGGTACTGCAGCTTTAGATACTATCACTGCCATCGACTCTGTGGTTTTGTGTTTATCGTACAGGAGTTTTTATGGGGATAGTACCCAGCCCGTTACTTTCATTGTTGATGAAGTTTCAGGTACTGCTCATGGGGAATGGGATTCGCTTTATTTATCTACAAACGGGGCACTGAGTTTGCGTACCATCCGTTATGCGCCTGCTGTGAGCCAGGTATTGAGTGTTCCTAAACAGGTGGATATCCGGAGGATGGAAGATTATGTGAAAGTAGGCAAAAAAGACACCGTTAATAACCAGATCAGGATCAAATTAACAGATGCTTTTCGTAATCAGTTATTTGCTGGCGATTCAGCCCTATCAGGCAATGGTATATTTTATTCTGATTCGCTTTTTCGTGATTTTACCAATGGTTTTGCCATCAGGGTTTTATCGGGAAATGCATTGGTTTATGTAAATGCTTCTGATGCCAAAACCCGGTTAGAATTGCATTACAAGAAGAAAAACGGTGGTCCGGTTGACACTGTTTATTCCACTTTCCAGTTCAATACAGGGTTTAGTGGCGGATCTGTTTCCAGATCTGCGATAGCCAACAAGATAGAGCGCACCAGAAATCCATTGCCTTCCGGCGATCAGGAACTCTATTTACAAACCACACCGGGAACTTTTGCCAATGTTTTTATTCCGGAACTTACCACCATGTCGAACCGCATTGTTCACCGGGCTGAGATTTTTATCGAACAGATACCTGATCCGATTACCGACAACATTTTCAAGGCATGTAATTTCTTGTATCTCGATTTACTCGATACCGGGGCAACCGTGAAATACAAACCGATTTATTATGACCTCAATCCTGGAGTTTTTTATGACCCTGATTTCAAAACCCAGCGGGCTCCTTATTTTCCAAGCAATGCTGAAGTGGATTTTGATTATTTTGGTGGTTATCTGAGAGAGAAAACTGATGCAACCGGGCCACATTCATACTATACGTTCAATGTCACCCGCCATGTGCAGCAAATCCTCACCAAACGTACTTACAATTACAGGATGAGAATTTTTCCTGCACATAGCTTCAGATACACACAATACGATCCTTTACAGATACCATACCGCAACCCAATTGCGCTGGGAAGGGTGAAAGTTGGTGGGGGCAACCATCCTATTCCGGAATACCGTATGAAGATGAGAATGGTTTATTCTGTAATCAAATAGTTGTAATCTTTATTTTGGATGAACATAATAAAATTTCAAAGTCTTTCCTTATAAGAAGGGCTTTGTTGTTTAATCATGCTACCCTTATCTTTGCATTCTTTAAAATAAAAATATACCATGCCTTATTTATTTACTTCTGAATCTGTTAGTGAAGGTCATCCAGACAAGGTTGCCGATCAGATCAGTGATGCGTTAATTGATAATTTTCTTGCCTTCGACCCCGAAAGTAAAGTAGCCTGCGAAACCTTAGTCACTACCGGGCAAGTAATTCTTGCCGGAGAGGTTAAAAGTAAAGCCTATCTTGATGTTCAGGAGATTGCCCGTGGTGTTATCCGCAAAATAGGTTACACGGTAAGCGATTATATGTTTGAAGCCAATTCCTGTGGAATCTTATCAGCCATTCATGAACAGAGCGCTGATATCAACCAGGGAGTTGACCGTAAGAAGAAAGAAGAACAAGGTGCCGGCGACCAGGGCATGATGTTTGGCTATGCTACCAACGAAACGGATAATTATATGCCGCTTGCTTTGGATCTGGCACATTATATCCTAATCGAATTGGCTGCAGTGCGCCGCGAAAACAAGCAAATCAAGTACCTGCGACCTGATGCTAAAAGCCAGGTGACTCTCGAATACGACGACAATAACAAACCCGTTCGTATTGATGCCATCGTAATCTCTACACAACACGATGATCATATTGCAGGCACTGATGAGCAAATGCAAGCCAAAATTCGTAAAGACCTGATCAATATTGTGATTCCAAGGGTAAAGGTGAAGTATCCGAAATACAGCCATCTCTTTAATAACAAGATCAAGTATCACATCAATCCTACCGGTAAATTTGTGATTGGTGGCCCGCATGGCGATACCGGACTTACCGGCCGCAAAATCATCGTAGATACTTACGGTGGAAAAGGCGCACATGGCGGCGGCGCTTTCAGCGGTAAAGACCCAAGTAAGGTAGACCGTTCTGCTGCTTATGCAACGCGTCATATCGCGAAGAACCTGGTTGCAGCTGGGCTTTGTGATGAAGTGCTGGTGCAGGTTTCGTATGCCATTGGAGTGGCTGAGCCCACCAGTATCAATGTGGTAACCTATGGTACTGCAAAAGTGGCTTTAACCGACGGTGAGATTGCTAAGAAAGTAATGGGGATGTCTTGCTTTGATATGCGCCCTTATTTCATAGAACAACGCTTGAAATTGCGCAACCCGATTTATAGCGAAACTGCAGCTTATGGGCATATGGGACGAAAAAATGAAACGGTTGAAAAAACTTTTACTGCTCCTGATGGAAAACAAGTCAAGAAAAAAGTGGAGTTGTTCACCTGGGAAAAGTTGGATGCCGTTAAAGAAGTAAAAAAAGTATTCGGATTAAAATAACAAATTGAACACTCATAAATGCCGCCGGAAGTTCTGGCGGTTTTTTTTATAGAGAAAAAACTAAATTTATAAGGTGAAAAATTTCAGGCACCAGCACCAACGACCTAAAAAAAATACCCTGATCATTGGCCGGGAGGCTGTGATGAAGGCCTTAAAAGAGGGCAAAGCATTAGATCGGATATACCTGCAGGCAACCGTGCATGGTATATGGATAGATGAAATCAAAACCTTAGCTGCTTCAGCATTGGTGCCTATCAATAAAGTGCCGATAGAAAAGCTGAATAATTTCAATGTAAGTAATCATGAAGGTTGTGTGGCACAAATTTCAAAAATACAATATCAGGATTTGCAGGATATCATTTCCTTTGTGGTAGACCGTGGTGAAGTGCCATTGTTCCTCATTCTTGATGGTATTACTGATATCAGGAATATTGGGGGTATCGCGAGAAGTGCATTTTGTTTCGGGGTACATGCGATCATCATTCCTGATAAGGGTGTTGGGGCTTTGAATGAAGATGCCATCCTTACTTCTGCCGGCGCATTGGAGGAGATAGCTGTTTGCAGAGTAGGTAGTTTGATGAAAGCTGTAGATGATCTTCATCTCAACGGAATCAAGGTTTTTGCAAGTGAGATGAAGGCGACATCAAAAGCGGATGAAGTTGATTTTAAAGAGCCCTGTGCCATCATCATGGGAGGGGAGGAGCATGGTGTATATCCTGCACTGATGAAAATCTGTGATGATCGTTTTCGTATACCCATGACCGGTAATTTTGATTCTTTGAATGTGTCGGTGGCAACAGGGGTGATTTTGTACGAAGTGATGCGGCAAAGGAATTAGGTTTATTCAAATTATTTATAAAGGCCTTTATGAAAGATTTTCCCATAAAACTTATTGAATGCCCCCGTGATGCCATGCAAGGTTGGCATCATCCTATAAATACCGTCCAAAAAATCAACTATATCAATGCCTTATTAAAAGTTGGATTCCATACTATCGATTTCGGGAGTTTCGTATCTCCCAAAGCCATTCCACAAATGGCTGATACGGCTGAGGTATTGAAGGGTTTGGATTTATGCGATACCAAAAGCTCCCTGCTTGCTATTGTAGCCAATTTGCGGGGCGCTGAAACAGCATTGTCTTTTACTGAAATTGATTATCTCGGTTTCCCATTTTCTGTTTCAGAAACTTTTCAGCAACGCAATGCCAATGCATCAATGGCAACTTCTTTTGAAACGGTTAAATCCATCCAGGAAGCCTGCGTTCCTAAAGGGAAGAAATTGGTCATCTATCTTTCCATGGGTTTCGGAAATCCTTACGGCGATCCTTATGATGAAGCGTTAGTGTTGGAATGGGCCAACCGAATGCATGCTGAAGGTATCGGTATCATCTCTTTGGCCGATACGGTTGGGTTGGCAACTGCGGAGCAGGTAGAAAGGGTTACCAATACCGTGATCAAAGCATTACCCGATATTGAAATTGGCGTACACCTCCATGCCGCTGCAACCGACTGGGAAATGAAATTTCAGGCGGCACTAACGGCAGGCTGTACACGATTTGATGGTGCCTTGAAAGGTATCGGCGGCTGCCCCATGGCAGGAGATGCATTGGTTGGCAATATGAATACGGAATGGATGATCGATTATCTGATTGCAAATGGCCGTCACCTCGATATGGATAAGCCTGCCTTAGAAAACGCTTCATCACTTGCATCAACTATTTTTTCAGATTTAGGCTAATCAAATCGAATATGGAATTTCATCTTGAATTCAATCCTAAGCCTTTTCAAAAGAAGATCCAGCATCCAGACCGCTTATTACTGATGGGTTCATGTTTTACGGAACAAATAGGACAGAAACTCGACTACCACCATTTCAAAACCCTGCAAAATCCACACGGGATTTTATTCAATCCTTTTAGCATAGCTACTGCTTTGGAAGAATACATGCAGCTCAAGCAATATACCCGGGATGATTTATTTTTTGATCAGGAATTATACGGCAGTTGGCAGCACCATACCCGTTTTTCTGCTCCTGAACAGGAAGTTTGTCTGGATATGATCAATCGCTCGCAATCAGATGCACATCAATTCCTGAAATCGGCCGACTGGCTGCTAATCACATTGGGTTCAGCTTTTGTATACCGGTTGATGGATGGGAGGGTAGTAGCCAATTGCCATAAAGTTCCTCCAGACCGCTTTGAGAAGCGATTGCTAAAGGCATCTGAAATGGTAGAACGGTACAATGAACTCTTTAAATTATTGTTATCATTCAACCCTTATCTGCAGGTTATATTTACCATTAGCCCGGTTCGTCATTTGCGAGACGGCTTTATTGAAAACAACCGGAGCAAAGCCACCCTGATCGAAGCCGTGCATACCCTCACAGAAACATGGCCGATGCTGCAATACTTTCCTGCTTATGAATTGGTTATAGATGACCTTCGCGATTACCGGTTTTATGCCGAAGACATGGTGCATCCCAATTATGCGGCAACCCAATACGTTTGGGAAAAGTTTATCCAAACGGCCATTGATAAGAACGCAACCAAAACCATGGAAACCATCGCCTCCCTTATGCTGGCAAGGTTACACAAGCCCTTTCATCCCCAATCTGAAGCCCATCATCGTTTTATGAAAGCCCGGCTTGAAGATGCCACCCGGTTACAGGAAAAGAATTCCTATCTCAATTTGAAAGAAATGATCGATTATTTTAGTCTGGGCTTACCAAAATGACAGCTTCCTTTCTGGAAATATTTAACCGGAAATCCTTACCTTCAAGTACATTTAAATACAAACGTCATGAAAAAGATATCACTAACCATCCTTACTTTATTTTTTGTTCTGCTCCTTTCTGCACAGAAAATCAACAAACTAACGTTAACGAATAATGGTAGTAGTGCAGAAATTCGTTATGGGTTGAATGAAAACGTGGTGATTATCTTAACCCCTGAAGGCGCCATCAAAGAGTGGGGGGTAGACCGCTATGCAGGAAGAATTGACAATATGGAACGCAAACTGGATGAATATACCGGCCGTATCGAATATTATAATGAAAGTGAAAACGAAGCTTTTCGCGGAAAAATCAGGTTCATCGGCGGAACAGCCATCACTTATTATGCCTCTTTCGATAATGAGCACCTGATCGGGAAAGTTAAAAGTATCGGAGCAAGCAAGATCAATTATTTTATTCAGGATGCCGATAAGGCCAAGCAGGGAAGGATAAAATCTGCCGGTGATGTGAAATTCGATTATTATGCTTCTTATGATAACGAAGCTTCCAGGGGTAAATTCAAAAAAATGGGCACGGCCATGATCACTTATTATGGTGCATTAGAAGATAAAGGTTTTGCCGGCAAACCCAAAACCCTCGACAACCAAACTTTTGTCTATTATTCCTCACAAGATTATCAGGTAGCTTTCCGCGGAATGTTAAAAACGGGTAACAGTACTCAGGTGATCAACGGAATTGTTTACTGGGTGAAGTTTTAATACCGATTGGACAAACAATATAGTCCAATATCGGCTATCGCCTCATTGTACTA
>JAPLEF010000169.1 GCA_026391525.1 Sphingobacteriales bacterium
GCTCGAATGTTTGCCGCCAGCTTCCTTCAGATTCGCAGTCGCCCACGACACCCTTGCTCTTGGCTAATACTTCTTACTGTAAAGCGTATTCGGGACTTGCACCCTATAGCTGTTATACATGCCTGACACACCAAAAAAGCCCCGTTAAAATTACGGGGCTGATATGAAAAATTTATTACATCTTAAGCTTGAGGCTGTTCGTTATTTTCTGTTGATTCAGGTGTAGGCTCAGTAGCTGTTTCAGTTTTTGTTGCATCCTCAGCAGTTTCTGCAGTCGCTTTTTTCTTGCTTCCTGCACGACGTGTTTTCTTAACAGCAGTTTCTGCAGCAGATCCTATTCCGTTACCATATATTTCGTTGAAATCAACCAGTTCGATCATTGCCAGTTCGGCATTATCACCGGTACGTGCACCCAGCTTGATGATACGGGTGTAACCACCAGGACGGCCGGCCACTTTTGGCGCAATTACGGTAAACAATTCCTTTACCGCTTGCTTATCGTTCAAATAGCTGAATACGATACGATGGTTATGCATGATCGCTTCCTTACTATCTGTTGCCTTTGTTTTGGTGATCAGGGGCTCGATGTAGGTACGCAAAGCCTTTGCCTTGGCAAGGGTTGTTGTGATCCTCTTGTGGGTAATGAGCTGGTTTCCCAAATTCATCAGAAGGGCCTTACGATGTGAGGCGGTTCTGCTGAGGTTGTTGTTTTTGTTTCCGTGACGCATGACTGTTAATTTTATTCGGTTACCCCGTGTCAGGAATGATAACCTACTTGTTTATGATTAGCGGCAGATCTGCCACTTGATTGTTGACTTACTCATCATCGAGTTTCAGCTTGCTCAGGTCCATTCCGAAGCTTAAACCTCTTTCATGCAAAACCTGATCGATTTCACTGAGTGATTTTTGCCCGAAGTTCCTGAACTTCATCAGGTCTTCCTGCTCGTATTGTACCAGCTCGCTGAGAGAATTGATCTTAGCAGCTTTCAGGCAGTTGAACGCACGTACTGAAAGATCTAGGTCTTCCAACGGTGTTTTCAACATCTTACGAAGTTGTAAGGTTTGTTCGTCTACCAGATCTTCTTTCTTATCTTCTTTGGTATCGAAAGTGATGTTTTCATCGGTGATGATCATCAGGTGCTGGATGAGAATACGGCTGGCTTGTTTCACCGCTTCTTCCGGGTGAATGGTACCGTCTGTAACCACATCAATGATCAATTTTTCGAAATCAGTTCTTTGTTCAACCCTCGTATTTTCAATAAGGTATTTAACGTTCTTGATTGGCGTATAAATAGCATCAACAGGAATGTATCCGAAATGAGAACTTTTCTCTTTATGTTCTTCAGCAGGCACATAACCACGTCCTCTTCCTATGGTGATTTCGATATCCAGTTTAGCACTGTTATCGAGTGTGCAGATCAGCAATTCGGGATTCATCACTTCAAAAGCTGGTGAAGCTTCGCCAATCATGCCGGCTGTAAATTCAGTTTTGTTTTTGATAGAAAGGGTAACTTTCTCATTATTCACTTCGTGATCAACCTTTGCTTTAAAGCGAACCTGCTTGAGGTTAAGGATGATTTCTGTCACGTCTTCTGTAACACCTTTGATGGTGGCGAATTCGTGATCTGCACCGGCGATGTTGATACCCACAATAGCGTAACCTTCCAGTGAATTGAGCAATACCCTGCGTAAGGCATTACCTATGGTTACTCCGTAGCCGGGTTCAAGCGGGCGGAACTCAAATTGTGCTTCAAAATCTGTTGCTTTCTGAAGAACAATCTTATCGGGTTTAACAAAATTGAATATGGCCATTTGTATTTTGTTGATTTAATTTAAATGATGGTTAACCGTTTCTGTAATCAGGATGCGGCTTTTTTGTAAGACTATAAGCAGTAACATGTTAGAAGGCCATCTACGGCCACTCCGTTACTTGCTATACAGTTCCACAATCAGTTGTTCTTTGATATTCTCCGGAACACTTTCCCTTTCCGGATAAGCGATGAAAGTACCTTTCTGATCAGCTTCGCTCCAGTCTAACCAACTGAATTTCGAATTCTTCCCACGGAGGTTTCCTGTAATAGCTGAGTTGGCTGCACTTTTGCTCTTTAATCCAACCACATCGCCCGGTTTACAACTATAAGAAGGGATATTGATCACTTCTCCATTTATAGTGATGTGTTTATGGCTTACCAACTGGCGGGCCGACTGGCGGCTTGGTGCAATACCCATACGGAATACGGTATTGTCTAAACGCGCTTCAAGCAACTTGATGAGGTTTTCACCGGTTACGCCTTTTTTACGGGCGGCTTCTTCAAAAGTTTTGCGGAACTGCTTTTCCAGTAAACCGTAAGTGTACTTGGCTTTCTGTTTTTCTTTCAGCTGAACACCATACTCACTGAGCGTTTTACGCTTCTTGTTCGCACCATGCTGTCCCGGAGGATTGCTGTTTTTGGTTAACCACTTGCCATTCCCTGTAATTGGTTCACCGAACCTGCGGGAAATTTTTGTTTTTGGGCCTGTATAACGTGCCATAAATGTAAGTTGACCTTTTAATGACGGTGCATCATTGTAAAGGTCTTTAAAATGAATGCTGCACCCGGTTATGAAATAATATCTTGTAGTATAACGGAAATGCCTGTACGAAACAGGTAATCCGGCTTATACCCTTCTTTTCTTGGGAGGACGACAACCGTTGTGTGGCAAAGGTGTAACGTCTTTGATCATCGAAACTTCAAGTCCGCTTTGAGATAAAGAACGGATTGCACTTTCACGGCCACTTCCGGGTCCTTTCACAAATACATCCACACGCTTCAAACCTGCATCGAGTGCTACTTTTGCCGCATCAGCTCCTGCCATCTGAGCTGCATAAGGCGTGTTTTTCTTGCTGCCCTTGAAGCCCATTTTACCTGCAGAAGACCAGGAGATAACCTGACCATGCTTGTTGGTTAAACTGATGATGATGTTGTTGAAACTGGCTACGATATGTGCATCGCCGTAGCTGTCTACTTTTACAATCCTTTTCTTCGCTGCCGCCTTTGCGCTTTGGGCTTTATTACCCTGTGCTTTTGCCATAATTTTTGTTATAGGTATTCTTGTTAAAAATGAACCCTTTTGGGGTTTCGAACCAACCCTCCCGCGGCTTATGTGCGATCTGGCGTTGGTTCTGTGTATAAGCCTGTATAAAAAGCCGACGGGTTATCCGTCAGCTGATTAATCATTACTTCTTAGCTACTTTCTTTTTACCGGCAACCGTTTTACGTTTACCTTTCCGGGTACGGCTGTTGGTGCGGGTACGCTGTCCACGAAGGGGCAAACCTTTACGATGGCGTAAACCACGATAACAGGCGATATCAAGCAAACGCTTGATGTTCATTTGGGTTTCACTGCGAAGTGCACCTTCGGTTTTGAACTCAGTATTGATGACATTACGGATAGCCGTTTGTTCATCATCATTCCATTGGTTCACTTTTTTGTTTACATCAATACCCGATTTGGCAAGGATGTATTTAGCCGTAGAACGACCAATTCCATAAATGTAAGTGAGGCCAATTTCTCCTCTTTTATTCTTAGGTAAATCAATACCGGCAATACGAGCCATAAAACGTTTTATATTTAAATGGTAAAATACAAATGCTATTATCCCTGCTTTTGCTTAAAGCGTGGATTCTTTTTATTGATCACATACAGGCGTCCCTTTCTCCTCACGATCTTGCAATCGGTACTGCGTTTTTTAATGGAAGCTCTAACCTTCATTTTCGTAATTTTAATTTTTAACTAATGGGCCGCAACTGGTGAAGCCTGTATTTATTTGTAACGGAAAATGATCCTGCCCCTGGTAAGGTCGTACGGACTCATTTCCACCCCAACCTTATCACCCGGTAAAATACGGATGTAATGCATCCTCATTTTTCCGGAAATTGTCGCCAAAATCTCATGGCCATTTTCTAACTTCACCTTAAACATGGCATTGCTGAGCGCCTCGATGATCGTTCCGTCTTGTTTAATAAGTGCCTGTTTAGCCATAAATTTGGGAGCGCAAAGATAAGATAAATTATTTAATTAAAAACCAAAAAATACGGATATTGCACCTTAAAAAGTATAATTAATATGAAAAAGACAATTTTGGCCTGTTTCAGTATCGTAATACTGGCAGTTTCCTGTAAAAAAGATGACCCGGCGCCAACACCTGTGCCCGACAAGTTTCTGACAGTTTCCAACGGCTCAACCTGGAATTACCGGGTAACCGACAACACTGCTTCTACCACAACCAATTACACCTTAACATCAACCAACAGGGATACCACTATCAATGGTAAATCCTATCATGTTTTCACTAATTCAGATGGGAATACATCGGAATATTACAATGTTACCGGAAATGATTACTTCCAGTTCACCTCTTTATCTGCCCAATTTGATGATTTAGAACTTCTTTATCTGAAAGATAATCTCGCTGTTGGAAATACCTGGAGCCAATCGGTTCCCATTAATGGAGCACCATTTCCACTAACTGCGAATGTAACCAATACTATCCAGGAAAAAGGGGGTACCCTGGTGGTAAATGGGGTTACTTATCAGAATGTGATCAAGGTGAAAACAGATGTTAGTGTTCCGGGAATACCAGCCGGTTCCATTACCACTAATATTCAACGCTACTATGCCCCAAAATTCGGTGAGATAAAAAATGACATTGAATTTGTAATCAACTTTGGCGGTGTTACTCAAAATATCAATACCAGCACCATACTGATGAGCGCGAATCTCCTTTAATAAGGTAAGTTTAACTTAAAGAGGCTGTATCAAAACTATTTGGTACAGCCTTTTTTCATTTTACTCATTATTGAGTTTTTAATTTTTGCGAAGAGAAGATTTTTTAAGAAACGTGTTTTTAAGAAGTGATTTTGCAGCTATTAAGCTGCATTTTTTA
>JAPLEF010000173.1 GCA_026391525.1 Sphingobacteriales bacterium
ACTAAAAAATGCAGCTTAATAGCTGCAAAATCACTTCTTAAAAACACGTTTCTTAAAAAATCTTCTCTTCGCAAAAATTAAAAACTCAATAATGAGTAAAATGAAAAAAGGCTGTACCAAATAGTTTTGATACAGCCTCTGTTTTATTTTTATTAGATTTGAATTAAAAATCAGTATGCCCAAATCAGAGATCAAGTTTCTTGAAGGCCCACAAAATCGCCTCATCGAATTCAGGTTTGCATTCAATGTATTCCGGGAATTCATAAAAGGATTCAGGACGCTTCATTTTGTAGGACCCTGTGTTACCGTTTTTGGGTCTGCCCGTTTTAAGGAAGATCATCCTTATTATCAGATGACAAGAGAACTAAGTGCTGAAATTGCAAAACTCGGCTTCACCATCATGACCGGAGGAGGGCCGGGTGTGATGGAAGCGGCAAACAGAGGTGCAAGGGAAGTAGGTGGACGAAGCGTAGGATGTAATATTGTACTACCACATGAACAGCATCAAAATCCTTATCTCGATAAATCAGTTGATATCAAGTATTTCTTTGTCCGAAAAACCTTACTCATCAAATATTCATATGCTTTCATCGTAATGCCGGGTGGATTTGGCACATTAGATGAATATTTTGAAGCACTCACTTTGATACAAACAAAAATGCTTCACGAATTCCCAATCATCATCTTCGATACAAGCTTTCACCATGATATCATGGAGCATATCGAAAAGATGAAAAGGCTGGGTACCATTTCACCTGAAGACCTTGAACTTTGCCTCTTCACCGATTCTATCGAAGAAGCTGTAAACCACCTGCGGGTGAATGCTATTCATAAATTCGGATTGCAGCACGAGGGCACACGTAAAAAGCGTTGGTGGCTTTTTGAGAAAGGGCCGAAATGATTTTTGCAGCGTTACCTCTAGGCGTATTTAGTTTTGAAATATGCCAGTTTGGTTTCAATGTGGATGAAACTATTACAATCCACAATAATAATCATAACCTCTTTCGTGCCAGTAATCGGGCGGGCGTATATTGCTGAAGTAGATACTTCCAATCCTTTTGATGTGTTTCACCCCATATTTAACGGGAATGATTAAACGCAGTGGGTAACCCTGGTTCATGGGCAATGGCTTATCATTCAATTCATAGCAAAGCAGGGTTTGAGGATGCATCATGCTTTTATTATCGATGCCAACATAATACCCGCCATCAGGGGTTACAAAACCGGTGAACTGTTTTGCTGCCTGTTCATCAAGACCATATTTTTTGATGAAATCGCTGAATCGCACACCACCCCAATGACTGATCTGATCCCATCCTTCAATGCATTTAAAGTCGAAAATGATTTCAGTTTTTGGCAAAGAACGTATTTCTTCCAAACTGATAAAAAGCGTGTCGCCGGGTTTACGTATAACCTGCAGTTTCCAGTTTTCCGGTTCAAAATCTTTATTCATGCCAATGTTTCCATTCACCCTCACTTTTTTTGCCGCCATTGAAGCGGGATAGGTTTGGGTAAGCCTGTTGCCAAAAAGGCCATAGAAGATAGATTCATTGGTTTCCAATGCAGCACGAAGCGGAGCCGGTGTGCCATCTTTGGGCTTTGCGGAATTTAGCTTTCCCCAAGAAAAAAACGCCAGCACAAAACAGCCCAAAAAAACCAGAAAGGCAACAATTGATTTGCGCCTGAATTTGCTGTTGCTGATGGTGGTTGTTTTCATTCCGTTGTAGTTTTATCTGTTTCAGCAATTGTGATAGGAGTTGATTCTTCTAAATCATTTTTCTTTACTACTTCAAAGCCTGTTATGATGGCTTGAAATTTATTCCACCCCGCAAAAATCACCTGCAATACATGTACCAGAAAGAATAGGCAGAAAAGAATGGTAAATATAAAATGTTCCGCTCTCGCCCATGCATAACCACCTAAAAGTTTACATAGCCAGTTCAATTGAACCGGTTTATAAATGGCCAAACCGGTGAGCAACATCATAATGCCCATGAGGATAACAGCAGTATAGGCTATCCTTTGCGCAGCGTTGTATTTTATTTGAGGCGGACTGGTTTTCCGCAATCTCAAGTCATGCAATAAAACCTGCCACGCTTCTTTCCAACTTCTTTTTTCCGGTAAAAGATATTTCCATTCTTTACTGACGATTAGATAAGCGACGTAAAAAAATCCATTGATAGCAAAGAGCCACATGAAAAAGAAATGCATGCTCATTCCTTCTGCCAGACGGAAAGGAACGTTCAGGGCTTCATAAAAATTCTTTGGAAAAAATTTTAAAACGGTTTGATCTCCCCATCCCAGTTTGTAAACTCCATTGGCCCAGTAAATCAGTAATCCACTCCACACCATCATCGCCATGATTGGGAAATTGATCCAATGTAACCATCGGATGGCAAGTGGATGTTTCCGGATGATTTTTTTCATTACCTTAAAAGTACAAAGAATAAAAGTTAAGGCTTCACAAACTTTAATGAGGCTGAGTTCATACAATACCGAAGCCCTGTTGGTTTAGGACCATCGTTAAAAACATGTCCGAGATGTGCACCACAGCGGCTACAATTCACTTCTGTTCGTTGCATGCCATAGCTGTTATCACTAATTTCTTCTACATTCTTTGTTTTGATTGGCTGCCAGAAACTAGGCCAGCCTGTACCACTTTCAAATTTTGTTGCAGAGCTAAATAGCGGATGGTCGCAGCAAATACATACATAGGTTCCGGTTTCATGATGATCCCAGTAAGCACCAGTAAAAGCCCGTTCGGTGCCCTTTTTGCGGGTTACTTCAAATTGTTCCGGTGTAAGTTGTTTACGCCAGGCTGCTTCTGATTTTGTAACCGGGTACGATGGTTTCTCTACAGTTGATGGTTGGCCTTTACAGGCACCGATAGAAAATAGTGCTAAGGAAAAAAGGAGTGGTTTGATCATTTTTTATTTCAAAGTTAGGATAGGTATCCTCCGATGTCAAATCAAATTAAACCTTTAAGCCTGATTTTTGTTTAAATTGCGTTAACATTCAGCACTATCATGAGTATCGTAAAACAAGTGGCAGAATATCTATACCTGCGTAAAAGAGATCCGAACGAAAAGCCAACCCAGTGGATGAAATATATGCATGGCATTAACCGGCTCTCCATCATCCTTTTCTTATTGGCCATGTTATTTATCGGCATCCGTTTTCTGCTCAGGTAAGGATGGATTTAAGAATGCGATGATTTTGTCCGCAGCGTTTGAGGAAGCATTTCCTCCTTTTTTCAATAAGTTCCTGAGGGCTTCATAATCGGCCTTCAGCTCAGCTTTTCTTATTGGGTTGTTCAATAATTCCTTCAATTCGGTAAACATGTTTTCAACGTTGAGTTCTTGTTGTATCAATTCTTTTACCACAGGTTTGTTCATGATCAGGTTTACCAGGCCTATATACTTGATCTTGATCAATCTCCTGGCTATCTGATAAGAAATTTCACTTCCCTTATAACAGATGATTTCCGGTACGGCAAAAAGTGCAGTTTCGAGCGTGGCTGTTCCGCTGGTGACTAATGCAGCAGTTGCCTGATAAAGCAATTCATAAGTTTGATTGCGAACTGCCTTTACATTTTTATATGGATGCAATAAATCTTCATAAAATTCATCTTCAAGCCCCGGTGCTTTCGCAACTACAAATGTATAATCAGGTAAGCGATGGCTTAACTCCAGCATCAGTGGTAATTTTTTCATCACTTCCTGCCTTCGGCTGCCAGGTAATAAGGCTATAGTTTTTCCGGTAATATTCATTTTAGGTCCGGCCATTTGAATAAACTGGTCAACCACTTCTATTAAAGGATGGCCTACATAAATTACCTCATAATGCCATTTATGGTAAAATGCTTTTTCAAAAGGAAGGATCACCAGCATGAGGTCTACACAACGCTTTATAAGTTTAACCCTATTTTCCTTCCATGCCCATACCTGTGGTGATATATAATATACAACTTTGAATCCTGATTTTTTTGCCCATTTGGCGATCCTGAGGTTGAAACCCGGATAATCGATAAGTATCAGCACATCTGGATGGAAGGATAGGATATCAGCTTTGCAAAAGCGCAGATTATTAAGGATGGTGGGCAAATTTCGAACCACTTCGGTAAACCCCATAAAGGCCAGATCTCGGTAGTGTTTTACCAGATCGGCACCGGCAGCTTCCATTTTTTCGCCACCCCAACATCTAATGGCTGCAAGCGGATCCTTCAATTTCAGCTCACGGAGGAGGTTGCTGCCATGTAAATCGCCACTGGCTTCACCTGCGATGACATAATATCTCATGTGTAAAATGCTGTTGCAAATGTAGTGGTATTTAACATGGCAGTAATGTGGTTAACTTTAACAGGATTTCGGGATGTTTTTTTTTGTTGGCCATCCTAAAATGAAACGGTTTTATTATCTTGTTGAAGTAAAAATAAAATACCGGAATCAATCACTTATTTGAACTGGTATCATTATGGTTTCGTTGAGAATTATCCTAAGTTTATTTTTGTTTTCCACCTGTTGTTTTTCAGCTTGTAAGCCTGCAACTGAAAAACCTGCCCCTTCACTAATGGTAGAAGATCCTGCTTCTATCAACCAGGTGGTTGCTGGCGAAATTCAAAAAGCCTTATTACTTGCCATTGATCATCAGGGTGTGATTTCAGATTCATTTCAAATATATTGTGCCGATTTGTTAGAAGAAACCTATTACCGCAATGATTATCTTCCTTTCTGGAGCGACACAGGATTATTTCGTCCGGTTATCAACCAGTTGATTGGATATCTGGATACGGCTTCCTATGATGGCCTTTTTCAAAATGATTATCATTATAACGATATAAAATACATTACCCGTTTACTTAAAACAGATTCCCTAAAAAAAGCAGATGCGGCATTGTGGACGAAGGCTGACCTCTTGTTGACAGACGCTTTCATGCGGGTAGCATTGCATCTGAAGCAGGGCCGTCTCAGGCCTGATAGCAGTTCCTGGTTAACCGACAGTACGAAATACAACAGTTTTTTTATTCCACAGTTTAACAGGCTGTTCAAAAATGAAGATCTCGGTGCAATGATTGCAAGTATTCATCCGGTGCATCAAGGTTACCGGCAGTTAAGATCTTTGGTGAAGCCATTTGTAGATTCTATGGATACCCAATCGTACACCTATGTACGATATCCTTTCATAGAAGGGAATGAAAAAGATTCCCTCCGTTTTATTGCTCAACTGCAAATACGACTTAGCGAAAGTGATTTTTTGAAATTAAACCCTGAAGAATACGCAGATTCTGCAAAACTGGCTGATGCCATCACGAAGTATCAGAAAAAGAAAAAGCTAACACCCGATGGTAAGTACACGGCGGCACTGGTTAAAAACCTTAACCTCACCGATAAGGAAAAGTATAAGCGTTTAGCGATTACTCTTGATCGTTATAAGTTATTACCCGATTCAATGCCACAACAGTATATCTGGGTGAACCTGCCTGCTTATACGCTTGTATTGCACGACAGCGATTCTATAGCATTGCAATCGCGAATCATTTGCGGAAAGCCCGCAACACCAACCCCGCAGCTTACCAGTGCCATTTCAGATCTGGTGATTTATCCAACATGGACGGTGCCAGCCAGCATCATCAAAAAAGAAATGCTGCCAGGATTAAAAAGAAACTCCAACTACCTTGACCGTAAAGGGCTTGGACTTTATACTGCCGACGGAGAACGTATTGATCCATCCACTATCAACTGGTCGAAATATTCTAAAGGTATACCCTACAAAATTCAACAAGGCAGTGGTGATCATAATGCACTTGGTGTAATCAAATTCAATTTTGATAATCCGTATTTTGTTTACCTGCACGATACCAATCAACGATATCTTTTTAAAAACAGCATGCGCGCACTCAGCCACGGTTGTGTTCGCGTACAGGAATGGAAAAAATTGGCCGCATTTATTGCCCGGAATGATAGCCTAAACCTTAAAGTTGGCGATTCGTTGAAATATACCGCTGATTCGATTACCAACTGGATTGCCAATAAAGAAAGGCACCGTATAGCCGTGAAACAAAAGCTTCCGCTCTATATCCGCTATTTCACCTGTGCTTCGGTAGATGGCAAACTGAAATTCTATGATGATTTCTATGGCGACGACAAGCTGCTTCGCGAAAAATATTTTTCTAAATAATATTTTTATTTGGTACTAGCTTTCCACAATAATAAAACAAACAGCAACAACTGCGTAACCGGAAATGCACATACTGTTCATAACTAAAATATAAAATTCTATTTTTTTCATTACACACCAGTTAAATTTGTAGATACCAAAAAAAGTGCTATGAAGAAATTTTTCCTTTTCGCCTTTGCTTTATTGTCTTCAATTTTATCATTTGCTCAGCAAGGTTATAAGAAACTACCATCATTTGGTGTTCATTTTACCATGGATGATTTTCAAACTGCTGCTGATTTGAAGGCAAACGGACTTTCTGATGTTCTTAAAGCCAATGAGTTTTATAAGCTCAGCAGGATGGCATTGGGTTTAGGTTTAAGCTATACTAAGGGCATCAGCGACCATTTGGATTACGATATCATGCTCCATGGTACATTCGTAAACTATGATGTGCCAAATGTTGTCAATATTGATGGAAGAGAGCAGTTACTTCTTCAGGCTGCTGCAACGGCTCACCTTAAACTGCTTTCCGACAAACATTGTGTTGTTCCTTATATTTCTGCCGGTATCGGGGCACAAAGTTACCGCAAATCTTTTAGTGCTTTCATTCCTTTGGGATTGGGTTTACAGTTCAAGATTGTACCGGATATTTTCATCGTGCTCAATACACAATACAGGGTTAAAGTTACCGATAAGGCTGTTAACCATTTGTTTCATAGCATAGGATTCAATGCACCGTTAGTAAGGCGCCCTGAACCAGTTGTAGTAGTTCCTCCTCCTCCGGCTCCGGTAGTTCTCGACCGTGATGGGGATGGCATTTTGGATGCAGCGGATAAATGTCCGGATATCCCCGGTATTGCTGCACTTGAGGGTTGCCCCGACCGTGACGGTGATGGCCTTGCCGATGCAGCAGATAAATGCCCTGATGTACCCGGTATTGCTAAATATCAGGGTTGCCCGATTCCGGATACCGATGGAGATGGAATCAACGATGAACAAGATAAATGTGTGAATGAAAAAGGATATGCACGTTATCAGGGTTGCCCCATTCCGGATACCGATGCAGATGGTGTAAATGATGAAGAAGATAAATGTAAAAATACACCCGGATTAATTGAAAATAAAGGCTGCCCAGAAATGGTATTCTATTACAAACGTGCAGATGCAACTTTAACTGCAGAAGATAAAGCAGAACTGGATAAATTAGTAGAATGGATGGGCCGTCATCCTGAACTGAGTATTTCCATCGAAGGACACACTAGTACGCTCGGAGATTCAGCTTACAACCAAAAACTTTCTGAAAAAAGAGCCCAGAATTCAGTGAAATACCTCGTTTCAAAAGGCATCGATCCTAACCGTTTGAAAGCAGTAGGATACGGTGAGCAATTCCCGATCGGAGATAATGCTAAAGAAGAAGGAAGAGCCAAAAGCAGGAGAGTGGTAATGCGAATCGCAGACTAGCCCCTTTGAATATCAATAAAAAAAGCCCCTTTGAATATCAATAAAAAATGAAGCCCTTGTTTTGCAGGGGCTTTATTATGCTAAATAAAGAGGTGAAGTTTAATTTATTTCGTTTAGATAGGCCACATTGCGCTTTACCATTTGCTGGTTCCTTGCGAATACGTTATTGAAATTATACCGATTGGACAAACAATATAGTCCACTATCGGCTATCGCCTCATTGTACTATTTGTTTGATACCATCGGCATATA
>JAPLEF010000055.1 GCA_026391525.1 Sphingobacteriales bacterium
GTTGTACGTCTTAAAAGGAATGTTTCGTTTGCGCATAAGATGAAAACAACAAAAAGTATTCTCAGTTTATTCAAACTAACACTATCCACATACTTGGGGATAAAAAATAAAAAAAGAGGCTACCCTTTTGAGACAGCCTCCAATGCATTCAGGTAACAGATGGTATTATTCTTCTGTTTTGGTTTCTTCCTGTGCAGGTGCTTCTGTAACTTCAGCTACCAGCGTTGGTTCTTGCACTACTGCTGCTGCAACTTTCTTTACAATGGGAACATCCCTACGATCCATACGTGCTTTTTTGTGAGCACCCTGGCGTTTAGAGATGTGAACGTCGTGTTCGGAACTCCACATGGTGAATTTTTCCATGGCAGAAGCTTCATCAAAAAGACCAAGGCCAACCCCGCGAAGCAGGTGTTTCAGGTACAATACTCCTTTGAAAGAAAGGATGCGGCGTACAGTATCGGTGGGTTGAGCACCTTTTTGCAGCCAATCCAAAGCTTTCTGACGATCGATCTGGATGGTAGCCGGAACGGTCAGTGGATTGTAAGAACCTAATTTTTGGATGAATTTACCGTCGCGTGGACTTCTTGCATCAGCAATAACGATGAAATAGAATGGTCTTTTCTTTGAGCCATGTCTTTGCAATCTCATTTTTACAGCCATAAAAATAGAAATTTTTTTGGTTGTGAATAAATAGGGTTTACTTCCTTAAAAAAGGACAACGAAGATAATGAACCTTTGCAGATTAACCAAATATTTAGGCAATTAAGGCTAATTTTTCTAAAAAAAATCCCCAAAAACAGTCGATTTTACAATATCACCAACCCGCTTAATGTAAACAGGTTGGTGATTGATATAGAAAAAATTTATCTGGTATTACTGGCAGTTAGTTGTTGCTGTGCTGGCCCCCTGCATTGATCCAATCAACAATTTTCTGTTTATCGGCTGCGGATAATTGTCCACCACCCGGAGGCATAAAAGAAGGTGTTCCATCAACTGATCTGATCTTAATTCGGTTGCTTTGGTTTACAATGGTACAATCATCGGAAAGATTTATACCACTTTGAGGGGATGATCCTGAATGGCAACCTGAAGTAGCACAACTAGCAAGCATGATGCTTTTTACAGCCGAAAATTTAGCACCCGCTGTTGCGATAGGCAGGTTTGTGGTGTTGGATGCTATACATCCATTCACATCTCTTGCACTAATAGTAAAGTTACCGGTTGCCAATTGAGTAAATTGGTTCGAGGCTTGAAAAGCTCCGCTATTAAGCCGGTATTGAAATCCTGTACTACCCGAAGCATTGATGGTGATGGTTCCGGTGTTATTCGTGCATTTATCAGAACCTGTTACTGCAGCGTTTACGGTAATGGTTGGACAAGCAGCAACGCCTACATTAATGCTACCGGAACTGCCCAAACAATTATTGGCATCTTTGGCTACGATTGTATAATTGCCACCGGCTAAGCCTGAAAAATTTCCACTGCCTACAAAAGTAGTACCTCCATCAATACTGTAAGTATAAGGTGAAGTACCTCCGCTTGCATTACTTGAAATGGTTCCGTTAGTAGCTGAAGGCCCTGCAGTAGGAGTGCTGGTTCCGGTAACGGTAATTGTTGGACAACCCGCACTGGCCACAACAAAAGTTCCTGAACCGGTACAACCATTGCCGTCTTTAGCAGTAACAACATAGCTTCCCGTTACCAGGTTATTGAAAGTACTACTTGCCTGGAATGCCCCTCCGCTGATACTATAAGTAAAGCCGGTGCTTCCTGATGCAGCAGCTACAATTGCACCATCGGTAGCCGTTGTACCTGAACTGTTGGTGATGGTTGCTGTTACGGTGATAGTTGGACAAGCCGAAGCAGTGACCGTAAATGATTGAGATTTTGTACAGCCATCAGCATCTTTGGCTTCAACGGTATAATCGCCGGGTGCCAGATTGGCGAATACTCCGGAAGCCTGATAGGTTCCATTATTGATTCGGAAGGTAAAGCCAGAACTACCACTAGCAGCTGCATTGATCGCCCCATTATTGCTGGTTGGAGAAGCAGATGGGGTAATGGTTGCAGTAACCACAATATTTTTCCCTGCACAAGGATCTGGGTTGTTTACAGCGGGATCACTTTTACTACAGGAAAGAAAAAAGAGTGTAGTTAAAAATAATGAACAAAGTAAAAAGGTGATTTTTTTACGCATAATGGTTGTTTTGCTCAAAAAAGGAAGTTTTCTAAAAATGGATGCCCTAAGTTACAGACACGTTTTCAAAAAAGCCGTCCGCTTAAAAAGAAAATTTTGCACCCATTTGCAATACCATACTAAATAATTTGATCTGGCCATCCTCAACTCCCTTCAATGGAATATTCAATAGCGGCTCTGCGAAGATGCTGAGCCGGTTATTCAGATCATGTTCATACCCTGCTGAAAGCCCGTTTGTACTGCCTTGTGGTGTTGGTACTGATAGCCAGGCCCTGCACCAAATCCTGGAGAAACAGGATTATACCGATTGGACAAACAATATAGTCCACTATCGGCTATCGCCTCATTGTACTATTTGTTTGATACCATCGGCATATAAGATTTATAAAATATTGGCATATTATATAAATCATATTGGTATTATATTTTTATGAAAACAAATGGATCTTCCATTGCCTATCTACGGCCCGGCATTCCCATTCCCGGCATACGGCCTGCAGGCATCTTGTTCATCATCTTCATCATATCCTTCATCTGATCGAATTGCTTGATGAATTGGTTCAATTCTGCCAGATCTTTTCCACTTCCCTTTGCAATCCGTTGTTTACGGCTGGGGTTGATCAGATCGGGATTTCTCCGCTCCTCCATGGTCATGGAATTGATCATGGCCTCAATACCTTTAAAAGCATCATCATTGATATCCAGATCTTTAATTTGTTTACCAACACCGGGTATCATGCCCATCAAATCTTTGAGGTTACCCATTTTTTTGATCTGTTGCAACTGGGTTTTAAAGTCTTCGAAATCAAACTGGTTTTTCCTGATTTTCTTTTCCAGTTTAGCGGCTTCGGCTTCATCAAACTGTTCCTGAGCTTTTTCAACCAAACTTACGATATCACCCATTCCCAATATCCGCTGTGCCATCCTTTCCGGATAGAATACATCTAGGGTATCCATCTTTTCGCCGCTGGAACTGAATTTGATGGGTTTGTTAACGGTGTATTTGATAGAAAGGGCGGCACCACCTCTGGTATCGCCATCCAATTTGGTAAGCACTACTCCCGTAAAATCAAGCCTTTCATTAAAAGCGGCGGCTGTATTAACAGCATCCTGGCCAGTCATACTGTCTACTACAAACAATATTTCCTGAGGCTGTATGACCGATTTGATGTTGGCCACTTCATTCATCATCACTTCATCTACCGCCAAACGGCCTGCAGTATCGATGATAATTACATTCTTGTTCCTTTGTTTGGCTTCCTTGATAGCCTGACGAGCAATAGAAACGGCATCTTTATTTTCCCGGTCGCTAAATACCTCTACGCCTATCTGACTTCCCAATACTTCTAACTGGTCGATAGCCGCCGGGCGATAAATATCAGCAGCCACCAGCAGCGGTGATTTTCCTTTTTTGGTTTTGAGATAATTGGCCAGTTTACCGGAGAAAGTGGTTTTACCGCTACCCTGCAAACCAGCCACGAGGATGATGGCAGGGTTTCCACTGATGTTGAATGGACTTTCCGATCCTCCCATGAGTTCGGTGAGTTCATCCTGCACGATCTTCACCATTTGCTGACCCGGATTAACTGCCAGCAGTACTTTTGCGCCTAAAGCTTTTTCCTTCACCTTATCGGTGAATTCCTTTGCAATCTTGTAATTCACATCAGCATCAACCAATGCTCGGCGTATATCCTTTACCGTATTGGCAATATTGAGGTCGGTGATCCTTCCCTGGCCCTTAATGTTCTTGAAGGCGCTTTCAAGCCGTTCGCTTAAGTTTTGAAACATAATTTTTTTTTGCCCGGTGGCTTTTATTTTCTTTACTAATTATTAATAGGATCGCATCGACAATTAATCAACGATTTCTCATACGCTGAATGCCTTATCGATGATTTCAGCCTGTTCGTGTGCATGAATTTTCGCATAGCCGGTAGCGGTAGCAGCACTTGCCTGTCGGCTGATGATATAAAAATTAATATGCTTCAAGTTCATCCTGAGGTATGTGGCAGCACCCATGTTGAGTGGTTCTTCCTGCACCCAGTACCAGATGGCCTTGCTGTATTTCTTATAAAGATCATCAAGCTGGTTTTGAGGTAAGGGATGTAGCTGTTCGAGCCTGATGATGGCTGTTCCTGTAAGGTTTTCACGTTGCCGTTTTTCTTCAAGGTCGAAATAAATCTTACCAGAGCAAAGGAGCACTTTGGTTATCGTTGCTGCATCTTCAACCTTTTCGTCGTCGTACACTTCTTTGAAACCGCCTGTTGTGAATGCTTCAATACTGCTGAAACTACCCGGGTGCCGAAGGTTGGCTTTGGGGGTGAATTGTACGAGAGGTTTCCGGAATGGCCAGGCCAGTTGCCGGCGGAGCGCATGAAAAAAGTTGGCGGCTGTTGTAATATTGGTTACCACCATATTCAATTCTGCACATTGTTGCAGGAATCGTTCCATTCTGGCACTGCTGTGTTCCGGGCCCTGACCCTCATATCCATGAGGCAATAACATCACTACGCCATTCATACGCTGCCATTTGGTTTCTGCGGCAGCAATGAACTGGTCGATAATGATCTGGGTTCCATTGGCAAAATCTCCAAACTGGGCTTCCCAGAGCACTAGTGCATGTGGATTGGCCATGGCATATCCATATTCAAATCCTAGAACTGCATATTCACTCAGCAAAGAGTTGTAAATATGGAAACGGTTTTCCCCGGTAAACAGGAATTCCAGCCTGTTGTATTGTTCGTTATTGGTTTCGTCGAAAAGTATGGCATGCCGGTGACTGAAAGTGCCCCGCTTCACATCCTGCCCGCTCATCCTCACATCATTTCCATCTTTCACTAAACTGGCATAAGCCAGTAGTTCAGCCGTTGCCCAATCTATTTTTTGCTGGTCGGCAAAAAGCTTCTGTTTATCCTGGATGAGTTTCTCCACTTTTTTCAAAGGCTTGAAGCCATCAGGCCATTTCATCAATCCTTCGAATAACCATTGCAGTTCATCAGCCTTGATGGCAGTTACCGGTGATTGCAAAAAATCCTGTGCAGTTGCTTTGCGAAGACTTTGCCACCATTTCTCCGGTTTCTGGTAAGTATAGGGAAGGGGGTTTTGTTTTACTTCGTCTAGCCGTTCCTGTAGTTCCTTCAAAAACAGCTGCTCCATATCTTTAGCCAGGGCTTTGGCATCGGGCTCTCCGTTTTCGATAAGGAATTGTGTATATACTTCACGGGGATTAAGGTGTTTATCGATGATGGCATACAGTTGTGGTTGGGTGAACTTGGGTTCGTCTCCTTCATTATGCCCATGCCGGCGATAGCAAACCATATCGATAAAAATATCGGCATTGAATTCCTGGCGGTAACGGGTGGCGATTTCTACGGCACGTACTACCGCTTCCGGATCATCGCCATTCACATGAAACACCGGTGCTTCTACCATTGCGGCAATAGAAGTACAGTAATTTGAACTGCGGGCATCATCGAAATCGGTGGTGAATCCAATTTGGTTATTGATTACAAAGTGGATGGTTCCTCCGGTATCGTATCCTTTCAATTTGCTCATCTGCAGCACCTCATAAACAATTCCCTGCCCTGCAATGGAGGCGTCGCCATGAATAAGTAGCGGTAATATTCGATCGTAGTCGCTTTCGTAAATCACATCCGCCTTGCTTCTTGCAAATCCAATTACGAGAGGGTCAACGGCTTCCAGGTGAGAAGGATTAGGGCAAAGCTTGAGGTGCATCGTTTGTCCGTTACTGGTAGTAACATCACTGCTGAAACCCATGTGGTACTTCACGTCGCCGCTACCCATGGTAGTATCCGGGATAGCATTGCCTTCAAACTCATTGAAAATTTGCGCATAGGTTTTCCCGAGGATATTGGCCAATACATTCAGCCTTCCCCGATGAGCCATGCCGATCACCACTTCTTCCACCTGAAGGGAAGCTGCTGTATTAAGAATGGCATCGATGGCTGCGATAGTGGTTTCGCCGCCTTCCAAACTAAAACGTTTTTGCCCAACATATTTGGTATGCAGGAACTTCTCGAACATCACTCCTTCATTTAACTTTTGAAGGATGCGCTTTTTTTGCTGGAGCGGCACCGGATCGAGCATCGTTTTCTCAATGGCTTGCTGAAGCCAGGTAATTTTGGCGGCATCATTGATGTAAGTGAATTCAAATCCGGTATGGTGGTTGTAACACTTGTTGAGATGCTCCAGTATGGCTTTGAGGGTTGATTTGGGAAGGTTGGCAAAGCTTGCACTATTAAATGATGTGTCGAGATCTGCATCCGAAAGTCCGAAAAAACTAAGCTCCAGATTGGCCTGTCGGTTGATGCGTTCGCGGATGGGATTGGTTTTTGCAATCAGATGTCCTTTTTTCCGATAAGCCTTAATCAACCGGTAAACACCCAGTTCTTTAGCCAGCTGGTGGGCCGATTCGCCGTTCATAAGCGACTGAACTGCAGCATGATCAGGCACTTTCAGGGATCCTGTTGATGAAATAGCAAAATCGAACCCTTCAAAAAACTTGCGCATATCCTGATCGATGCTGTCAGGATCTTTCAAAAATTCCTGATAAACCTGCTCAATATAACCGGGATGCGCATTAGTAACATATTGAAAGTCCTTCATTTGTTGCTTATTGTATAAATGTGGAAACGGTAGCTTTAAATTGGCTGCAAATATCGGCTAAAATGGTAAGACTATAAACCCGGAAAACAATAAATAGCGGAAAAAAAATAGCGGGAACAGAAAAAGAAAACCAAAAAAATGCAGTATTGATTTCGATAATCCACATTTATCCTTATCTTTGCAGCCCAAAAAAAGAATACATGGCAAATCACGCAGCAACCCGAAAAGATGTTCGTCAAAGCACCAAACGCAATGAGCGCAACCGCTATTATGGCAAAACCACCCGTAATGCCATCCGCGACATCAGGGCAATCGAAGAAAAAGCAGCCGCTTCCGAAAAGTTGCCTGCAGTTGCTTCCATGATCGACAAATTGGCTAAACGCGGTACTATCCACAAAAACAAAGCAGCTAACCTGAAAAGGAAACTGGCTTTGAAAGTGAATCGTCTGGCTAAATAAAGAAAAATCCCTGTTTTAAACCTATTCACCTGCCTTTTGGCAGGTTTTTTTATTTTAAGTATGGAGTTTGATAGGATTTAATACCGATTGGACAAACAATATAGTCCAATATCGGCTATCGCCTCATTGTACTATTTGTTTGATACCATCGGCATTTAAGATTTATAAAATATTGGCATATTATATAAATCACATTGGTATAAAATAGTACTAATGCTGAGTAGGTTTTCACATCAATGTAAAATGACAAAGGATATTGGGTAGAAAGTTGGGAACCATAAATGTGCTGCAAGCCTGAAAAAAAGCCTTATTAAACAGCTTATTCTGATAATTTCTATGTAGCTTTGCTGCCCGTTCAAAATAACGGGATTAACTAATTTTTTTTAAACCAAAAAACAGGGAAAATGAGCAACTACGAATTGATGGTGATTTTTACCCCTGTGCTATCTGAAGAGGAATATAAAGCCGCTCAGAAAAAATACGAAACGCTTGTTAAAGAAAACGGCGGAGAGGTATTGCACACGAATCCCTGGGGACTAAAATCACTGGCGTATCCGATTGCCAAAAAGACCACCGGTCTTTATTGGGTATTGGAGTATACTGCGTCAACCAGCTTCAATGAAAAGTTGAAAATTCAACTTTTGCGTGACGAATCAGTCATGCGTCACATGTTCACTGTACTCGATAAATACGCCGTTGAGTACAATGTTAAAAAGAGAAGTGGTGTACATTCAGTAACAGAAAAAGCGGAGGCATAACCATGGCAAAAGCAAATGAAATCAAGTATTTAACGGCGATCAAAGCTGAGAAGCGCCCAAAAAAATACTGCCGCTTCAAAAAAATGGGCCTTCATTATATTGATTATAAGGATGCAGATTTTTTGAAAAAGTTCCTGAATGAGCAAGGCAAGTTATTGCCGCGCCGCATCACCGGAAACTCTTTGAAGTTCCAGCGCAAAGTAAGTCAGGCTGTTAAGAAAGGCCGCCAGATGGCGATTCTTCCTTATGTTACCGACCTGATGAAATAAAGGTTCTAGAACAATTTTTTTCACCACCCTAATCCTTAAAAGGAGAAAGTTCCAATAAAATGGAATTGGGTAAAAATGCAAACACATGCAGGTAATCTTAATCCAGGACGTAAACAACCTGGGCGGAGCCAATGAATTGGTAACCGTAAAAAACGGCTACGGCCGTAATTATCTCATTCCGAAAAAATTTGCTGTGGAAGCCAATCCTGGTAACCTCAAGCAATTGAATGAGAAAATGAAGCAACAAGCTAAGAAAGAAGCCAAATTGATGGCTGAAATCAAGTCTGTTATTGCTGTTCTGAACGATGGTGCTCTGAAAATCGGTGCTAAAACCGGTACCAGTGGTAAAATCTTCGGAAGTGTTACTTCTGTACAGATTGCCCGTGCTATCAAAGAACAGAAAGGTTATGAAATCGACCGTCGCCGAATCCTAATCATTGACGAGGTGAAAGAACTGGGTGTTTTCAAAGCCAAAATTGATTTTGGGCATGGCAATGAAACAGAAGTTGAATTTGAAGTGGTGGCAGAATAACAACTCTATTTTTAAATTAATGGAAGAGGCTGTCTCAAAAGGGTAGCCTCTTTTTTTATTTTTTATCCCCAAGTATGTGGATAGTGTTAGTTTGAATAAACTGAGAATACTTTTTGTTGTTTTCATCTTATGCGCAAACGAAACATTCCTTTTAAGACGTACA
>JAPLEF010000014.1 GCA_026391525.1 Sphingobacteriales bacterium
AAAAATGCAGCTTAATAGCTGCAAAATCACTTCTTAAAAACACGTTTCTTAAAAAATCTTCTCTTCGCAAAAATTAAAAACTCAATAATGAGTAAAATGAAAAAAGGCTGTACCAAATAGTTTTGATACAGCCTCTTTTTGCATTACCAGGCATTAATCATTACCTTGATCTTCTAAATGCGATTACCGGAATGATTCAATTATTGCCTTTTACACCTGAAGATTTCGATCAGCTCATCAACTGGATCAGCAATGAAAAAGAACTGATCATTTGGTCGGGCAACCTGTTTAATTATCCCTTAAACCATGAAAGCCTGCAATGGTATATCTCCAATACCAACGACCCGGTAACATCCGACGCATTTGTTTATAAAGCCATTGATGGTACAACAGGAAAAGTTGTTGGTCACATTTCGTTGGGCAGTATCAGCAGAAAAAACATGAGTGGCAGAATCAGCAGGGTTTTGATTGGAGATCAGAAAAGCAGGGGTAAAGGATATTGCCGTCAAATGGTGGAAGCGGTTTCGGACCTTGGCTTTGGGGTATTGCAATTGCATCGCATCAGTTTAGGCGTATACACTGCAAATACTGCTGCTATCAGTTGTTATCAAAAAGCAGGTTACAGCATAGAAGGCGTGCACCGTGATGTATTATGGAATGATGGGGAGTGGTTAAGTATCGTTGAAATGGGGATGCTTCAACAAGAATGGCAGGTACGTAAGCGTATGGAATTAAGCCAGCAATCCTGATTCTTTAAAATAGTTGGTGATGAAAATCCAATTAACGGTTGCGGTTGTTGTAGCCTCCACTGTTATAGCCTCCTCCACCGGAATTGTTGCGACGGATATTATCTGAAGAACCACCCCGTGGCGGACCAGAACGCTCTTCCGCTTCTTTCACAACCAGTGGTTTTTTTCCAAGGGAAATATCGTTCAAACCCTCAATGGCTTCTAATCCTTCTTCCCTGTTTTTCATTTCTACAAAAGCAAAACCTTTACTTTTTCCGGTTTCTTTGTCGATGGCCACTTTTGCTGAAACAATGGTTCCGAATTTTTCAAAAATTTCTTCAAGTTCTGCATCATCCAGGTCGTATGGTAAACCGGCTACAAAAATTTTCATAAAGCGTTTTTTGGTGAATGTACAAAACAATTCATAGGAATAAAAAGATATACAAGGAAAATCTTTTCGAAAAGATATTACATTCAATAAAATTCCAATATAAAATTTTTGCAGAGGTAGCTTAGCTGATACAAAATGCAAGCATTTCCTCACCCATTTGTAAATTGTACTTACCTTTTTGCATTCCGGCCATCCGTAAACTGAATTCATTGCAAGACGCGTCAATACTTCCTTTACGGATCAGCTTTCCCGAAAAATTATAGATCTCATACGTGGTGGTTGTAAATTTCCCGGTCCGGCTGATGATACGGATGCTTTCTTGTGTAGACACTTCCTGTGGCAGGAGTATAAGGTTTTCTGAAGCAGGCATAGGCTATGTGGTGTTTGTGGTTAGGCAATTTTTTTTTGGGGGGGATTCGTTGAAGCAAGGTTGACCATCTTGTTCAACAGGGATGCCAATAAACTTCACTACATCAGGTATGGAAGGATTTAAATTGAACATGTAAGTAGAGGTTAGCATAACTCATTAACCAATAAATATGCTAGAGTTGAAGAAAAGGGAAAAAGAAAGTTGCATTTGCAAAATCCTGATAAGCAATAAAACAAGTTGTTTTTCGTTTACCTGCAAACAGCCAAAAAAGAGTTCTTCATGAATTTCAATTAGGTGGGGATAAGCCAGATGGTTGCTGATATCCGGATATCTAACGGTTACCGGATGTTTATCAACATCTGCCGTCGCTTACCTATTATGGCACAACCTGATAGAGGCTGTATCAAAACTATTTGGTACAGCCTTTTTTCATTTTACTCATTATTGAGTTTTTAATTTTTGCGAAGAGAAGATTTTTTAAGAAACGTGTTTTTAAGAAGTGATTTTGCAGCTATTAAGCTGCATTTTTTAGT